>NZ_CAVK010000067.1 GCF_000382885.1 Sphingobium indicum BiD32
AACCAGTGCCGCGCCCGTCAATTCGCGTAAATCGACCGGCGTACCGGTCGCGCTTTACTCTGCTGCGTTGGCAGCGTTCCCGGCCGGGGCTTCGCTAGCGTTGGCGGCGTTGCCCGCTTCGGCGGCGTTTGCGCCTTCGGCGGCCGGGGCTGCGTCGGCGGCGGGCAGCGGCAGGTTGGAACCCTGCGTGTTGAGCCAGGCGATCAGATTGGCGCGATCGACCGGATTGCCGAGCCCGGCAAAGGTCATCTTGGTGCCGGGCGCATATTCACGCGGGCTTTTCAGCCACTTGTCCAGCGCCTCGAAGGTCCAGTTGCCCGGCACCGACTTCAATGCTTCGGAATAGGCGAAGCCTGCGACATGGCCATGGCCCTTGCCGACAGTGGCGAACAGGTTGGGACCGATGCCATTGGCACCGCCCGAATTGACGGTGTGGCAGGCGGCGCACTTGGCAAACACCTTTTCACCGGCTGCAACATCTGCGCTGGCGAGCAGGGTGTTGAGGCCGGGACCAGCAGCAGCGCCTTCCCCTTCGGCTTCCACGCCTTCGATCGCATAGCCCATGGTTTCGGGCCGTTCGTCATGGAAGAATTTGGAACTGACGATCGCGCCGCCGAGCGCAATAATGCCCGCGAACAGCGCCCAGCCCGCTACGGTATTGAAACGATCGCCCATTTCGCTCGATTTCCCTTGCATTTCTGTTCGGGCGGCTGTCTTGGCGCCCCCTCTTGGCCGTTGCCATAATGGCGGACACGCGAACGTGCAACCCGGCTTGACGCCACAAATGCGCGACCTGCCCTGCTTGCCGTCCTGCCGATGCTTGCGCGGCCCCGCGCAACTGCCTAAGCGCGCAGCCATCCATGGAAAACTATCCCGCTCCCGCGCGCGCCATCGTCGCGCAACTGGCTGAAAAAGCCGCCGCCGACCCGGCCCGCGCCGTCGCCTATCAGGGCGCGCCGGGGGCCAATTCGCATCTGGCGGCGCTGGATTATGCGCCCGATTGCGTGCCTTTGCCCTGTTTCGCGTTCGAGGATGCGATCGATGTGGTGCGTAATGGACAGGCGGCGCGGGCAATCATCCCGATCGAAAACAGCCTGCACGGGCGGGTTGCGGACATGCATTTCCTGCTGCCCGAATCGGGCCTGTCCATTGTTGACGAATATTTCCTGCGGATTCGCCATTGTCTGATGGCGCCTGACAACAGCCCGGTCAAAAGCGCGATCAGCCATCCGCAAGCACTGGGCCAGTGCCGCCATTATCTGCGTGAGCGGGGCATCCAGCCGGTCGCCTATGCCGATACGGCGGGCGCGGCGGCGCTGGTGGCGGAAACACGACTGCCGGGCGAAGGCGCGATTGCGCCCTATCTGGCGGCGGAGCTGTACGGGCTGCGCCTGATCGCCGAGAATATCGAGGATAGCGACGACAATATGACGCGCTTCCTGGTGCTGGCGCGTGAGCCGAAAATGCCGGTCGCCAATGTCGGGCCGGTGATGACGACATTCCTGTTCGAGGTGAAGAATGTCCCCGCCGCGCTCTACAAGGCGATGGGCGGCTTTGCGACCAATGGCGTCAACATGACCAAGTTGGAAAGCTACCAGCGCGGCGCGAGCTTCGCGGCGACCGAATTTTTCTGCGATATTGAGGGGATGCCGGGCGATCCGGCGGTCGACCGGGCACTGGCGGAACTGGAGTTCCACACCAAATGGGTGCGGATGCTGGGGAGTTACCGGCAGGCACGGCCGAGAACTTAGGGGGCTATTGGCCATCCTCCCCTGCTAGGGGAGGATGACATAGGGGTGCGGAGAAAGAGGCGTCATTCGAGCTTTCGCTGGGATGACGGTATTTGTTTGGGCTATAGGCGCTGGATGGTCGCAGCTATTCTTTGGTCCGCCTTGGCGATGAGCGCCATTGTCGGTGTGCGTTATCTGCTGGCGAGCGGCGGGTTTGCGCTGGCGACGCGGGTGCGGCAGCCGGGCCTGTATCGCGGGCTGGAGCGGCAGATGGGTCGGGAAATCGGCTGGTCGCTGCTGTCTGCGCTGATTTACGGCATCCCCGCCGGGATCGTCGCATGGGGATGGCAGGCGCGGGGGTGGACGCGCATCTATACCGATGTCGCGGCATTGCCGCTCTGGTATCTGCCGCTGTCCGTGCTGCTCTACCTCGCCGCGCATGACACATGGTTTTACTGGACCCATCGCTGGATGCACCGGCCCAAGCCCTTTCGCATCGCCCA
Organism: Sphingobium indicum BiD32; assembly: GCF_000382885.1. Classification (GTDB taxonomy): domain Bacteria; phylum Pseudomonadota; class Alphaproteobacteria; order Sphingomonadales; family Sphingomonadaceae; genus Sphingobium; species Sphingobium japonicum_C. The sequence continues at coordinate 2,234 of NZ_CAVK010000067.1, forward strand.
TGCGATGCATCATGCCAGCCGCCCGCCGACGGCCTGGGCGGCGATGAGCTTTCATCCCTGGGAAGCGCTGACCGGGGCGGTGGTGATCCCGGCGCTGGTGTTCATGATCCCCATCCATGTCGGTGCGCTGGCGGTGGTGCTGACGATCATGACGATCATGGGGGTGAGCAATCATATGGGGTGGGAGATGTTTCCGCGCTGGCTGGTGCGCGGGCCGCTGGGCGGGTGGCTGATCACCGCGACCCATCATCAGCGGCATCATGACCTGTATGCCTGCAATTACGGCCTTTATTTCCGGGTCTGGGACCGGCTGTGCGGCACTGACCGGGGGCTTGGCGATTTTACCGCGAAGGCGCGCGCGTGACGGGTCGGGTTGGCTGGTTGATCGCGCTGGTCCCGGCGCTGCTGGGTGCCGCTCCGTTGGGGCAGCCGCAACCGCTCAGCATGGTGCTGGAGGGGCTGCGGTCCACCAAGGGACAGATATTGGTGTGCGTGACGCGGGTGCCGCGCTATTTCCCCGATTGCAGCCATGATCCCGACAAGCGGCATTTCGTGGTGGCGGCAAAGGGCGGCGCGGTGACGATCGGCAATGTGACGCCCGGCGACTATGCCATCGCGATCGTCCATGACGAAAATGGCAATGGCAAGCTGGACACGTTCGTCGGCATCCCGCGCGAAGGGGTGGGCTTTTCGCGCAATCCGGTGCTGCGCTTTGGCGCGCCCAGTTTCCGGTCGGCCAGCTTTGCCGTCGCGGGTGCGCCGGTGGCGCAGGATATTCGCCTCAAATATTTCCTGTAGGATTGCGGGGGGAACCTGTAACCGTCGTGAAACATTCTTTGGCCTGACCGCCATTGGCTGAACAGGGGCCTTATGAACCAGCTTTCCCGTATCCTTCTGCTAACCCTGCCGTTCATCGTCCCCGCGCCTGTAGTGGCGCAGGAGGCGGAGGATCGCAGCAGCCTGACCGTCGGCATCGGGGTAGCGTCCATCCCGACCTATGAAGGGTCCGACGATTCCCGGATGATTTTCGGCCCGCAATTGCGCGGCACAGTGAAGGAGCATGCTTTCTTCACCCGCGGACCCATGCTGTTTTTCGACGCCATTCCCAATCGGGACGATAGCGGCATCGACTTTCAGCTGGGTCCGGTCGTCGGTGTGCGGCTGGACCGGACCAGCATCAAGCAGATCAACGACCGCGCCATCGAGGCGCTGGGCAAGCGGGACACGGCAATCGAGGTTGGCGGCTATGTCGGCATCGGCAAGACCGGGATCATCACCAGCGCCTATGACAATCTGAGCGCGCGGGTCGCGGTGACCAAGGATGTCGCGGGCGCGCATGAAAGCTATATCGTCACCCCGGCGATCGAATATTTTACGCCATTGTCGATCCGCAGCTTTGCCGGGATCGGCGTGTCGGCGGACTATGTCGGCAAGAAATTCGGCCGCTATTATTCGGATATCGACGCTGCCGGTTCGTTGGCGAGCGGCCTGCCGGTCTATGCGCGGGGCGGTGCCGACGCCGGATTCCGGCGCGTCAACGCGAATCTGACCGGGGGATATTCGCTGTCCGGCGACATTCGCCGGGGCTGGGTGATTGCCGGCATGGTCGGCTATTCCCGGATGCTGGGCCGCTATGCCGATTCGCCCGTGGTGGCCATTGCCGGGTCGAAGGACCAGTTCATCGGAGCTATCGGGGTAGGCTATACCTTCTGATACCGCGCTTTTCCTGACCTTGCGCGGGGAGGGTGACGCTCCCCATATTGCGGGCTATGGAGGCGGCGACGTACCGCAGTGGCAGGAGATGAAAGCGTGGCGACCCTGGGAATGAGCGAGGCCGACAAGCTGGCCGTGGAGGCGTTTCGCCGCGACGTGGTGGAGCCTTCGCGCACGCAGTTGGTGATCGTCGATTTCTGGGCCGAATGGTGCGGCCCCTGCAAGCAACTGACGCCGATCATCGAGAAAGTGTGCGCCGACTATGCGGCCAAGGGCGTCAGGCTGGTCAAGGTCAATGTCGATGAAAATGGCTTCATCGCCAGTCAGTTCCGGGTGCAGTCGATCCCGACCGTCTATGCCGTGTTTCAGGGCCAGCCGGTCGCCGACCTGTCGCAGGCGCGGACCGAGGGGCAATTGAAGCAATATCTCGACCAGTTGCTGGGCCAGTTGCCGATCGAATCGGAGGAAAAGGCGCAGGAGCAGGAAATCGCGCCGCTGATCGCGATGGGCGAGGAAACGCTGGCGGCGGGCGATGCCGAGCGCGCCTTGTCGATCTTCACACAGATTGCGCAGATGGTGCCCGACCATGCCGATGTGGCGTCGGGTCAGGCGCGGGCGCTGGTGGCGCTGGGGCAGCTGGACGAAGCGGAAGCGGTGCTGGACGCGCTGTCGGCCGATGCGGCGAAGGATCAGGCGGTCGATCGCGCGCGCGCGGCGCTTGCGCTGGCGCGCGACGCCAGGCCGGTGGCGGACCTTTCGGGGCTGGAGGCGAAAGTCGCGGCTGACCCCGACGATCATGATGCGCGGTTCGAGCTGGCGGGCGGGCTGATGGCCAATGGCGACCGCGAGGGTGCGGCAGAGGCGCTGCTGGAGATTGTGCGGCGCGACCGGGCGTGGAATGACAGCGCGGCGCGCACGCAATTGCTGACCCTGTTCGAGGCGGTCGGGCTGGAAGATCCCTGGGTATCGGCACAGCGTCGGAAGCTGTCGCAGATCTTGTTCGCCTGACGGCCGGGCCGGTGCCACTCGCCCGCGTCTCGATATTCCCGCTCTCCGGCGCGCTGCTGCTGCCGGGCATGGATTTGCCGCTCCATATTTTCGAGCCGCGATACCGGGCGTTGATTCATGACGCGATGGCGCGTGACCGGCGGATCGGCATGATCCAGCCGCGCGGAGATGGGCCGGTGCCGCCCTTGTTCGACATGGGCTGTCTGGGTCATGTCAGCCATATCGAGGCGCTGGACGACGGGCGGTTCAACATCATCCTGACTGGGCTGGCGCGGTTCAGGGTGGTGCGCGAATTGGCGGTGACGACCCAGTTCCGCCAGATCGAGGCGGACGTGATGCAGGCGCCGCAGGAAGATGAGGTGTTGCACGCGGTCGAGCGGGCGGCGCTGGAGATGGAATCGCGGCGCTTTGCCGATGCGCTGGGCTATGTCGTGGACTGGACCGCGGTGTCGCGGCTGGACGATATGGCGCTGGTCAACGGCATCGCCCAGATCGCGCCGTTCGATGCGGCGGCCAAGCAGACGCTGCTGGAGGCCGATACGCTGGGCGAGCGGTCGGAACGGATCATCCAGCTGATGCAGATTTTCGGCCGGATCGAACGCGACGGCGGCGCGACGATGCAATGAGGGATGTTGGCGAGAGTGCGCCGGTCGATCCATGGCTGCTGGCCAAGCTGGTGTGCCCGGTGACGCGGACGTCGTTGCGCTGGGATGGGGTGCGCGGGGCGCTGATATCCGATGCGGCGGGGCTGGCTTATCCGGTGCGCGATGGCGTGCCGGTGCTGCTGGCGCGCGAGGCCAGCGTCATTTAAACGCGGCGATACACTCGATTTCCAGCGGCGCGCCCAGCGCCAGGCCGTCCGCACCAAAGGCACTGCGGGCGGGCAGGCGTTTGCCCTTGAAATAGGGTATATAGGCGGCGTTGAAGCGTGGCCAGTCGGCCATATCGTCCAGCATCACCGTGCATTTGACGACATGGCCGAAATCGAGGCCATTGTCGGTCAGGATCTTGCCGATCGAATCCATCGCCTGTCGCACGGCGGCATCGAACCCCTCCTTGTGCGGGTCCATCCCTTGGGGCGACTGGCCGATCTGGCCGGACATATAGAGGGTGTCGCCGACGCGGACCGAGGGTGAAAAGGGCAATGTGGTGGGCATCGCCTGTTGCGCCGTTGCTGGCGTCGCGATGGTCAGGGCGAGTGCGGCGAGGAGGAAATGGGGCTGCATGGACATTCCTGCCTAAATAGCAAAAGGGCCGGTTCGTTTCCGAACCGGCCCTTCCTTCGTGACATCAATCAGAATTTGAAGTCGATGCGAGCATAATAATAGCCGCCCGACGTGCCATAGGCACCATGGCCATAGGGGCTGTTGTAGGAGCCGGAGCCGTTGATGTACGGCGACACGCCGGGGTTCACGACCACGCCGGTGCCGGACACCAGCTTGGGGACTTCGGGGATCTTGTCGAACAGATTGTTCGCACCGATCGAGAAGGTTACATTGTCGGTGAAATCATAACCGACTTCCAGATCGGTGATGATCGCCCGCTTTACCACGCCATTAAAGTATAGCTGGTTGGCGTTCACACCGTTGATCAGCGCGCCGTCGGCGATCAGGAAGCCACCGTCTGGCACCACACCGCTGCCGACGCCCGGACGCACCAGCACGCTGGTCTTGGCATAAAGCGTTTCGCGCAGGTTGACGGTCAGCTTGTCCGCCTTGAGCAGGGCGCCGAAACCAACCTTATATTTGGGCGTCGTATCCTCGATATTGCTTTCCGACGCGGCGTTGAACAGCGGGTAGCCGACCTTGTTGTTGGTGATCTTGGTCTTGTTGTAATTGCCGTTGACCGAGAGATTGAGCGAACCGAAGCCCAGCGAGACGGGATAGGCGATGGAGAAATCCACGCCCGTCGTCTTGGTGTCGATGCCGTTGGTGAAGCTTTGCACGCCAACGGTCTGGAGCGCGGTGTCGAGGACGATGCCCGCCGCCGCCAATGCATCGAAGATCGCCGCTGCGCCCGGCTGGACCACGCCGCCCTGTACGGCGTTACGCGACGCGGTGGCAGCGATGCGGTCCTTGATCTTGATCATATAGGCGTCGACCGTGACCGCCAGCTTGGGAACGGGGCGCAATACGATACCGGCCGAGAAATTCTTCGATTTTTCCGGGCCGAGCGGACCGAAGCCGAGCAGCGCCGCAGCAGGCGTACCGGCCGGAAGCTGGGCGACGGCGCTGGTCGGGCCGACGTTGATGGTCGAATATTTCTGTTCAGCGAGCGTCGGTGCGCGGAAGCCGGTGCTGGCGGTGCCGCGAATGGCGATGGCGTCGGAGAAGTCGTAGCGGGTCGTAATCTTGCCGATCAGCGTGTCGCCGAAATCGGTATAATCTTCGTAGCGACCGGCCAGATCGACCGTCCAGCCGTCGACCGGCTGGGCAATGAAGTTGATATAGCCCGCGCGCGAACTGCGGGTGAAGCGCCCGGCGTCGGTCGCCTTATAGCCGGGGAAGGACTGCACGCCGGTCTTATAGGTCGAATAGAAATCGCCCTGGACGATTTCATAGGTGTCCTTGCGATATTCGCCGCCGAAGGCGAACGTCAGCGGTGCGGCCATGCCCAGCTCGAATTCCTTGCGGATGTCGGCGGTGACCGTGGTCTGGCTCAGGCGGAAGCCGCCATCATAGGCCTTGTCGGGCGTATTGGGGACGCCGATACCCTGGAGCGATGCGGCATAGCTTTCCTGCCATACTTCGCGATGGGCGGAGCTTTCGGTCCAGATGTCGTTCTTCTGATAGCCATAGGTGGTGCTGAGGTCATAATTCCAGCCGCCGCCGACTTCGCCCTTGGCGCCGACGGTCATGCTATATTCGTCCTCGATCACATGCTGGAGCGGGACCATGCCGAAGGTGCCGGTGTCGCTGTAGCAGATGTTGGGATTATAGGCCGCAGGCGTGACCCCGCCGCCGAGATTGCCGGTTTCGTAGCAGATGCGCTTGGGATGGCGGTAGCCCTGCTTGGCCCAGCCTTCGCGACGGGCAACGTCGCCAAAGGCATAGACTTCGACACCGCCAAAATCATAGCCAGCGTTGACGAACAGCAGGTTGAGTTCGGTCTTGGGCTGACCGCCGTTGATCCCCGCCAGCGCGTCCCCGGCCAGATTCGACCATTGGGCAGGCGCATTGGGCTGGAGCGTGCCATCGGGTCTTGTGACCTGGACCTGGCCTTCGCCGAGCGTGGTATAATCCTGACGGCGGTGGAACAGGCTGAGGTTGATGAAGCCATCCTCGCCCAGTTTGACGCCATAGTTGCCGGAGATGGAGAACAGCTCGCCTTCGCTGTCATAATGCTGGCCGCCGGTGATCTTGATCGATCCGCCTTCGGCATCATCCTTGAGGATGAAGTTGATGACGCCGGCGATGGCGTCCGTGCCGTACACGGCGGCGGCACCTTCCTGGAACACTTCGACCTGCGCGACGGAGTCTGGCGGAATGAGGTCGATGCTGGGCGCGGCCGAGCCGGAGAAGGCACCGAGCACCTGAAGGATGCCGTTGCCGTGGCGGCGCTTGCCGTTGACAAGGACCAGCGTGTGGTTGGGGCTGAGGCCGCGCAGGCGGGCCGACAGCGAGAAGCTGGAAAGATCGGTGCCCTGCGTCTGCGCGGTGAAGCTGGGGACGATCTGGGTCAGCACCTGGTTCAGGTTCGGCTGTCCGACATGGGCGATTGCGTCGGAGCTGAGCACCTGGATCGGTGCGGCGCTGTCTGCGGCCTGCATCCCCACGGCGCGGGTGCCGGTGACGATGATGGCGGCGCCTTCGTCGGCCTGTGGTTCCTGCGGCGCGTCCTGCGCGATGGCGCAGGCGGACCAGGACGATGCGAGGATCAGTGAGAGTTTAAGCGCGGACAACCGTGTCATTCATGCCCCCTGTTTAGATTTATCGATGACAGGGGGAACGACGAATACGCAGCGCCAATCCTCTATTGCGCTGCACAAAAATTACATATTTGTGGATTGTTTCCATCTCGTTTCCATATCGGAAACATAAGGTTATCACGCGGCTTTTGCCCTATTTGGGCGACAGCAACCGATTTTGCACCTGCGCCAAAGGACGGCGGATCAGGACGCCATGGCGGCGTCGATCAGCGCTTTGGCCTCTGGCCCTTCCCAGTCCATCGCGCCGATCACGCGGACCATTTCCTTGCCCTGCGCATCATAGAGGACGGTGGTGGGCAGCAGGCCGGTGGCATAGTCGAAGCCGAAATGATTGTCCGGGTCGGCCCAGCCTTTAAGGTGCGGCAGGGCGTGTTTCGCGAAGAAGGGTTTGACCGCCTTTTCGCCCTGTGTGTCCTGCGAAATGGTCAGGACAGCCAGCCCCTTTGGACCGTAGGTTTCCGCGATCCGGTCCAGCGTCGGCATTTCCGCGACGCAGGGCGTGCACCAGGTCGCCCACAGATTGACGAGCAGCGGGCGCCCGGCGAAATCCTGCAATGTCGCCTCCCCCCCGTCGGGATTCTGGAAGGCGAAGGTCGGGGCGGGGGTGCCAGCCTTGCTGCGGTCCAGCCGGTAGCTGAATTCGCCGTCTCCCTTGGTGGCGTTACCTGACGCCATTACCTCGCCGCTCATGCTTGCATTGGCTTGCCCAGCGGGCGGCGATTGCCTATCGCAGGCCGCCAAAGCAGCGGTCAGGAGCAGTATCATCAGCGCGCGCGAAACAGGTTCCAAGGGGGAAGGCTCCAACAGCATGTGGGGTGGCCGGTTTGCGGCCGGCCCCGCTTCGATCATGCGCGAGATAAATGCCTCCATCCCGTTCGACAAGCGATTGTGGAAGCAGGACATCGCCGGGTCCAAGGCGCATGTCGCGATGCTGGCCAAACAGGGCATTGTCGAGGGTGAGGATGCGCAGGCGATTACCGAGGGGCTGAACCGGATCGCGGCGGAATATGAGGCCGATGGCGTGCCGGTCGACCTGGATCTTGAAGATATCCACATGGTCACCGAATCGCGGCTGGCGCAGCTGATCGGGCCGACCGCCGGGCGGCTGCACACGGCGCGTTCGCGCAACGATCAGGTCGCGACCGATTTCCGCCTGTGGGTGCGCGACGCGATCGACGAAGTGCAGGCGGGCCTGATCGGCCTGCAACGCGCTTTGCTGGCGCGGGCGGGCGACCATGCCGACGCGGTGATGCCGGGCTTTACCCATTTGCAGTCGGCGCAGCCGGTGACGCTGGGGCATCATCTGATGGCCTATTATGAAATGGTGCGGCGCGACCGCAGCCGCTTTGCCGATGCGCGGGCGCGGGCCGATGAATGTCCGCTGGGCGCAGCGGCGCTGGCGGGCACCGGATTCCCGATCGACCGGCACGCGACGGCGGCGGCTCTGGGCTTTGCCAGGCCAACCGACAACAGCCTGGACAGCGTGAGCGACCGCGATTTCGCGCTCGATTATCTGATGGCGGCGACACAGGCGTCGCTGCATCTGTCGCGGCTGGCCGAGGAGTTCATCATCTGGGCGAGCCAGCCCTTCGGCTTCGTCAAGCTGCCCGACGCCTATTCGACCGGCAGCTCGATCATGCCGCAAAAGCGCAACCCGGATGCCGCCGAACTGGTGCGTGGCCATGCCGGGCGGATCATGGGCTGCATGACGGCGCTGTGCGTGACGATGAAAGGGCTACCGCTCGCTTATTCCAAGGATATGCAGGACGACAAGCCGCCGGTGTTCGAGGCGCACGATCTGCTGGCCCTGTCGATCGCGGCGATGACCGGCATGGTCGAGACGGTGACGTTCCGCACCGACCGGATGCGTGGGCTGGCCGAAAGCGGCTTTGCGACCGCCACCGATCTGGCCGACTGGCTGGTGCGGGAGGGCGGCATCCCGTTCCGTGAGGCGCATCATATCACCGGGCGCGCGGTGGCGGCGGCGGAGGCGGCGGGCGTGCCGCTCGACCAGTTGCCGATCGCGACATTGCAGGAGATTGACGGGCGGATCGACGATCGCATCTATGCGGTGCTGACGGTCGATGCGTCGGTCGCCAGCCGGATGAGCCATGGCGGCACGGCTCCGGCGCAGGTGCGGGCGCGGATCGCGCAGGCACAGGAGGAATTGGGATGAGGCACAAGCGGAGACTCGCGGGCCTGGCCTGCGCGGCGCTGGCATTGGCCTCCTGCGGTGGTCGGCAACCCTTGAAGCCCGTGGCGGGCCAGGAATTGCCTGCGGTGCCGGTGGGCGCGGCGACCGCGCCGACGGGCGCGCAGTTGATGACGCCATCGACCCAGGCGCGGCCGCAGCGCAATGTGGAATTGCTGACCCAGTCGCAAAAGCGGCAGGCGGATGAATTTGACCTGCCGCCCGAAAAGCAGCCCTAATCAAGAAACTAAGGACCAGAATTTGGACCATTTCGACTATGTGGACGGTGCCATGCAGGTGGAGCAGGTGCCGATGGCGGCGATCGCCGATGCGGTCGGCACGCCGGTCTATGTCTATTCGACCGCGACCCTGACGCGCCATGTCAGCGTGTTCCGCGATGCGCTGTCGGCGCTCGACAATCCGCTGATCGCCTTTGCGGTCAAGGCCAACCCCAATGCCGCCGTGCTGGCGACGCTGGCGAAGCTGGGTCTGGGCGCGGATGTGGTGTCGGGCGGCGAATTGCTCCGCGCGATTGCGGCGGGGATTCCGGCCGACCGCATCGTCTTTTCTGGCGTGGGCAAGACTGCCGAGGAAATGCGGCTGGCGCTGGGCCATGGCATTTTCCAGTTCAATCTGGAAAGCGAACCGGAAGCGGAAATGCTGTCGCAGGTTGCGCTGTCGATGGGCAAGCGCGCGCCGGTGGCCTACCGGATCAACCCTGATGTGGATGCGGGCACCCATGCCAAGATTTCGACCGGCAAGTCGGAAAACAAGTTCGGCATCCCCTATGACCGGGCACTGGAAAGCTATGCCGCTGCGCGCGATCTGTCGGGCCTCGACGTGCAGGGCGTCGCCGTTCATATCGGCAGCCAGCTGACCGATCTCGCGCCGCTGGAGGCCGCCTTTACCAAGGTTGGCGCGCTGGTCGCGGCGTTGCGGGATGCGGGGCATGATATCCGCACCGCCGATCTGGGCGGTGGTCTGGGCGTGCCTTACGACCCTGCTTTGCCGGTGCCGCCAAGTCCCGCCGCCTATGGCGAGATGGTGTGCCGGGTGACGCAGGGCTGGCCGGTCCGGCTGATGTTCGAGCCGGGCCGGGTGATCGTGGGCAATGCGGGCGCGCTGCTGTCGCGCGTGGTGCGGGTGAAGCAGGGCGCGCAGGCACCCTTCGTGATCGTCGACGCAGCGATGAACGACCTGCTGCGCCCCAGCCTCTATGACGCCTGGCATGATATTCGCGCGGTAACGCCGGTGGGGCAGCGCGCCGCCGCAAATGTCGTGGGACCGGTGTGCGAGACCGGCGACACCTTCGCCATGGGCCGCGACATGGATGTGGTGGCGGCGGGCGATCTGGTCGCCTTCATGACCGCGGGCGCCTATGGCGCGACGATGGCGGGCACCTATAACAGCCGTCCGCTGACGCCTGAAGTGCTGGTGTCGGGCGACAAATGGGCGGTGGTGCGCGCGCGCCCGCCGATCGAGGCGCTGATCGCGGGCGATAGCATCCCCGACTGGCTGGCCGACTGATGCACAGCCTGCCCGTCTTTCTGCGCCTGACGGGCAGGCCGGTGATCCTGACCGGGGATGGCGAGGCGGCGGATGCCAAGCGCCGCCTGCTGGAGCGGGCGGGCGCGGTCATCGTGGGCGAGGATGATCCGCAGGCGCGGATCGCGATCGTGTCTGACGGAGACGTGGCGACGGCGACGCGGCTGCGGGCGCGGGGCGTGCTGGTCAACGCGACCGACAATCCCGGCCTGTGCGATTTCACCCTGCCTGCGATTGTCGATCGCGACCCGGTGCTGATCGCGATCGGCACCGGCGGCGCGTCGGCAGGGCTGGCCAAGGCGCTGCGGCAAAGGCTGGAGGTGCTGTTTCCCGCGCGGCTGGGCGCGTTGGCGGATGCTTTGTTCGCCGCGCGTGGCGCGATCAAGGCGCGCTGGGCGGATGCGGGGGCGCGGCGGCGGGGGATTGACGCGGGGCTGGCGCCGGGCGGGATGATCGACCCGCTGTGCGCCGATGCGGCGGATGGGCTGGCGGGCTGGCTGGCGGCGGAGGGGCAGGCGGAGCGATCGCGGTTGGTCGCGATTCCATTGCTGTCGGGCGATCCCGATGATCTGACTTTGCGCGCGGCAAGGCTGTTGGGGGAGGCGGACCGGGTCTATCACCCGGCATCGGTGCCCGCGGTGATCCTTGACCGGGCGCGGGCCGATGCGGCGCGGATCGTTACGGACGCACCGCCTGATGATCCGGGCGAGGGACTGTCGCTATGGGTGACGCTGGACGGGGCGATAGCCTGACCACATCCGTTCGTTTCGAGCGAAGTCGAGAAACGTTGCGCACAGGTTTCTCGACTTCGCTCGAAACGAACGGCGTTGGGTGTTTCAGCCCTGCTGCGCGCTCAATCGTTCGACTTCATCATGCAGCGCCTGGATGGACGATACCAGCCGGGCGCGATCGACCTGTAATTCGCGCAAAGTCTCCCGCGTCTCACCCAGTTCCACGGCGCGCCGCGCGATACGGGCGTCGAGTTCGGCATTGTGGCGGGTCAGCGTGCCGAGTGTTTCGGCGCGCAGGCACAGATGGCGCATGCGGGCATCCAGCACGTCAAAATCAAAGGGTTTGACGACATGGTCGTCGGCCCCGGCATCCAGCGCCTCGACGGTGGACTGGCTGTCGAGCCGCCCGGTGAGCATGACGAAACAGGCGGACAGGGCTAGGTTCGCGGCGCGGATCTTCTTAATCGTTGCGACGGCGGGCAGCATCGTCAGCCCCATGTCGATCAGGATGATGTCGGCCGGGCGCGTGACCAGCAGGTTGACCGCGACAAAGCCATTTTCCGCCAGCGCGACATCATAGTTCAGATGCGACAGGCGGCGGGCGACGACGGCGCGCGCGGTGGGATTTTCGTCGATCAGCAGGATGCGCAGCCGGCGCTGCGGGCGGGTGGTCTCTGCCATGTCCTGATCGTCAGGCCGACGGCTGCGATTGCGCTTGAAGATCTGCATGGCTCCACCCTTTTGCTGCGTTCAAAAGGATAGGATTGGCGCGCAAAGAAATGGTTAACGGGGCTTCGAGTCTGTTGCCGCACCGGCCCACACCCCC
>NZ_CAVK010000066.1 GCF_000382885.1 Sphingobium indicum BiD32
CCCTCCCGCCTGCGGGAGGGGATAAAGAAGGCGGCCATTCCGCTACACATTCTTATTCGGTTAGCGATCTGACTTCCTCTGGCATCGCTAACCCAGTGCATGGTGAGAGATGGATCCCCGCCTTCGCGGGGATGACGGGTTTCGGGGGAGATTGGGCGCGCGGCACAAAAAGGGCGGCCGTTGCGGGCCGCCCTTTTCGTTTGCGTCGATAATCGCGCTTATTTCGTGCCTTCGCTCGCCTTGGCTTTGCCGCCCTTCTTGCCCTTTTTGGGGGCGGCGGGGGTGATCTGGAAGGCCAGTGCCTCGTCCTTCATATGGACATGGACTTCGCCGCCATGGACCAGCTTGCCGAAGAGCAGTTCCTCGGCCAGCGGCTGCTTGATCTTTTCCTGCATCAGGCGGCCCATCGGGCGGGCGCCGTAGAGCTTGTCATAGCCCTTCTTGGTGAGCCACGCTTTCGCTTCCTCGTCCAGGGTGATGTGGACGTCGCGGTCGGCCAGTTGCAGTTCGAGTTGCAGGACGAATTTGTCGATGACGCGGGCGACGATTTCCGGCGGCAGGTAGCCGAACGGCACGATCGCATCGAGGCGGTTGCGGAATTCGGGGGTGAAGAGTTTTTTCACCGCGTCCTCCTGCACATCCTCGCGCGTCAGTTCGCCAAAGCCGATGCTTTCCTTCGCCATGTCCGACGCACCGGCATTGGTGGTCATGATGAGGATGGTGTTGCGGAAATCGACGGTCTTGCCGTGATGGTCGGTCAGGCGGCCATTATCCATCACCTGCAACAGGATGTTGAACAGGTCCGGGTGCGCCTTTTCGATTTCGTCGAGCAGCAGGACGCTGTGCGGTTGCTGGTCGACAGCGTCGGTCAGCAGGCCGCCCTGATCATAGCCGACATAGCCCGGAGGAGCACCGATCAGGCGGCTGACCGAATGGCGTTCCATATATTCCGACATGTCGAAACGCTGGAGCGGGATGCCGAGCAGGGTCGCGAGCTGGCGTGCCACCTCCGTCTTGCCGACGCCGGTGGGGCCGGAGAAGAGATAGTTGCCGATCGGCTTGTCGGGATCACGCAGGCCCGCGCGCGACAGCTTGATCGCGCTGGACAGCACTTCGATCGCCTTGTCCTGACCGAACACCACCCTTTTGAGGTCGGTGGTCAGCGATTCCAGCACGCTCTTGTCATCGGACGAGACGGTCTTGGGCGGGATGCGGGCCATGGTCGCGATGACCAGCTCGATCTCCTTGGGGGTGATGACCTTCTTGCGCTTGCTTGGCACGACCAGCATCTGCATCGCGCCGACTTCGTCGATCACGTCGATCGCCTTGTCGGGCAATTTGCGGTCGTTGATGTAGCGCGCGGAGAGTTCCACCGCTGCCTTGATCGCGTCGGGCGTGTAGCGGACATGGTGATGTTCCTCGAACGCGGTGCGCAGCCCGGCGAGAATCTTGATCGTATCCTCGATCGTGGGTTCGTTGACGTCGATCTTCTGGAAACGCCGGAGCAGCGCCCGGTCCTTCTCGAAATGGTTGCGGAATTCCTTGTAGGTGGTCGAGCCGATGCAGCGGATCGTGCCGCCCGACAGAGCGGGTTTCAAGAGGTTGGACGCATCCATCGCGCCGCCACTGGTGGCGCCAGCGCCGATGACAGTGTGGATTTCGTCGATGAACAGCACCGCGTGGGGCAGTTTTTCCAGTTCGGTGACGACCGCCTTCAACCGTTCCTCGAAATCGCCGCGATAGCGGGTGCCGGCCAGCAGCGCCCCCATGTCGAGCGAGTAGATGACGGCTTCTTTGAGGACATCAGGCACTTCGCCCTCGATGATCTTGCGCGCCAGACCTTCCGCAATCGCGGTCTTGCCGACGCCGGGATCGCCGACATAGAGCGGGTTATTCTTGGACCGGCGACACAGGATCTGGATGGTGCGATCGACCTCCGGCCCGCGCCCGATGAGGGGATCGACCTTGCCGCGCGCCGCCTTCTCATTGAGGTTGACGGTGAACTGATCGAGGGCGCTGTCCTTCTTACCCTTGCCGTCCTGCACCTTCTTCTCCTCTTCGGCTGCCCCCTTGGTCTCCTGACGCTCAGGCGCGGGCGTACCCTTGCCGACGCCATGGCTGATGAAGCTCACGGCATCGAGACGGCTCATATCCTGCTGTTGCAGGAAATAGACGGCATAGCTTTCCCGTTCGGAAAAGAGCGCGACGAGGACGTTGGCCCCGGTCACTTCATCCTTGCCGGACGACTGCACATGGAGGATGGCGCGCTGGACGACGCGCTGAAAACCGCTGGTGGGCGAGGGGTCGGACGCGCCCTCCACCTTGAGGCTGTCGAGCTCTGTGTCGAGATATTGGGTGACCGCGTCGCCCAGTTCGCCGATTTCCACGCCGCACGCCTGCATCACCTTTGACGCATGTTCGTCATCAATCAATGCCAACAGCAGATGCTCCAGCGTGGCATATTCATGCTTGCGTTCCGACGCATGGGTCAGCGCATTGTGGAGGGTGGTTTCCAGAGCGGGTGCGAAAGATGGCATGTCTGTTCTACTCCTGGCCCGATAAGAGGGCGGTCTTGAACCTTATGTCGGCATTGCTCGACGCCGGATCAAGACGTGCGTCCCAACCTGCGGAATTGCCAGACTGACCGTGCCCGGTGGAACCCGTCAAAAGGGTGCGTGGGGCAAGGCGCGGGTTCATCGCTTGAATAACGCCTCGGCGGTTGCCTTATGGTTAACGGCGTATTCCATTTTCGCTTCTGTGCGCGCTATTTCCGCCTTGAGGGCGGCGATGCGGGCGTCCAGTTCGGCCACGGACAAAGGGTCCAGATCCTGCGCGTGCAGCCGGGCCAGTGGATCGTCAGCCCGGCGGGGGAGATCATCATCCTTGTCCATGCAGGGCAATGTTGACCCTGTGGGCCACTCTGTCAATAAGGGCGCTCACTCTGTCTGTCGATTTTTGTGCAGTGCAGCATGAGCCTGTTTTTGGGGGAAGCGACGATGGCCGATGGCAACCGCGTGCCGGGCGAGATGATGGCGATCGCCATCCCTGTGCCGGGTGGTCCCGACGCGCTGGTACCGGAGCGGCGCGCAGTGCCGGTGCCGGGCGATGACGAAGTGCTGATCCGCGTCGCCGCCGCCGGGGTGAACCGGCCCGATGTGTTGCAACGGCAGGGCAAATATCCGCCGCCGCCGGGGGCTTCGGACATTCCGGGGCTGGAAGTGTCCGGCACGGTCGTTGCGGCCGGGCGCGGGGCGGACATGCTGGTCGGCCAGCGTGTCTGTGCGTTGCTGACGGGTGGGGGCTATGCGCAATATGCGGTCGCGCCTGCGGGGCAATGTCTGCCGGTGCCGGATAGCTGTGACATGGCCGAGGCGGCGGCGCTGCCAGAGACGCTGTTTACCGTGTGGACCAACCTGTTCGAGCGCGCCTATGCGGTGGGTGGCGACACGGTGCTGGTCCATGGCGGGACCAGCGGGATCGGGACGATGGCGATTCGGCTGTGCAACCTGTTCGACGTGAAGATCATCGTCACCTGCGGGTCGGACGAGAAATGCGCACAGGCCAAGGCGTGGGGCGCGGACGAGGCGATCAATTACAAGACCCAGGATTATGTCGCGGAGGTGAAGCGGATCACCGGCGGGCAGGGCGTGCAGGCGGTGCTGGACATGGTCGGCGGCGATTATCTGCCGCGCAATCTGGAGTGCCTGGCCGAGGATGGGCGGCATGTGTCGATCGCGGTGCTGGGCGGGGCGAAGGCGAGCATATTCATTCCCGCGATCATGCAGCGGCGGCTGACGATCACCGGATCGACGCTGCGGGGCCGGTCGGTGGGCTTCAAGAGTCTGGTCGCCGATGAGCTGGTGCGGACGGTGTGGTCGTTCGTGGAGGAAGGGAAGCTGCGCCCGGCGATGGATCAGCGCTTCGCGCTGGCTGACGCGAGCAAGGCGCATGCGCGGATGGATGCGGGTGAGCATTTTGGGAAGATTGTGCTGGTGGTTTGAGGGTGCGTTGGGCTGGCGGCGTACCCTACACGCCCTTCCCTCAGGCATGGGGATCGTACAGGACGTTGTCCCTATCCCCCACGTCATGCTGAATTTATTTCAGCATCCATTTCTCGTCACAATCGGAGGCTTATGGCGCGCGATGGATGCTGAAACGAGTTCAGCATGACGAAGTAAATTGAGCCGCGCTCCATCTGTGATACCCCCCTCCCCGCTGGTGGGAGGAGCGCCGTAAATCATCGCAAACCGTAGCATTTCCGTCACAATCCCTTCGGAACTGTAACATTGCGGCGGTAGGGAGCCGGTCCTGAGGGCATCAGTCTTTGGGGATCTTATCATGAACGCCATCACGCGCCTGCCATTTCTGGCGGACCTGCCGGAGGACGGCGACGAGCCATTTGCCATTCCAGAGCGGACGCAGGGTGAGCGTCGCCGGTTTCGCACCATCTGGATTTCCGACATCCATCTGGGCACGCGCGGTTGCAACGCGGCGATGCTGATCGATTTCCTCGACAATGTGGACAGCGACATCATCTATCTGGTGGGTGACATCATCGACGGCTGGCGGCTGAAGAAGCGTTTTTACTGGCCGGCCAGCCATAATGACGTCGTGTGGCGGTTGATGAAGCGGGCCAAGCGCGGCACGCGGGTCGTCTATATCCCCGGCAATCATGACGAGATGTTCCGCCAGTTTACCGGCATGAATTTCGGTGGCGTGGAAATCCGGCGCAAGGCGATCCATACCACCGCCGACGGGCGCAAGCTGCTGGTGCTGCATGGCGATGAATTCGACACGATCATGCTGGCGCATCGCTGGCTGGCCTTTGTCGGCGACGCGGCCTACACCACGCTGATGCGGCTGAATGTCGTGGTCAATGCGGTGCGGCAACGGATGGGGCTGCCCTATTGGTCGCTCAGCAAAATGGCCAAGCACAAGGTCAAGAATGCCGTGTCCTTCATTTCCCAGTTTGAGGAAGTGGTCGCGCATGAAGCGGGCGCGCGCGGGGTCGATGGCGTGGTGTGCGGCCACATCCACAATGCCGAGATGCGCGAGATTGGCGGCGTGGCTTATTATAATGACGGCGACTGGGTGGAAGGCTGCACCGCTTTGGTCGAGCATGATTGCGGACGGATGGAAGTGCTGCACTGGGCCGATGAGATCGCCAAGCGGGAGCAGGGCGACGAGCCGGTGCGGATTGCCGCCTAAAACAACATCCGTTCGCTTCGAGCG
>NZ_CAVK010000065.1 GCF_000382885.1 Sphingobium indicum BiD32
GATTACGTCATGTTCGTACATGTTTTGCCAATGGAATGCAGGATAGCTCCCGCCCATCACTGAGCATTGCAGTCAACGCGGACAGCCTTGCGACATGGTTTCCATATGCCATGTCGGACTTTGCCCGAACGACCGGAATGCTGGTGGAATTGACACTTGAGGATGAAGGGCACACGGCCGATCGCCTGCGTACCGGCGAAGTGCTTGCTGTCGTCACGTCCGACCCGGAACCCGTCGCCGGATGCAGGACGATTGCATTGGGATCGCTCCGCTATGTCGCTTGTGCCAGCCCGGATTTCGTCGCCCGGCATTTCCCGACCGGGATAGACAGGGACGGTCTCAGCATAGCGCCGGTCATGCGCTTCAACAGGAAAGACCAGCTTCAGGCAAGGTGGGCCAAAGCCGTCTTCGGCGTGGATTTGAATGCACCAACGCATTGGATTCCATCGACACAGGGATTTCTCGATCTCGCCTGCGCAGGTCTTGCCTGGGGGCTTCAACCAAAGGCCTTGGCGCAACCGCATATCGACGCGGGTAACTTGGTTGAATTAGTGCCCGGAGACACAATGGACGTCCCGCTATTCTGGACAGTATCCCGTCTCCATGCACAAGCCCTTCAGGCCATGACCGAGGCTGTCGTCTAATAGCAGCCCAGATTGCAAGCCCCTAAAAGCGTTATAGAGATGAACTTGCCCGGAGCACTGTCGTCTTCGCGGTCAACATTTGCTGCCGCATGATGGGGCTTCGCGGGAGAACCTTCCAATGTGTGAAACGCACATTCCAGGAAGGAAGTGCAACAGCCTCGGCGGAATGGTTCAGCCACGTCCTGGCAAGGACGCCTCTGCACACCTGAGGGGTGTGTGAGCTGGGAAATGTTCAAATCGTGTTGGTTGCTTTTCTTTCGAAGAACTCGCCGGATACGAGCATGGCATGCATGATCACCGCAAGCTTGCGCGCGACGGCGACAGCAGCGCGTTTGAAACCGATTTTCTCGCGCAGCTTGATCCCCCAAGTTCGCAGATCACTTTCTGCCGCTGAACGCGTCATAATGACTGTTGCCGCTTCATAGAGAAGGCCGCGCAAATGTGCGTCACCGCGCCTCGAGATATGGCCATCATAATCGACCTCGCCTGATTGGTAACGCCGTGTCGTGAGACCGATCCACGCGCCGACAGACCGTGATTTCTTGAAGTTTGCAGGATCCTCAATGGCGCTTGTGAACGCTGTAGCGGTGATCGCGCCGACGCCCGGGATCGACATGAGAAGCTGGCATGCCTGGCTTTGCCTCGCATCAGCAAGGACCTGACGTCCAAGCTCTGCGGCTCGTCGAACTCGGACACTGCGCCACGCCTCAAGGATTGGCATTATAATAGGTGCAAGGTCGCCTCGTCCATCCAGTAGACGGCAAACATGTTCATCGAATTTCCCTCCCTTGGCGGAAGGGACGATCAGGCCAAACGTCTTCATCAGCCCGCGGATCTGGTTGGAAAGCTCGACCGAAATCCTCACCAGCCTGTTGCGTGCGGCCATGCGCGTCCGCGAGAGCATGCTCTCGAAGCCCTTCATGCGAACCTCTCGGAAGAAGCCTACCTCGGCCAGATGGGCCAGCCCATCGGCATCGTTCGCATCGGTCTTGTTCGGCGCCATATCCAGGGCAGCTTTGGCGTGGCGTGCATCGATGCAGATCGCAGGTACACCTTCTGCCTTCAGGGCATGGAAAAACCACACTGACAGCGGACCGGTCTCGAATACGACCCGCTTGGCATGGGGCGCCCGCTTGCGGACAAGGTCTGCCAATACTTTAGGATCTGATGCGCACTTGCCGCGCCAAATCCGTTTGCCATCACGACGGATAGAAACGGCGGTCTCTTTCATCGATACGTCGAATCCGATATACTCTTCCATGGCTGTTCTCCGCTAGATGCTTGGGCCCGGCGTCCAGTCGTGAGCCCGTACTTCCATCTTATCGGAGAGCAGCCACCTCCTCTTCAATGCCTTCGTGCAGGCATCTCGGCGACTCGCTCCCGCGATTACCCCATGTGAGGAATGTCGCCGAGCAGCATCTCTATCCCGTAGCGACATGAAGAAGCAGACTGACCAGAATCGGGAACGAAAAAGTCGGTCATGAATGTCTCATAAGGGTCGATTTACGAGATCACCCATTCACGATCGTCCCGCCATTTGGATGCAACACCTGGCCTGACATGTAGCTGGCAGCCGGCGCTTTACTCGTCATTTGCGGCGAACCATTGACGATCCACGCCTGCTCGCGGTCACGGCTTCCGCTTCGTCGGCGGCAGCGATCCTTGGGAACCATGGACTGGGTCCCGCCGATCTCATCGTCAGCGGCATTCCATTTTCAACCACATCGCCAGAACAGGGCGGCCGCATCCTCGATATCAGCGCGCAGATCCTGCCCGATCACGGACTGTTTCTCGCCTATCAGATGCGCTCGACCATCGCGCCGATGCTGGCCGAGCGGTTCGGGGACGTTCGAAAGTCTTTTGTCTGGCGGAATATTCCGCCCTGACATTTATATTGGGCGCGAACGCCGAATAGGAATGATCAGACCCCCGACCGATATGAGACATCATGCCGCGCGACAATCAGGAT
>NZ_CAVK010000064.1 GCF_000382885.1 Sphingobium indicum BiD32
GGGTGACACCCCTCCGTCATCGCTACGCAATGACACCTCCCCTTGCAGGGGAGATTGTCTATCAGTGGGCGACGGGCGGCGCGAACTTGGTCAGGTCGATGCCCACGACTGCGCTCTTATATTCGTCCATGCTGGGCGTGCGGCCGAGAATGGACGACAGCACCACAACCGGGGTCGAGGCGAGCAGTGATTCACCCTTTTTCTCTTCCGTATCCTCCACGACGCGGCCCTGGAACAGGCGGGTGGAGGTGGCCATGACGGTGTCGCCCTTGGCGGCCTTTTCCTGATTGCCCATGCACAGGTTGCAGCCCGGACGTTCCAGATAGAGGGTGTTTTCGTAACTGGTGCGGGCTGCGCTCTTGGGCTGGACGTCGTCAAACTCGAACCCGGCATATTTCTTGAGCACGTCCCAATCGCCCTCGGCCTTCAGTTCATCGACGATATTATAGGTGGGCGGAGCGACGACCAGCGGCGCCTTGAACTCGACCTTGCCTTCGCTGGCTTCGATATTCTTGAGCATCTGGGCCAGGATCTTCATGTCGCCCTTATGCACCATGCACGAACCGATGAAGCCCAGATCGACCTTCTTCGTGCCGCCATAATAGGAGACGGGGCGGATCGTGTCGTGGGTGTAGCGCTTCGACACGTCGGCATTGTTGACGTCCGGGTCGGCGATCATCGGTTCGTTGATCAGGTCGAGATCGACCACGACCTCGGCAAAATATTTGGCGTTGGGGTCGGGGGCCAGCGCGGGCTTTACGCCCGAACGGATTTCGGCGATGCGCGCATCCGCCTTGGCAATCAGGCTGTGCAGCGTACCGGCGGCATTTTCCATGCCCTTGTCGATCATGATCTGGATGCGCGACTTGGCGATTTCCAGCGATTCGATCAGCGTTTCGTCCTGCGAGATGCAGATCGACGCCTTGGCCTTCATCTCGGCCGTCCAGTCGGTGAAGGTGAAGGCCTGATCGGCCAGCAGCGTGCCGATATGGACTTCGATGATGCGACCCTGGAACACATTTTCGCCGAACTGGGCGAGCATCTGCGCCTGGGTTGCGTGGACCACGTCGCGGAAGTCCATATAGGGCAGCATCTGGCCCTTGAAGGTGACCTTGACCGACTGCGGGATCGGCATGGTCGCCTCGCCCGTCGCCAGCGCCAGCGCAACCGTGCCGGAGTCCGCGCCGAAGGCCACGCCCTTCGACATGCGGGTATGGCTGTCGCCGCCGATGATGATCGCCCAATCGTCCACGGTGATGTCGTTCAGCACCTTGTGGATCACGTCCGTCATCGCATGATAGCGGCCCTTGGGGTCGCGCGCGGTGATGAGGCCAAAATTGTTCATGAAGGACATGAGCTTGGGGATGTTGGCCTGCGCCTTCTTGTCCCAGACCGACGCGGTGTGGCAACCCGACTGATAGGCGCCATCGACCAGCGGCGAAATGACGGTGGCCGCCATCGCTTCGAGTTCCTGCGCGGTCATAAGGCCGGTCGTGTCCTGCGACCCGACGATGTTCACCGTGACGCGGACGTCCGATCCCGCATGCAGCACCTTGCCCGGCGCGACGCCCACGGCGTTGCGGTTGAAGATTTTTTCAACAGCGGTAAGTCCCTGACCCTCGACCGAGATTTCCTTGTTCGGTGCGAACACCAAAGGCGCTTCGACGCCGAGCGTTTCAGCCGCGAAGGTCTGGAGCTTTTTGCCGAACACGATGGCGTAGCTGCTGCCCGCCTTCATGAATTCCATTTTCTGCGGGGTGAAGGCGGATGCGATATCGACCAGCTCGTTGCCGGCCTCGTCTGTCAGTTTCCGGTTCTTGACGTCGATCTTGAGAACCGTGCCGGTCGCGACCGAGAATTTTTCCTCCAATACCGGATTGCCGTCATTATTGAGGATCGGCTTGCCATCGGGGCCGGTCATCTTGACCCAGTTTTTCAGGTTGATGCCGATGCCGCCGGTCACGTCCACGGTGGTCGCGAAGATGGGCGAGATGCCGTTGGTGCCGCCGACGACCGGGGCATAGTTGACGAAGGGCACATAGGGGCTGGACTGTTTGCCGGTCCACAGCGCCACATTGTTGACGCCCGACATGCGCGAGGAGCCGACGCCCATCGTGCCCTTTTCGGCGATCAGCATGACGCGCTTGTCGGGGTGCTGGGCCTTCAATGCCACGATTTCCTGCTGCGCTTGCGGCGTCATCATGCACAGGCCGTGCAGTTCGCGGTCGGAGCGGGAGTGGGCCTGATTGCCCGGCGACAGAAGGTCGGTCGAGATATCGCCTTCGCCCGCTATGTAGGTGACGACCTTGATCTCATCTTCGACATCGGGGAGCTTGGTGAAGAATTCGGCCTGGGCATAGCTTTCCAGCACGTCCTTGGCGACCGGGTTGCCCGCCAGATAGGCGTCGCGCAGGCGGAACATATCGGCGTCGTAGAGGAAGAATTGGGTCTTGAGGACGTCGCCCGCCTGGACGGCGATCGCGGCGTCATCGCCGAGCGCGATGTCCAGCAGCACGCCGATCGAGGGGCCGCCCTTCATGTGGCTGAGCAGTTCGAGCGCGAAGGCCGGGGTGATTTCCGGGACGGTCACTTCGCCCAGGATGATCTGCTTGAGGAACGCGGCCTTGGCGCCTGCGGCGCTCGTGGTGCCGGGCAGCGTATTGTAAATGAAGAATTTCAATGCATCGGCGCGATGTTCGCTAGCCGTATCCTGAATGATGGCGATGATTTCGCTGAGCAGAACCCCGTCGTCGATCGGCTTGGGCGCAAGTCCCTGAGTCTTGCGGTTGTCGATTTCGGCCAGATAATCCAGGTAAATGCTCATCTCTATCCCAACGTCATAAAGTGCACGGAGTCGACGCGCAGCGCCACTTGCCGACTTTATGCCCGGTCTGGGGAGCTGTTGGCCCCCGGTAGTTGAACCGACGCGAATTGGCAAGTCGCCGCAGCGCAGCAAAAAATGACATTCCGCACGTTGATGGGAACCGGTCAGTGCGCCTGTTGCGCGGCGATCCAGGCGTTGATCTGGCTGTCCAGCACCGTCAGCGGCACGGCCCCCTGCGCCAGTACCGCGTCGTGGAAGGCGCGCAGGTCGAATTTCGGGCCGAGTGCGCTTTCCGCCTTCGCCCGCAGTTCGCGGATTTTGATCTCGCCCAGCTTGTAGCCCAGCGCCTGTCCCGGCCAGCTGATATAGCGGTTGACCTCCGCGTCGATATTGGCGTCCGACAGCGCGCTGTTATCCTTCATGAAGGCAACCGCGCGGGCCTTGTCCCAACCCTTGGCATGGATGCCGGTATCGACGACCAGTCGGCAGGCGCGCCACATTTCGTAGGACAGGCGGCCCATCATCTTTTCAGGCCTGTCGTAGAGACCCATCTCCTCCCCCAGATATTCGGTGTAGAGCGCCCAGCCTTCGACATAGGCGGTAAAGCCCGCCAGATATTTGCGGAACGGGGGCAGGGGGAGTTCCTGTTGCAGCGCGATCTGGCTGTGATGGCCGGGCACCGCTTCATGGGCGGTCAGCGCGGGCAGTTCCCAAAAGGGGCGCTGGTCGAGTTTCGACGTGTTGACGAAATAGGTGCCCGCAATGCCGCTCTCCGGCGATCCGGGCATATAATAGGCGGTCGTCGTCCCTTCGGCTTCGGCGGCGGGGATGGGTTTCAGGCCATAGGGCAGGCGCGGCAGGGTCCCGAAATAGCGGGGCAGCAGGCCGTCGATCGCCTTGGCCTGACGCGCGGCGACTTGCAGCAATTGTTCCGGCGTCTTGGCGTAGTAGCTGGGATCGGTGCGCAGATGCGTGATGAAGGCGGCGCGGCTGGGATAGCCTGCCTTGGCCGCGACTTCATCCATGCGGGCGCGGATGCGGGTGACTTCGGACAGGCCGATGGCGTGGATCTGATCGGGAGTGAGGTCGGTGGTGGTGTGGGCGCGGACCCGGCTGGCATACCAGGCCGCGCCGCCCGGAAGCGTGGAGGCGCTGTCGCTCTTGCGGCAGGCGGGCATATAGTCCTTCACGAACAGGTCGTGCCATTTGCCATATTCAGGCGCGACCACATCGCGGATCAGGGTGGCGGCGCGGGCCTGCATTGCGGTCCAGTCAGCATCGCTGATGTCGCGGGGTCTGGTGCGGGTGAAGGGTTCGTAGAAGCGGGTTTCCTCCGCTTTGCCCGCGACGATGCCGCTGATGGTGGCGGCATATTTGCCAAGGACCGAGCAGGGCTGGACGTAGCCGCCCCTGATTGCCTGCCGCGTGATGGCGAGGGCATCGCCATTTTGCTGCGGGTAGAGCGAGAGGCGCTTCAAATAGCTGTCATAGTCGGCGCGATTGTAGAAGGGCAGGCCATCGGCCATGCTGGCAAAGCCCTGATGCCAGCCATAATAGGTCGTGAACAGCATCAGCCGTTCGGCGGGGTGCGCTTCCCCGGATATATCGTCGCGCAGCATCCACAGAAGCACCGCGCGGTTGGCCCGGTCGGTGGCGTCGAGGCCGGTGTCGGCGATCGCGTCGAGCCGGGCGACGAAGGCCTGCTCCGCCCTGATCTGCGCGGCGCGGCCGGCCAGCGAAATGTCGTAGATGCGGTCGTCATAGTCGCGCACGCCGCGCGCGGTGGCCTCGACCGGATGGACCGATAGCCACCAGCGCCAATGATCGTCCATCACCCCGGTCAGGGCGTCATGGGGCGTTTGCGCCTGCGCCAGAGCGGGGGTGGCGGTGGCGATGAGGGGGGCGAGGAGGAGGGCGATGATCTTGCGCATGGGGCAAGGGATCGCGCGTCCCGGCCCGTTTGGCAAGAAAATCAGGGGGGATCAGGCCGGGGCGACGCCGTCCGCTTCGACGATGCCGTCGCCGGCGTGGAAACCGCGCACCCGCACCCGCTTTTCGACCAGATCGACGGGTACACGCAGCAGCACCAGCCGGTAGCTGCCGCCCAGATCACGCTGGAGCAGGAAACCGGCGGCGTCGCGGATCAGTCGCCCGGTTTCGTCCACCGCTGCGCCAATATCGGTCACGGGGTCAGACCCAGCCTTCCAGCACCTGATTGGGCGGGCGGTGGCCATCGACCCAGCTGCGGATATTGGCGATGACGCGGGCGCCGGTGGCGTCGCGGCCCTCGAAGGTGGCGGACCCCATATGGGGCAGCAGCACGACGTTGGCGAGGGAGAAGAGGCGCGGATCGACCGCCGGTTCGTGGGTATAGACGTCCAGCCCTGCACCCGCGATCCGGCCTTCGTCCAGCGCGGCGATCAGCGCGGCTTCGTCGGTGATTTCGGCGCGCGAGGTGTTGATGAGATAGGCGTCGGGGCGCATCAGCGCGATCCGCCGGGCGTCGATCAAGCCGCGCGTATCGGCGTTGAGCGGGCAGTGGATCGACACGATGTCGCAGGCGGCGAGCAGGCCGTCCACGTCGCCGATCCATTCGGCCTCCAGTTCCTGCTCCACCTCGAACGGCAGGCGGTGGCGGTTGTGATAGGCGATGGTCAGGCCAAAGGCGCGGGCGCGGCGGGCAACAGCACGACCAATACGCCCCATGCCGATAATGCCAAGCTTTTTGCCGCCGATGCGGTGGCCCAGCATCCCTGACGGGCTCCAGCCGCGCCACTCGCCGCTGCGCACCAGCTTCTCGCCCTCGGCCAGGCGGCGGGGGACCGACAGGATCAGCGCCATCGTCATGTCGGCGGTATCTTCGGTCAGGACGCCGGGCGTATTGGTGACGATGATGCCTCTGGCGCGGGCGGCGGTCAGGTCGATATGATCGACGCCACTGCCGAAGCTGGCGATGAGTTGCAGCCGGTCGGGCGCGGCGGCGATCAGCGGGGCGTCGATCTGATCATTGATCGTCGGCACCAGCACGTCGCATTGCGCCATGGCGCGGGCGAGTTCGGTGCGGCTCATCGGCTGATCACCGACATTGAAGCTGGCGTCGAACAGTTCGGCCATGCGCGCCTCCACATTGGGGGGCAGGCGTCGCGTGACGATGACGCGCGGCTTGGCAGGGCGCTGCTTCTTGGCCATGCCAAGGCCGCTATGCTTGGCCGCGCCATCGGTCAAGCGCTTATGGCGGATCGGGCAAGACAGCAGTTGTCGCGGGGGCGACGCAGCGGCTATGGGAAGGCCATGGGTGACATGGGAAACAGGTCTGGCATGAAGCGTATGATGCTGGGCGCGGGCGTGGTGATTGCGCTGGGCGCGGCGGGCGGCGCGGTGATCGCGGCGGGCAAGCCGGTGCCTTACTGGGCCTCGATTTCGCAGCCGGAGGCGCGGATGCGGGTCGGGCCAAGCCTGGATTACCCGTCCAACTGGATCTACCGCCGCCGCGACCTGCCGGTGAAGGTGGTGCAGGTGCTGGGCCTGTGGCGCAAGGTCGAGGACCCGGACGGCGCGCAGGGGTGGATGCATGTCCGGCTGCTGAGCGATACCCCGACCGGGGTGGTGCGCGCCGCCGAAGCGCCGATGCGCGAATCGGCCAGCGATGGCGCGCGGACGCTGTTTCGCGCGCAGAAGGGCGTGGTGGGGCGCCTGTCCGACTGTTCGGGTGGCTGGTGCAGCTTCGATGTGAAGGGCCAGCGGGGCTATGTGAAGGCGCAGGATGTGTGGGGCGCGACGGATAAATAGGATTTGCGGGGCTTAACTTCGCATATTTCCCGGTGATCGTGATATTTTCGTGCGTGCTGGAGATGGGATGTTGCGCGGGGCGGTGGTTGCGGGCGGCGCGAAACTTCGCAAACTTCGCCCATGTCGCGCTTGGGGGATTTGCGCCAAGTTTGCGCGGGTGTGGCGCTGGGGGGCTGGGGTGGACGATGGGAAAGAGCCGGGCGCGAGTGTAGCAGGCGGCGGGGGTGTAGGACAGGTGGTGTTGGGTGTCGGGCCTGGGCGTATGTCTGGCTAGGGTGGATTTGAGACAGTCCGGTTTGGAGGAGATGGTCGGCGATAGCTGACGCTGCGCGGAGAAAAATCGTTCGGTAACAATCGCCCTCTAGCGGACATCAAATGTGGATTGGCTCCGTCACCATATTCTCGAACGCAATGGCGCGGGTGATGCTGATCCGCAGGCGTTCATCTATCCGTTCTATGCCGACGGTATAATCGCCGGGCTCGAAGTCGAGAAACATGCCCCCATGCTGGGGGGCTGGTTCATCTCCTCCGCCCGTCAGCATCTCTCCCGGACCTATGAAGACGCGACCGCTGGGAAAAGACAGCGAATACCTCCGAGCAAAACCGTCCTCATTGACGACGTCCAGATCATAAAATCCGTCACCTCCGAGCCCGACGATCATCAGGTTTCGTCGGTTTATTTCAACTAACTCTTCCGCCGGATCGGCCCACCAATCCACATCGTCATCAAGCCGGTGCTTCAGCGCTCCCAAATCGTAAACGACTATGGTGCTAGTGCTGGTGTAAATGCCGGATTTTGGCTGCAGATTAGCGGAAAATACGTCCTCGGTGTCATCGGGTCTTTCATACCTTTTACCGAACCAGCGCCGCAAAAGACCCATCATGCCCTCCCAGTTTCGCGTAGATGTATCGCACGGCGATCTTCGGAGCTAGGCAAAGCTGCCCTTCCGCTTACTACCAGAGTTGGTCGTTCAGCCTTCGACTTGCCATCTGAATGAGTGGCGGGTTTCAGGGATGCGGATGATATAACGGAGTGACCAAGAATGGTCGTTCATTTCCAATCCTCTTCGTCATGCCGGGCTTGACCCGGCATCCCGCTTTTCTTTGGAAGCGAGAAAAAGGCGGGACCCCGGATCAAGTCCGGGGTGACGAAGGTGGGGTGATGACCTTTCGATGGCCCGCGCCGCCAGCGTCTTTCCCCCTCTTCCAACTTCGCCTAACCTCACTGCGTTCGGTAAGGCTTTGTATCCTTCTCCCCCATGGGGAGAAGGGTGGGGGCTTATGGTTCGTCATCCTGACGAACGTCAGGATCCATTGGCTCTGCGTTTGCGCTCAATCGCCAGCCTTGCGTGAATGGATCCAGGATCAAGTCCGGGATGACGGGGTGGGGATGTCCGGCCTTCTTCTTTTGCCGATGGCCCTCACGCTTCCGGGCGGGTCCAGATCCAGGTGCCGCCGATCAGGGCGGCGGTGATCGGGATCAGATACCAGGGCCAGGGGGAGAGGAAGAGGGCGAGGGTGGCGCTGAAGGTGAAGGCGGCGAGGGCGGCTTTCTTGCCGCGGCGGCTGATTGCGCCGCTTGTCCGCCAGCGGCGGATGTGGGGGCCGAAATGTTGGTGGTCGAGCAACTTTGCCTCCAGCGCCGGGCTGGAGCGGGCGAAGCAGAAGGCGGCGAGGATCATGAAGGGGACGGTGGGGAGCAGCGGCAGGAATGCGCCGATGGCGCCGAGGCCGAGCGACGCGAAACCGGCGATGAGGTAGAGGTGCCGCCGCATGGGGTTCCTGTTCGGGCCGGTGGGGTGGTAGCGATGCTATTGCTTCGCAGGTGCGGGGGTGGATGGCAAGGGTGGAGGGTGCGCGCGCCATTGGCGTTGTGCCCCCCTCTTCCAACTTCGCCTAAGCCGCTGTGCGGCCAAGGCTTCTTATCCTTCTCCCCCGTGGGGAGAAGGGGTTTTAGGCGGCTGGCAGTCTCAGGCGCACGAGGAGGCCGCCGAGATCCTCGCTTTCTTCCAGGGTGACGGTGCCGCCGTAGATTTCGGCGACGTCGCGGACGATGGCGAGGCCGAGGCCGGTGCCGGGTTTGCCGGAATCGAGGCGGACGCCGCGGTCGAAGATGCGGGTGCGCTCTTCGGGGGGGATGCCGGTGCCGTCATCCTCGACGAGTATCTCGACCATGGTGCCAGCGCGGCCGACGGTGGCGAATACGCTGCCGCCGCCATATTTGGCGGCGTTTTCGACGAGGTTGCCGAGCATTTCGTCGAGATCCTGCCGCTCGACCCGGACGGCGGCGTCCTTGTCCCCGTCCATGTCGACGCGGGCGTGGGAATAGAGGCGGGCGACGGCGCGTTCGACGGCGGTGAGGCTGGCCCAGACGTCGGCGCGGCTTTGTGCGGCACCTCGCCTGCCGACGGCGCGGGCGCGGGCGAGGTGATGATCGACCTGCCGCCGCATGGTGGTGGCTTCGCGGATCACGGTTTCGCCAAGGTCGGGCGCTTGCGCGGTGGCGGCGTTCATGATGACGGTCAGCGGGGTCTTGAGCGCATGGGCGAGATTGCCCGCATGGGTGCGCGCTTCCTCTGCCTGGCGTTCATTGTGGGCGAGGAGGGCGTTCAGTTCCTCGACCATGGGCAGGACTTCGGCGGGCATGGGTTCGGTGACGCGGCTTTTGAGACCATCGCGCATACGGATGATTTCCAGCCGTACCTTGCGCAGGGGACGCAGGCCATAAAAGGTCTGGAGCGTCGCCAGCACGAACAGGCCGATTGCGAGCAGGGCGAAGCTTTGCACCAATGTGGTGCGCAGCGTGCGGATCTGGGCGTTCAGCCCCTCGCGCGCCTGACCCACGATGAACATCCAGCGCGTGTTCGATCCGGGCAGAACGACGGTGCGTTCCATGATGCGCAAATCCTCGCCGGGGAATTGCTTGCTGTCATAGACGTGGAGGTGGCGGTCATGATGGTCGGGGGGCACCTTGATCGCGCGGTCCCATAAAGAGCGCGATCGCCAGTCCTCATGCCCCTTCGCGCTGACCTGATAATAGAGGCCGCTATTGGGTTCGAGGAAACGCTGGTCGGCCAGTTCGCGGTTGAAGAGGACTTCGCCGTCCGGCCCGATTTCCGACGCGGCGATCATCGCGGTCAGCACATAATTCATGCCGTCGTCGAAATTGCGGGTGATCGCGTCGCTCAGCACCCGGTCCAGCGCCACGCCGCCGCCGACCAGCAGCACGCTGATCCATAGCGCGGCAATGCCGATCATCCGGCGGCTGATGGAGCCGGTGGAGCGGACGGGGGGAGGGGTGGCGGGATCGGTCATATTTTCAGACTCTTCCCATATCCGTTCGCCCTAAGCTTGTCGAAGGGCCGTCCTTCTTAAGAAAGTGCAGGGCTTCGACAGGCTCAGCCCGAACGGGATAGGGTGAAAGGCTGCTTACCGCCCCGGCTCGTCTAGGCTGTAGCCAAGGCCGCGGATGGTGGTGATGACGTCGGCGCCCAGTTTCTTGCGGATGCGCGTCACGAACACTTCGATCGTGTTGGAATCGCGGTCGAAATCCTGATCGTAAATATGTTCGATCAGTTCGGTGCGGCTGACCACCTTGCCCTTGTGATGGAGCAGGTAGGACAGCAATTTATATTCTTGCGCGGTGAGTTTCACCGGATCGCCGCTGAGCGTCACCTTGCCCGAACGGGTGTCTAGGCGGACGTCGCCCGCCGTCAGTTCGCTCGACGCATTACCCGACGCGCGGCGGATGAGCGCGCGCAGGCGGGCGATAAGTTCTTCGGACTGGAAAGGCTTGGCGAGATAGTCGTCGGCCCCGGCGTCCAGCCCGGCCACCTTGTCCGACCAGCTGTCGCGCGCGGTCAGCACCAGCACGGGGAAGGCGCGGCCTTCCTTGCGCCAGCGGTCCAGCACGGTCAGGCCGTCGATGGTGGGGAGGCCGAGGTCGAGCACGACCGCGTCGTAATTTTCGGTTGAGCCGAGGAAATGCCCGTCCTCACCATCGGTGGCGAGATCGACGGCATAGCCCGCGCCCTCCAGCGTGTTCCTGAGCTGCTGGCCCAGACTCGGTTCATCCTCGACGATCAGCAGGCGCATGGGCGTGTCCGTTTCTATTCTGTGTCAGGCGCGGTCAGCGCGCCCAGCCGATGATATCGCCTGTCCGGCCGTCCGCATCAACCCACATGACCTTGCCATCCTTCACATATTTCAGGCGATAGCGGTTGGACGAGGGATTGAATTCGCTGCCGACATAGCTGGCCCCGTTCATCTGGGAATCGACCCGGCGCTTGATCATGGCGAAGGGCATGACCTGACCGTCGAGCATGGCGCGGCGCGCCGCGTCCTGTTCGTCGCGTCGTCCGCCTGCGTCGGCAACCGGGACCAGCGTAATGGCGGCCCCCATGGCGATGAGTCCGGCGATCAGGCTTTTGCGCGTCATTGTCATGGGCATGGCATAGGTGGAAGGCATTGAACAGGTGGTGAATGAAGCCGCGTTGCAGGCTGGCACGCGGGAACATCCTGCTTTATGCCGCCTTCATATGGCCATGCAAGATGAAGCGTCCGTCGTCGATCCACCTTTATGGCGTGCCGTGCCGCGATGGTGGCGTAGCCATGTGATCCGCGAAATCGACCATGAAAGCGTGGTCGACCGGGTGCGCGAGGATGATGGATGGACGCCGCGCTATGCGTTCATGATCCTGATGTCGGCGGGCATTGCGGTGCTGGGACTGTTGCTGTCATCCCCGGCGGTCGTGATCGGCGCAATGCTGATTTCCCCGCTCATGGGGCCGATTGTGGGTTTGGGCTTCGCGCTGGCCACGACGGATTCGCAGGAAATCAGGCGAACCCTGACGACCCTGGCGGGCGGGGCTGCGGTGGCGATATTGTTTACCGCCTTCATCGTGCTGCTGTCGCCATTGCAGACCGTGACAAGCGAGATCGCGGCACGGACCCGGCCCAATCTGTTCGACCTGATGGTGGCGCTGTTTTCGGCGCTGGCCGGCGCCTATGCGATGATCCGGGGAAAGGCGGGGACGATCGTGGGTGTGGCCATCGCCACCGCGCTGATGCCGCCGCTGGCGACTGTCGGCTTTGGCCTGGCGACGCTCAACGGGACCGTCGCGGGGGGCGCTTTCCTGCTGTTCTTCACCAATTTCGTGACGATCGCCCTGGCGGTGGGGATCATGGCCCGCCTCTATGGTTTCGGGCGGACGCTGTCGCCGCGCCAAAGCTGGGTGCAGACAAGTTTCATCATCGTGATTTTCGTGACGCTGGCCGTGCCGCTGGGGCTGTCGTTGCAAAAGATCGCCTGGGAAGCGCGCGCGTCGCGCGACGCGCGCGACATCATACGCCGGGAATTTCCGGACGATGCCCGGATCAGCCAGATCGACCTGGATTTCGATGCGCAGCCATTGGCCGTCACCGCCAGCGTGCTGACCAGCCGTTATGAAAAAAATGCTTCGGCGCGCGCGTCGCGCATCCTGACGGACGTGCTGGGCCAGCCCGTGGTACTGGACATCGAGCAGATCCGCGTGGGCGAAGGCACGGACACCGAAACCGCGCAATTGCTGGCGACGCAAAATGTGCGGCGGGAGGTGCAGGGGCAGGTCGCGCGGATGACGGAGCATCTGGCGCTGGTCGCGGGCGTCGCCATGGATGCGGTAACGGTGGACACCGGCAACAAGCGCGCCGTGGTGCGCGCAAGGCCGCTGCCGGACGCAGGATTGGCCAGCTATCGCGAACTGGAGCAGCGTGCCGCGGCCATGACGCCGGGCTGGACCATAGAGATCGCGCCGCCCATCCTGCCATTGCCGGTTCTGGCGATCGACGAGGAGGATGTGCCGGGCGACCCCGACCAGCTGGCGCTGGCGCTTTGGGCGGCGCAGCGGGTTGGCATCGCCGTGGACGTGGCGGTGCGCGGGACCGGGCATGACGCGCTGCTCAAGCGCTTTACCGACCGGGGTATCGACGCGCGGATCGTGACGGGGGCCAGCGCGGACCGGGCGGTGCTGCGCTGGCGGGTGGAGGAATAGGACTTAACGTTCCAGTGCGTATTGCACCGTAAGCGTGACCGATGCGCTGACATGGCCGGGTTCGACCGGGGTGGCGGCCGCGGAATCGGCGACGAAGCGGGTGCTTTTCATCATCGGCATGGGCGGCTGGCCGCCGCTGTTGCTTTCGGCGATGGAGAGGAGGCGGGCGGCGCGGTAGCCTGCCGCCTGGGCGTAGAAATCGGCCTGGGCCTTGGCGCTTTTCAGCGCTGCGCCGCGCGCCTGCGCCAGCATCGGTGCGGGATTGTTGATGGCGAAGCTGGGGCCGTTGATGTTGGTTGCGCCCGCTGTGACCATGGCGTCGAGCAGGGTGCCGACCTTCCTGATGTCGCGCAGCTTCACCGACAGCTGGTTCGAGGCTTCATAGCCGATGAAGCGTGGGCCGGCGGGTTCGCCTTCCCGGTTGTTATAGTCATATTGCGCCGACAGGTTGATGCCGCTGGTCTGGATATCCTTCTTGGCGATCCCGGCTTTGGCGAGCGCGGCGATCAGTCTCTCGGTCTTGACGGCATTGTCCTGCATCGCGGCCTGCGCGGTCGGGGCGCGGGTCTGGACGCCGGTGCCGACGGTGGCGATGTCGGGCGAGCCCTCGACGCTTTCGGTGACGTTCAGGGTCACGACCGGCGCGGTTTCGGCGATGGTCACGCTGGTCTGGGCGATGGCGGCCATCGGCAGCGACGAAGCGGCGAGCGCCATGAGGGCGAGGGCGGATTTCATGAAGGGAATTCTCCGGTTGGGATGCCGCCAATTTGTGACGGCTGCGATGAACGGACGCTGACATGCGTTGAAAGCCGTCAGACAGGTTGTGGTTCCATTCCTCCCCGGCACGGGGAGGGGGACCGCCGCCGAAGGTGGTGGTGGAGGGGGTGCGCGCCCGAACACCCCCTCCGACGCGCTACGCGCGCCACCTCCCCGTGCCGGGGAGGATATACTTGCCCCATCGTGATCTTACGACTAGCTGCACGCGCATGGCAGCACCTCTTCTTTCGTTTGAAAATCTCGGCCTCTCGCAGGGCAGTCACTGGCTGTTTCGCGGGATGGATATTCATGTCGGCGCGCGCGACCGGCTGGCGCTGATCGGGCGCAATGGCGTGGGCAAGACGACCTTGCTCAAGCTGCTGGGCGGGCAGATCGAAGCGGATGAAGGCACAAGGTCGGTGCAGCCGGGCGCGCGGATCATCACGCTGGAGCAGGATCCGGACGTCAGTGCGTTCGCGACGCTGCACGATTTCGCGCTGGCGGGCGAATTTGCGCCAGCGCCCCATGAGGTGGAGGCGATTGCCGACCAGTTGGGCATCGACCTGTCGCGCGAGGCAAAAACAGCCAGTGGTGGCGAGCGGCGGCGGGCGGCGATTGCGCGGGCGCTGGCGAGTGAGCCGGACCTGCTGTTGCTGGACGAGCCGACCAACCATCTGGACATTGCCGCGATCGACTGGCTGGAGAATTGGCTGGCGCGCTACAATGGCGGCTTCATCGTCATCAGCCATGACCGGGCGTTCCTGACCCGGCTGACGCGCCAGACTTTGTGGCTGGACCGGGGACAGATGCGGCGCAACGAGATCGGCTTTGGCGGGTTCGAGCAATGGATGGAAGCGGTCTATGCCGAAGAGGCGCGGGCGGCGGAGAAGCTGGACGCGAAGCTGAAGATCGAGGCGCACTGGCTGGAGCGCGGCGTTACCGCGCGGCGCAAGCGCAATCAGGGGCGGCTCGCCAAGCTGTGGGAAATGCGCGAGACGCGCGCGGCGATGAACGGGCCGCAGGGTGTCGCGAAGATCGCGGTGGCCAGCGACGACAGCAAGACCAAGAGCGTCATCAAGGTCGAACATGCGACCAAGATGTTCGGGGACCGGACGATCATCGACAATCTGTCGCTGCGCGTCCAGCGCGGCGACCGGATCGGCATTGTCGGCGGCAATGGCGCGGGCAAGACGACCTTGCTCAAGCTGCTGACCGGCGAGTTGCAGCCCGATAGCGGCACGGTGAGCCAGGCCAAAACGCTGGACATGATCTTCATCGACCAGCAGCGCAGCCTGATGCAGGGCGACAAGACGGTGCGCGAAGTGCTGGCCGAGGGCGGCGACTGGATCGACGTGCAGGGGGTGCGCAAGCATGTCCATGGTTACCTCAAGGATTTTCTGTTCGACCCGTCGCTGGCCGAGGCGAAGGTGGCGACCTTGTCGGGCGGTGAGCGGTCGCGGCTGTTGTTCGCGCGGGAATTTGCGCGCGAATCCAACCTGCTGGTGCTGGACGAGCCGACCAACGACCTCGACCTGGAAACGCTCGACCTGTTGCAGGAAGTGATTGCCGATTATGACGGCACGGTGCTGATCGTCAGCCATGACCGCGATTTTCTGGACCGGACGGTGACGGTCACGCTGGGGCTGGACGGTAGTGGTGTGGTCGATGTGATCGTGGGCGGCTATGCCGACTGGATCGCCAAGCGTGACCCGCGCAAGGCGGCAAAGACGGAGAAGAAGGCGGTCGCCGCGCCGCCGCCGCCAAAGCCCGTGTCGGCGAAGCTCAGCTATAAGGACCAGCGCGATCTGGAACTGCTGCCCAAGCGGGTCGAGGAACTGGAAGCGGCGATTGCGCGCGATGAGGAAGCGCTGGCGGACCCGGCGCTTTATACGCGGGATCGCAAGCGGTTTGATGCTTTGACCGGCGCGATCGAGAAGGCGCGGGCGGAGAAAGAAGCGGCGGAAATGCGCTGGCTGGAACTGGCGGAGAAGGCGGAAGGGTTGGCGCGGTAGGTTCCGTTCGTGATTTTGGAAGCCAAGTGGCCGTGGCGAGATTGAAGGAACGGCCGAAGGGCAGAGCGGTCCTGACACAGCGTGCGGCTTTGAAGCTTGCGGTAGCGCCCATGGGTATTGTCCCGATAGCGGCGTAGTTCGCATGATATGGTTACAGGTGCATTGGTGCGGACGGGACGCTCGCGGTTTGTTAGCCAGCAGGCGCGGTCCGGTGACCTACCAACTTCCAAGTCATCCTGGTCCTCATATGAACTTACATATCAGCGAAGCTATGAAGGCAGATGCTCGTCAAGCGCTGATAGAGCCATGCTCCAGCAAACATATCGATCTGCTGTGACGCTATATGATGCGAAGCTGGCCGATATTGCCTCCACCTCGTCCAAATCGGCGCAATAGAGTTATGGCTGCCGCCTACGGTCAAGATCATAAATATATGAAATTATTATGTATATTTCCATTCTATGGTACGCATTTCCATGGGTTGATGACAGGCAATGAAAAGATTAGCGTCCACCTTGAAGCCATGTGCAGCGTCGATGGGTCAACTATGTAATACATAGAAAATCGATGATATATTTCAGGAGCGAATAACAATGCCACAGTCTGGTGACGTATTGAGTAACGTTCTAATTGGAAATGATGGCTGGTTGTTTTTATTTTCTGGTGATCAAGATGAATTTGATTATCTGACTGGCGCAAAAATTCCGAGCGATGAAAGCATCAATAATCTGGCTGAAAATATAAAATCACGATCGAGTTTTTTGAGTGCCAGAAATATTCCGTATCTTCATGTAATTTTTCCTTCCAAAGCGTTGGTTTATGATGAAAAACTAGATGAAAATATGAGGAATAATATAGATAGCATATATATGACCCATTATCATCCAAGAGTGGATGATGAATTTCGCAGTAATATAATGTATCCGGTGGAATTTTATAGGGATATCAAAGAGAAGAGTGATCCGTTTAAAAAGCTCGATACGCATATATCTTATGACGGTGCAAAATTCATTGTCGATGAAATTCTGAAGAAATTTGGGCTGGATTCTGATTTTGCGGGGGCTGCTCCTTATGAAACTTTAGACATTACCGGTGATCTTGCCACCATGCTGGGCATCAGCGATCTGTGGCCTGAGAAGATTGCAACGAGAACCGCGCTCAGCTTTGATAATCTGCATGCTCTACCAGGGAATACCAATAATATAGAAATTTCATGTAATAAATTTGCAAAATTCGATAAAAGATTATTGCTTGTAGGCGATAGCTTCATCAAAGAAACTTTGCCGATTTTTTCTTATCTATTTTCAGATGTCATATATGTAAGAAGTCCGAACTTTCAGAATGATATATTCAATATGTTCAGTCCTGACTTCGTCGTGACGTCTGGTGTTGAACGATATCTATCTTATGTTCCGTCGGACAGGGATGGATATAGCGTCCTCATGACAAAATATGGCGATGCAAATTATCCTGTGTCGCCCCCTTTCGCGGAAGCTCTTCGAGCGCAGCTGTCATGGAAAGATTTTCCGAAGGTTTATAAAGACTGGATTGTAAGATGTCCGGGTATCAACGTGTATTTTGATGGCATAGGACATGGTCGGTGCAATGATCAGTTGGCTGCGGAAAATCGCACTTTATTCTGGTCGCATGGTAGCGATCCGCAGATAGAATTCGCTCTGGACTATGCCGATAATATTGGGTTTATGGACGTGGAGATCACGTCTTCTGCGGAAACGGATGCGCAGGTATTTTTCTCTTTTGGCGAAGAGGGAGAAGCGAAATTCACAGAAGAACGATCCATTCGATATCGCTTGTCTCCCGGCTTCAACCGCGTCGAATTTGAGTTGCCTGACAGACCAGTCACCAGCCTGAGATTGGACCCTGTGGAGATTTCCGGGGAGCTTAATATATTTTCCGTCACCCTACGCCCCCGGCTTCAGGGGCAAGCTGTCGCAAGAGCAAAACTGACGCGCTGCTGATCCCAATGTGTGCACTGCGCTTGCTTGTGCAGGGGCATGGCTGGTGGAAAGCGCGCCTTTGCGCGAAACGAGCGGCTGGATGGCTTAGGTCAGAAAAGGGAAATAAATGGACACCGCAATCGACCAGCCGCACCATGCCGTTCATTATGTGAACCGGGTCGGCTGGCTGCGCGCGACGGTGCTGGGGGCCAATGACGGGATCGTGTCCACCGCCAGCCTGATGACCGGGATCGCGGCATCAGGGGCGGATGGGCAGACGATATTGCTGACCGGGATCGCGGCGCTGGTGGCGGGCGCGATGTCGATGGCGGCGGGGGAATATGTTTCCGTCAGCGCGCAGTCGGACACGGAACGCGCCGATCTGGCCAAGGAGCGTCATGCACTGGCCGCGCAGCCGGACGAGGAATGGGCCGAATTGCGCGACATCTATGTCGAACGCGGCCTGACATCCGATCTGGCGGGGCAGGTGGCGCGACAGTTGATGGCCGCCGATGCGCTGGGTGCGCATGCGCGCGACGAACTGGGCATTTCCGATATGGCAACGGCGCGGCCGGTGCAGGCGGCGCTGGCGTCGGCGGCGAGCTTTGCCGCGGGCGCTGCGCCGCCGGTGCTGGTCGCGGCCATCGTGCCTGCGCAAAGCGCGATCATCGCGATCGTTGGCCTGTGCCTGCTCTGTCTGGCGCTGCTGGGCTATGTCGGCGCACGGCTGGGCGGGGCGCGGGTGATCCGGTCGATCAGCCGAACCTTGTTCTGGGGCGCTTTGGCGATGGCGGTGACGGCAGGCGCGGGCCATCTGTTCGGCGCGGCGATATAGTGGCAGGGTTTACGCAACGTGATTCAAGGAGACGATAATATGACCGATATTCAGCAAATTCCGCTCAAGACGATCAAGGGCGCGGACACGAGCCTGGCCGATTATGCGGGCAAGGTCGTTCTGGCAGTCAATGTCGCGTCCAAATGCGGCCTGACCCCGCAATATGAAGGGCTGGAAAAGCTGTTCGCCGATTATAAGGACAAGGGGCTGGTGGTCGCGGGCTTCCCGGCCAATGATTTCGGTGCGCAGGAACCGGGAACGAATGACGAGATCGCGACCTTCTGCACCACCAATTTCGGCGTCGATTTTCCCATGTTCGAGAAGATCGTCGTCACCGGGCCGGACAAGCATCCGCTCTATGCCGCGCTGACCAGCGCCGTGCCGGAAGCACAGGGCGAGGGCGATGCGTTCCGCGAGAAGCTCAAAGGCTATGGCATGACCCCCAATCCGGCGCCGGAAGTGCTTTGGAATTTCGAGAAGTTCCTGATTGCCAAGGATGGCAGCGTGGCAGCGCGCTTTGCGCCGACGACCGCCCCTGACGACGCGGCGCTGGTAGCCGCGATCGAGGCGGAACTGGCCAAGTGAGGGTGCGGGCAGGTCTGATCGCGGGCGTGATGCTGATGGCGGGGGTGCCCGCCGGGGCGGCGCTGTCGCCCGCCGAACGCACGATCACCACCAGCGTCGAGGCGGGCTATGAACCCGCGATCGGCCTGCTCGAAAGGCTCGTGAACCAGAATAGCGGTTCGATGAATTTTGCGGGCGTGAAGGCGGTGGCCGACATGCTGCGCCCGCAGTTCGAGGCGCTGGGCTTTGTCGTGACATGGCAGCCGATGGATGCGGCCAAGCGGGCCGGGCATCTGATCGCGGTGCATAAGGGGAAGGCTGGAGCCACGAAGATGCTGCTGATCGGGCATCTGGATACGGTGTTCGAGCCGGATTCGCCGTTCCAGACATTCGAGCGCAAGGGTGATCTGGCGCGCGGGCCGGGCGTGGCCGATGACAAGGGCGGCGTGGTGACGATGCTGCTGGCATTGAAAGCCATGCAGGCGGCGGGGACGCTGAAAGGCGCCAATATCGAGATAGTGCTGACCGGGGACGAGGAGGATTCGGGCGATCCGATCGGCATCGCGCGGGCCGACCTGATCGCCGCTGGCAAGCGCGCCGATGTGGCGCTGGATTTTGAGGGGCTGAGCCAGGAGGATGGCAAGGATATGGGGTCGATCGCCCGGCGATCCTCCAATAGCTGGACGCTGACCGCGACCGGCAAGTCGGGGCATAGTTCAGGCATTTTCTCCGCCAGTGCGGGCGATGGCGCGGTCTATGAACTGGCGCGGATCATCGTGGCGTTTCGCAAGGAGCTGCCCGAACCGAACCTGACCTTCAATGTCGGGCTGATCGGCGGCGGGCAGAGCGCGGACCTGGACAAGGATGGCGTGCGGATCGCGGTGACGGGCAAGACCAATATCATCCCGCCGGTTGCGGTGGCGAAGGGCGATTTCCGCACGCTGAGCGAGGATCAGACGGCACGGGTGCGAGCCAAGATGCAGGCGATCGTTGGCGCGGGGCATCTGCCCGGTACGTCGGCAAGTATCGCGTTCGACATGGGCTATCCGTCGATGGCGCCGACAGCGGGCAATCGCGCGCTGCTGGCGAAGCTGAACGGGATCAATGCCGATCTGGGGCTGGCGGCGATGCCGGAGCTTGATCCGTTGAAGCGCGGGGCGGGCGATATCAGCTTCGTCGCGCAGGATGTGGACGGGCTGGTGGGGCTGGGCGTGACGTCGAGCGGCGACCATAGCCCGGCGGAACAGGCCGACCTGTCGAGCATGAAACGCCAGGCCAAGCGCGCGGCGATATTGATGAGCCGGCTGGCGGGAGAGAAGGGGCGGAAATAGGGGGTGCGTGCTCCGCTGCTTGGGATAGTAGAGGAGCGTGTTCCCGCGCAGGCGGGAACCCAGTC
>NZ_CAVK010000063.1 GCF_000382885.1 Sphingobium indicum BiD32
GCACTCGAGAGGCGAGCCTCTATCACGGGGAGCGACGTGAGACCCAACCGAGTTTGTGCCGAACACCGTATCATATCCGTATGCCTGATCGCCATAGACATGACGGCCTCCACCACATTGTTGAGCCTCATCAAGCCATCAGCGCTGAATGGACCGCTTTTTTGCGTTCGGATCAGGCTGATCGAAACTGCCGATCCGGCACGTCGTGCACTCAACACCACGCGTTCTCGCACGCAGAAAGGGCGATAGATTCTTTCACGCAGTTCGTCGTGACAGATTTCATCGATGTCCATGTGAACAATGACCGGACGGCCATCCGCTTCTCGCTCCCAAAGCGAGTCGAGGCCTGGATCGTAACGCCAAAATCCTCCGTTCGCGTACGTTTTGGCTTGTGTTTCAGCCACGCCGTCTAGACGAACCCCACCGGCTGCTACATCGCGCATTTCGGCATCGTCGATATAATAAAGCGCGAAATGATCTGCATCGCAGATTGACCGCAAATAGTTCAGGAACGCGGCGCTAAAGCCGGGGCACCCAATATTCGCGATCGACGCGCCGATGTTCGGCCGTTCGCTCGAACCGGCGATCGATATACTCTCTGTTTCCAGAATCTGCATGCGTTCCTCTCCGCGAATTTGATCCCAGGCTTATGACGCGGGCTATCCGACCCTACCGGCCCTTCCAGCCCCTGTTCTCGCGACAGGTGCATCTGGAGATGCATCAATAAACACCAAGCGCTCGGTTAGTAAAGAGGTTTTTGGGGCCTCCTCGCCAGTGAAGCGGCGCAAGTCCCTCTCCGAGGGGAACGCCAGCCGATTACGCGACGTGTACACATGTCCTTTAATGTTGGTGGAGGGTTGGATGAAATCGATCGTTTGCAATGCCTTTGCTCCTGTCGAAACGCTGATGTGGAAGGAAATCGAGAACCCGTCACCGGGTCCTGGAGAGGTTCTCGTCTCGCTGGAGGCTGCTGCTGCCAATTTCCCGGATGCCCTCATTGTTGAGGGCCGTTATCAGCTCCGGCCTGCCCTGCCCTTCACCCCCGGTTGCGAGGGATGCGGCGAAATCCTTGCCATTGGCGTGGGTGTGGTCGGACTGGATCCGGGCGACCGGGTGATGTTCTCGACTCCCTTCGGCGCTTTCGCGGAACAGGTCGTCGTCGAAGCATCTAACGTTTTCCGGATCGACGCAGATATGCCTGCGGACGATGCAGCGGGTTTTCTACTCGCCTATGCCACCGCCTATCATGCGCTCAAGCAACGTGGTGCGCTGAAGTCGGGCGAAACTCTGCTTGTGCTCGGTGCCGGCGGCGGAGTAGGCCTTGCGGCCGTTGAACTGGGACGCGCCATGGGTGCCCGTGTCGTCGCCGCAGCTTCCAGCGCCGAAAAGCTTTTGGCCTGCGCCGATCGCGGCGCCGAGGCGCTGATCCAGTATGACAATCCGGCGCGTCTTCGCGCCCAGATCGCTGAAGCCACCGATGGTCGTGGCCCGGATGTTGTCTACGATCCAGTCGGCGGAGACATGGCCGAACCGGCGTTTCGCTCTATCGCCTACAATGGTCGATATGTCGTGATCGGCTTTGCCGCAGGCTCGATTCCTAGCCTGCCGTTCAACCTGCCTTTGCTAAAGAGTGCATCGATTGTCGGCGCAATCGCCGGAATCTTCATGGTGAAGGAACCGGACGCGCATCGGCAGAACGTTGGCGAACTTCTGGATTTCTACAGGGAGGGCCGGTTGAAGCCGACGATTGGGGCGAGATTCGCTCTTGAACACGCGGCTCGCGCGATCCGTTGGCTGGCGGATCGCAAAGCCATCGGCAAGATCATCCTCGATCCGCGGATCGATGCAATAACTCAATGATCGTGCGACGACGGCACAGTCGGCTAGTGCCGGCGACACGGATCCGCGCCTGATGAGGGCTGCGGCTCCGAGCGGCCCCGGCGCAACATCGCTTTGGTTCCGAGTGGCGGGTGCCGCGCGGGCATAGGGTGTGATCGCATTCGTCAAATCGCCCTATACTGTACCGTTCACAGGGACATACGCGAAGGCCGCGATCAGACATCGGAAGTCATCGCACTTTGCGGAGGAAACGAGTCAATGGCCTACCAGTTCGTGCAGTCCTACGGCGTCGATGCTTTCGTCGCCTGGGCCTGCGAACTCGCGGCCGCCTATGGCGAATGGTTTGCGACGCCGGTCGCGTTTGACGAAACGCTGGAGCGAGCATGCCATGCTCGCCGCCTGATCCCCGCTTGCCGAAGGACCCTTTAATGACTGGCTCGATCGACACATCTCTCTCCGATGGCGTTTTCCGGATCGTCCTGAACGATCCGGCCAGGCTGAACGCCATGACGCCCGCTTTGGCCGACGAGTTGCGCTTGCAGTTGAAGCGGGCCGAAATGGAAGCCCGTGTCGTGGTCCTCACGGGCTCCGGCAAGGCCTTCTGCGCCGGCGCCAACCTAGCGGACGTGATGAACGATCCCGAGGCCGCGGCCGATGGCGGCATGATGCTCGAGCGGCACTACAACCCTCTCGTCAGGACCA
This sequence comes from Sphingobium indicum BiD32, assembly GCF_000382885.1. Classification (GTDB taxonomy): domain Bacteria; phylum Pseudomonadota; class Alphaproteobacteria; order Sphingomonadales; family Sphingomonadaceae; genus Sphingobium; species Sphingobium japonicum_C. Next base: position 2,542 of record NZ_CAVK010000063.1, read on the forward strand.
TCCGAGACCTTCAAATCCCGCTGATCACCGCTGTCCGGGGCGCGACTGTGGGTGTCGGAGCCTCGCTCGCTTTGCTCGGTGACATCATCATCGTGAGCGAAACTGCTTATTTCCAGCAATCCTTCCGTCGAATCGGTTTGGTTCCGGATGGCGGCTCCGCCTTCATCCTTTCGCGCGCTGCAGGCCGCGTCCGCGCCATGGAGCTGATGCTTCTCGCCGAGAAGCTTCCCGCATTGAAGGCGTTGGAATGGGGTCTGGTGACGCGGGTCGTGGCCGACGACGCCCTGGAAGGCGCCGTTGACATCCTAGCGGCCGAGTTGAGGGCCGGCGCTACCTTCGCGATCGGCCGGCTTCGAAAGCTGGCGTGGGCAGCGGTGGAGTCCAGCCTCGAGGAGGTGCTCGCTCTCGAAGTCGAGGCCCAGCGTGCGGCAGCGGCGACTTCGGATTTCTCAGAGGGCGTCCGCGCGTTCGTCGAGAAGCGGCCAGCGATGTTTGCGGGCCGGTGAAGCTGGAGCGCTCGGCCTGGTCGTCCCTCCGCAGGGGACATCCCCCTTCCGCACCTGGCGAGCAGAGTGGTCCCAACGGTCGCCTGGGCGGTCAATGAGTGAGAGGAAGCCGATGAACGTGCAGCAAGCTCTGTCCCGGCCCCGACATGCGGGTGGTCGGGTCACCTTCGTCGGGGTGGCCATCGTGTCGGGCTCGGCCGGCCTGTTCATTCTCAGCGACACGATTCTGCTCTACGGACTGGGGACCGACATCTATCCGACATCCGTTCGGGGCACGGGCGTTGGCTGGGCGACCGCCGTGGGGCGTCTCGGCGCAATCGGCGGCCCTCTCTTCGCCGACGGTCTGTTTCAGCTAGGCCTTGTCGCGGGCACCCTGCTTCCAGCTCTGGCGCCGTTCGCCGTCCTCGGCGGAATAGCCGCGGTCTATCTTGCCAGAAAAGACCGTTGAGCCATGCGCGTCTTCCCCTCGCCTTCTTATCTTGTCGATCTGATCGATCAGGAATTGGGTCCTTCGGACTGGATGGTCGTTTCCCAGGACATGATCGACCGATTTGCGGATCTGACCGGCGACCGCCAATGGATCCACGTTGAACCGGTGCGCGCCGCGATCGAAGCTCCGGGCGGTGTGACGATCGCGCACGGCTTCCTGATGCTGTCGCTGCTACCGCCACTGCAGGATCAACTCTATCGCATCGAGAAGGTCGATCACGCTCTCAACTACGGCAGCGACCGCCTCAGATTCGTGTCCTCCACGCCGGCTGGATCACGGATTCGGTTGCTGCAGAAGATCGTTAAGGTCAATCCCCTCCCCAATCACGGGTTTCGGGTCTTCTTCCATTCGACCATCGAAATCGAAGACAGCGATCGGCCCGCCCTCGTGGTCGACACCATCGCGCTGATCTTCGAGGCCGTGGCCGCGACCTGAAGCGGCTGCTCAGTCGCGAAGTTCCCGCCGCAGGATCTTGCCCGAGAGGTTCTTCGGCAATTCCGCGATGATGACGATCTCGCGCGGAACCTTGTACGCCGCAAGTCGCTCGCGGCAGAATGTGCCGAGGGCCTCGATAGTTACGGCTGCACCCGGCTTGAGGCTGACGATCGCCTTGACCGTCTCGCCTCGATACGCGTCTTTCGCCCCGACAACTGCCGCTTCCCGTATGGCGGGGTGGCTGTAGATGACGTCCTCGACTTCGCGCGGCCAGATCTTGTAGCCACCTGCGATGATGACGTCCTTCTTGCGATCGATGAGATAAAGCCAGCGATCGTCGTCGAAGAAGCCGATATCGCCGGTGTAGAAGCCGTCCGGCCTCATCGACATGGCGGTTTCCTCGGGTTTGCGCCAATAGCCGGGCGAAACGCATGGGCCAGAAATGACCACTTCTCCCGCCTCCCCTGCCCCGACCTCGACACCCTTCTCATCGACAAGCCGGGCGGTAAACGTCGGCAGGATTCTGCCGACAGATAGCGTTCCGGTCGCCCGATCAACACGGCGGGGTTCTCGCAATGGTTCCATGAAGGCCGCGCCTGTGGTTTCGGTAAGACCGTAGCCAGTACGCAACGCCACCCCGAAACGCCGCTCATAATCGTCGGCTACCGCTGCTGGCACGGGTGCGCCGCCGCTCATGGGCGTCGTCAACTTGGCGATCACCTCGGCTGACGCATTGGACGCGTTCATAATGGCGATGAAGGCCGTTATCGATCCGGCGGCCACGCTGGGCGACAGACGATTGATCGCCTCGACGATAATGTCTGGGTGGAAGCGGTAGCTCAGGACTACGCTCGCCGCGGCGTGGATTGCCATGGTGACGGTCATGACCACGCCGGAGACATGGAAGAGGGGTGCCAGCGTCAGGACAACCCCATGATGAGCGAGTCCCTGTGCGGAACACGCGAGAATGCCACCCAGCGCAAGGCCGCGTTGCGTGTTGATCGCTCCCTTGGGCTTGCCCGTGGTTCCGGATGTGTACACCAACGCGGCTGGACTGTCGGGGTCGATCCAGACATTGTCGGGGGCCTGCCCCCTGAAATCCTCAATGATGGTGCAGAAGTCGCTGAACGGCTGCCGTGGCACTTCCGCGATGGGGGGTGCCACGCGGGGATCAAGCGTCCCATTGTCCGCACTATCGGCCGAGATAACCCAAGCGGGACGGTGTCCGTCACCGAACGCATCGTACGCCTGTGCAAGTAGGTGTGGTTCGGCCATGAAGACGCGGGGTTCGGCATCTTCGAGAACAAGGCCGAGTTCGCGCGTACGATACATCGGATTGACGGGGACGAATACTCCGCCAATCTTCCAGACCGCTATCATGGCGATGATGAACTGCGGCAAACTCTGAGTTTGCACACAGAAGCGATCACCCCTGCCAAAACCTCTTTCCTGCAAAGCGACCGCGAATGCGGCGCTTTGGCAATCGACATCGCCATACGACAAAACGGCGCCGAAATAATGCAGAAAGGGACGGTCTTTCCCCCCGGCTACCGCAGATGCAAACATCTCGGTGACGGTAATGTCGTGGGTCATACACACACTCTCGCCTGAAAACCTGGTCACTCCGAGGGCCTCTTTCGTCGTTTTCGAGCTAGGCGCCCGCTCCTTCAGGAGCTCAGCCCTGTCTACTCGCTCGAAATGGGATTAGGACGGGGAAACAATTTCGACGCCTAGCGAGCCGTCGGTTAGAAATTTCTCGTCAGTTGAATCCCGTACGTGCGCGGCATGCCGGCAAAACGGCGTACCGTATCGTTAATTCGCGCGACGTTGGTGGCATAATATTCATTGGTCAGGTTTCTCACGTAGCCGAGCACCTTCCAATTTCCGTTTTTCGTGGCAACCCCGCTCTGCAGATCGACCAGAGCGTAACTGGCAATGTCCAGGATCGGAAGATTGCCGAAGCCAGACGTCGTCCCGCTTCGATAGTTTACACTGGCGCCGAAGAAGGCGTTGAGGGTTTCGGATAGCGACCACTCGTAGCGCCCCTGCCCCGAGACCTGATACTTTGGCGTGTAGGGGAAAGCTTCGTCCTTGAAGCTCGCCAGCTGGCCAGTGATCGTATAGCCGCTGAACGCGCCAGTAACCTTGGAAGCGATGTACGTGCCCGCGACCGTCAGAGTTAGCCCCGTCATCGGATGCGCGTTTAATGCAAGCTCCATACCCACGATGCGCGATCGCGGAACATTGACGAGGGCCTCCAGAGCACCGAGCACCGAGGGTTCAACCTGCGTACGGCTTTTTAGCTGCTTGTTTCGGTAGTCGTAATAAAACACCGCGCCGCTGGCATCGAGGGCACGGCCGATAATCGGGGTCCGGAAGCCGACTTCATAGGCGCGGACAGATTCTTGAGACACCGGAGTCAGCTGGTTAGCGGCTAATGCCGGAACGACCGGACCGCTGCCCGCCTTGTACCCTTGGCTGATGTTGCCATAAAGCAATGTGCGGGGCGCGGGCTTCCAGTCGAAACCGATACGCCATGAGACATTGTCCTGGTTCAGTTTGCCCTTCACCAGAGCCGGCGTGGTCGTCGCATCTAGCGTCAGACATTGCCCGACAACCAGCGGAGCGATCCCGGGCTGGGGTCGGCGCAGGATATTGAAGAATGCCGTCAGTGTCGCAGCCGTCGTGTCGTTCCCAACGCGACTGCAGGCTGAATAATCGAGATCAGCCCTTGTATAGCGGGCACCGGCCGTAAGGGTAAGCGTATCTGTCAGCTTGTTGTCGATATTCGCGAACACGGCCTTTGTGTCGAAACGCTGGCGACTATCAAGGAGGAAATGGTTAAAGAGACCGGTTGGAATGCTGTACGTGCCTGTCGAGTAGGGCAACTGATAATCGTCCACCTGGGTGCTGCGGTCCTTCGAATAGCTTGCCCCGATAACCAACGCTGCCCGGTTGTAATCACCCTGCAGCCGCACTTCCTGAGCGAGCGAGCTGGCAGACCCCGTATTGTCGGAAAAGACGGCAGCCACGCTCGTGGCATCGAGATCGACACGCTGATGAATGTCGATATCGGAATAAGAGGTAATCGAAATAAGTTTAAGGCGGTCGTTTAGGTTCCACGTACCCCTCAACGCACCCTGATAAAAAGAGTTGTGCTTACGCAGCGGGAAGCCCTCATCATTCCAGTCCGCCGCACTGTTGTCTGCGGGCGCGAGCGGATAGTTGGCGACGAGCGGTATCTTACCGACCGACACAGCCCGCTGGGGCAGAAATTGGATGAGCTGGGCTGCTGGGGTATCGGAACGATCCAGGAAGCCGCTCAGCGAAAGCGTTACCTCAAAGGAACTGCTGGGCCGCCAGTCGGTGATAAAGCGGCCCTGGACAAAGCGCCGGTCGCCGAGTTCGGCATCACGGGTGTAGCTCCGTTGCCATGGACCCGTTTTCTCCCCCTTGACAGCCAAACGTACGCCCAACGTATCCGTGATGGGACCGCTCACGAAACCTTCGCCGGAGAACGCGTCGAAATTGCCGTAGCCGAGTGTCGTGCTCGCCGCGAACCGGTCGGTCGGGACGTTAGCAACATAATTGATCGCCCCACCGGTGGAATTCGCCCCAAAGAGCGTGCCTTGCGGTCCCTTCAGCACCTCGACACGCTGAAGATCGAACGAGGCGCCACTTGTCATGATTGAAAACGGCAGCGGGATCTGGTCGACGTAGACACTAACTGTTGGCCTTGCGCCGATTGAAGTATCGAAGAACCCTACGCCCCGGAGCGAGAAGACTGGTGTGGAGGCACCGCTTTCGACATAACTTAGCCCTGGCGTCAACTTGACCAGATCGGCGACGTTAGAGATACCCATGTCTTTCATTTGTTCGCCGCTGACAGCGGTGATTGACATTGGTACGTCAGAGACGCTTTGTGATCGCCGTTGGGCGGTTACGACGATGTCATCCACCTGGGAAGTGGGCAGATCGACAACAGGCGCTGTTTGTTGTCGATCGGTCGATGGGTTTGTGTTCGCTGTTTGCGCGAAGGCCTCAGAAGGGCCGCATAGGGCCGAAGTAGCGCACAGCAGCGAAATGTACATACTCGGTTTCATTTTCTCTCCACTGCAGACCACTAACGGGCTTAAACCCCTGCTAGGCGAACGCTCGGTCAATGTCGGTCCCCCCAACGGGACGGGTGCAGGTAGACATGCTTTAACAGAAGCTGTGTTGGCCGGCTTCATTTGTTCCTCCCCGCGTGAGGTGGCTGATGCTTGTCGAGATGCAACCTGTGGAATTGTGGCTTTCGCCATTAGTCCGACGGGCAGACGCGATCTCGCGGATCGATGTTCAGCCCATCCGAGCTTCCTTGGGTGCACGGGCTCGCCCGAGCGGAGAAGCGGTAGGTCCATGCCCCTCGACCGGCACGCGGCGTGCCCGCATGAAGCGCTGGACGTCGCCGATCTCGACGACGAAGGTAACAGCGGAAAATCGCAACGCAGCGCATTGCCTGATAGGCGTCGACCACGGCGCTATGGACTAGGAGGCGCAGTTTCAGAGAGGTGGCCGGATTTATCCGAACAGCAGATCACGTTCTATAAGTGTGCTGCCAGCCGCGTGTCGTAGAAATGCCGTTGTGGCTTTGGCACGCAGGGAGAGCGTAGCCCGACCGGAGAGCCAAAGCCACAACGGCGGCAAAATTCATGCCGCCGCTGCCAGCGGGATGAACCCGAAGTAAGCCTCGTCAGGCGTCCGTCCGCCATGTGCAGAATGAGATCGTATTCCGTTGTAAAAGGTCAGATAGGAACTGAGCGAGGCGCGGGCTACGCTGAAAGTGTCACAGGCCTTCAGATAAACCTCGTCATATTTGACCGATCGCCAGAGCCGCTCGACCAAGACGTTGTCGCGCCATCCGCCCTTGCCATCCATGCTGATGGCGATCTTGTGCTTCGCAAGCAGGCCGGTGAAGTCGGCGCTGGTGAACTGGCTGCCTGATCGGTGTTGAAGATATCGGGCTTGGCATAGCGCGCGAGCGCCTCTTCGACCGCCTCAAGACAAAAAGCCGTGTCCATGGTGAGCGACAGCCGCCACGAGAGAACGCGGCGTGTGGACCAGTCGACCACCGCTGCCAGATAAACGTGACCGTCCGATTGCTACCGCGAGGCCTGGGTCTTGAAGCGGGCGGCGAGTTCGGGATCGTCGACGAAGTCATCGAGGAACTGGTGCCAGGTCTTGGTCGTGAGACGCGCTTGGCTGAGCATGTCAGTCAGCTCATCGACGCCGTGATCGGTCAGCGCGGTTATGGACTCGTCCGGTCCGACGTAGACGCTGATGCCATAACGCTTCGCCACGACACTGGCAGGTTCGGTGGAGCGGGCAATGTCTGCCCGCACAGCGGGGGTGGTTCGGGCCTGGGGATGTATCTGCACCATCACGAAACCTCATCAACAAGAGCAGCAAAGCGCCATGCGTGATCCGCAATAGCGTTGCTTACCATGTCCCAAGATATGTCGCAACCAGACAAATAACCAGTTCTTCTTGCCCAGGCATATGGGCCTGACGGCGCGCTCGGCGGCGTTGTTATCGATGGCGACGCGCCCATCATCGAGGAACAGGCTGAACGCGTGCCAGCGGCCCAGGTACGCAAAGCCTCGAGCTTGGGTTTGCTCAGTTCCTGGCGCACGGCCCGGCGGATATCGGCAGGCTTGCCCGCGATTTCGCGCTCGATGTCGTAGAGTTGCCCGATACGCTCGAGCGCCTCGTGCGCGATCTCGGATTTTTGCGACGTCGAGATGTCATGAAAATCGCGTCGCCAATGCGCAAAGCAGGCGGCTTCCCGGAAGCGAGGTTCACCATTTGCGGCAAGTTCGTAGAGCTTGGCATAGCCTTTGTAGGCGTCGGCCTGAAGGATGCCGCTTGCATCGCCCAGGTGGGCCAACACATGCTCCGCTTTCCAGTTGGGAGCATAGCGGTAGGCGACCCCGGGCGGCGCGGTGCCGGCCCAGGGGCGCTGGTCACGGACATAACCCCAGATCCGGCCTTGCATCACACCCTTGCCGATACCTTTGGCGCGTCGTTCCGGAGCCAGCACGCGGACGGGTGTGTCGTCGGCGTGCAGGATGTCGCTGCCCAGGACCGATGCTTCGATCCGGTCGGTCACGGGCTGCAGGATCCGCATCGAGCGGCCACACCAATCAGCAAGCGTGCTGCGTGGGATGTCTGCGCCCATGCGCGCCAGGATCTCGTTTTGCCGATACAGCGGCAAATGGTGGTCGAACTTCGAGACCAGCACGTAAGCCAAAAGACTTCCTCCAGCCATGCTGCCAGGGATCGGTCGGCTCGGGGCTGGCGCCTGAACCATCTTCTCGCAGAAACGGCAGGACTTCTTTGGGCGGGCAACTTCGATGACCTTGAGCTTTGCCGTGATCATCTCGAGGATCTCGCTCACGTCTTCGCCGACGAGACGCAGGTCGCCCCCGCAATCCGGACAGGTGCTGCCGGGGTCAAGTCCGTGGCGTTCGCGCGGCGTACCCGCCGAGACGCGCGGGCGCCGGGATGGACGCGGCCTGGAGCCGGTATCGGCAGAAACGGCCACGGACTCCGCTTCCGGATCGTCCTGGTCGCTTGTCACGAGGCCCTGTTGCGCGATGGAGACGAGAACGTCTTCCAGAGCGAGCTCGAGTTGCTCGATCTCGCGTTCGATCTTCTCGGAGGATTTGCCGAAAACCTGCTTCCGGAGCCTGGCGATCTGCAAACGGAGTGCCTGAACGACCAAGTCATGGGCGTGTAGCGTCGTCGTCAGCTTCGCGTTCTCTGCCTGCAACTGGGCGATCATCGCCTTGAGAAGTGCCGGGTCTTCGGGAGGATCGGACGCCGCGTTCAGCATGGCCTTTCGTACGCGAAAACGGCCAAAAGGTCCAGAAAAACAGGCGCTTCAAGGAAGAAAAGTCACCCCGCGCGTGCCGGTGGTGCGCCCCAGTTCGGGCGCGCCCAGTCGATCCCTTCCCACAGCATCGCGAGTTGGGCCGATGTCAGTCGCGTTGTCCCGTCGGCCGCAGAGGGCCAGGGAAAGCGGCCTCGTTCCAGGATTTTGTAATAGAGGCAAAATCCCTGGCCATCCCAGTAAAGCAGCTTCAGCCTGTCGCCGCGCCGTCCCCGAAAGGCGAATACGGAACCACTGGCTGGCTTCTGGCGCAGCACGGTCTGGGCGAGCATGGCGAGACCCGAAATCCCTTTGCGCATGTCAGTGACGCCGCAGGCGAGATACACCCTTACGCCGGTTCCCGGTCCGATCATGCGGCTTCCACCGATCGAATAAGCCGGGTCAGGGCAGCAGCCTCGATGCCGCTGTCGAAACGAAGGCACCTTCCCTGCGGCAGACACAGCTCGACAATCAAGGGCGAGACCATTCGGTCCTCGAGCGCGGGTTCCGCGTGCATGGGCGCACCGATGTCGACCGGCAAAAAGATCGGCCCAACCGGCGCAGGCAGCAGCCCTCTCTTCCTGAAAAGATGGCGCCAATTATAAATCTGGCTTCGCGACACATCGTAGCGCCGCGCAACGCGCGCCAACGTCTCGCCGTTCACCCCCACCGCCGCGACAATCTCGAGCTTTTCAACTTGGCTCCACCGGCGACGCCGTTCCCGGCCCAATATCTCCACCGCCGTCCCTCGCTCTCACTCAGGACGTCCATATCGACGCCCTTATGGACGTCTCTTACGCGCTCACATCACATCCCGGCAGGCGGCCTCCACCGGCTTGCGATTACCCACAAGTATTTGAATCGCTTGCGTGTCTCCGAGAGAAAATTGTTGAATCGGATGAATCAGTTGTGATTCATTCACGAGCACCGTGATTGTGTTCGTGAGGTGCGCGATGCAGGCCGAGAGCGAGAAACTGCTACCTGTGGGTGACCACTGGTCGCGCAGCGAGGTCGATGAGACTGCTTTCAGAGATGCCCGTCTCGGGCGCCGGTTTGGCGATTTGCTTTGCCGCCTGAGCGATAGAATGGGAGGGACAATCCCTCTGGCCTGTCAGGACTGGGCGAGCACCAAAGCCGCATATCGGTTCTTTTCCAATCCAAAGGTCGAGGAAGGGGACATCCTTGCAGGCCACCTCAAGGCGACGAAAGCGCGGTATGCTGCATCTGAGGGTCCGATCTTGGTGCTTCAGGATACGACTGAGTTCACCTATCAGCGCCGGAACCCGCATGACATCGGCTTCACCAAAAGCGTCAACAGTGGTCGCGACAAGAGTGGTCGGCTCCGACATCATGCGGTATGCGGAATACTTATGCATTCCAGTCTGGTTATCACCCAGGATGGCCTTCCCCTCGGCCTGGCCGCAGTCAAATTCTGGAACCGCGATAAGTTCAAGGGCACTGCCCAGCTCAAGCGGAAGATCAACCCCACTCGGGTTCCGATCGAAGCAAAGGAGAGCGTTCGTTGGCTCGATAATCTCCGCCAGTCAGTCGCTCTGCTGGGGCAGCCCGATCGCTGTGTCCATGTCGGCGATCGAGAGAGCGACATTTACGAACTCTACTGCCTCGCCAAGGATCTCGGCACCCACTTCGTCGTCCGCACCGT
>NZ_CAVK010000062.1 GCF_000382885.1 Sphingobium indicum BiD32
TCCCCTTACAGGGGAGGAATTGAAGGCCATCCGTTTTTGACTAGGACGTGAAATGACCAGCATCACCGAAGCCGATATTCAGGGCCAGCTTGCCCGCCTGACGCAGTTGCGCGCCGCGATCGGGGAGGCGATCGTGGGCCAGGGCGAGGTTGTCGAACAATTGCTGATCGGCCTGCTGGCGGGCGGGCATTGCCTGCTGGAGGGGGTGCCGGGGCTGGGCAAGACCTTGCTGGTCCGCTCGCTCGGCGAAGCGCTGAAGCTGGAGTTTCGCCGCGTCCAGTTCACCCCCGACCTGATGCCCAGCGACATTTTAGGCACCGAATTGCTGGAGGAGGACCATGGCACCGGCCATCGCAGCTTCCGTTTCCAGAAGGGGCCGGTATTTACCAACCTGTTGCTGGCCGACGAACTCAACCGCACCCCGCCCAAGACGCAGGCGGCGTTGCTGGAAGCGATGCAGGAAAAGACGGTCAGCTATGCGGGTGTGACGCATCCATTGCCCGCGCCCTTCTTCGTGCTGGCGACGCAGAACCCGCTGGAACAGGCCGGCACCTATCCGCTGCCCGAAGCCCAGCTCGACCGCTTCCTCCTCCATATCCGCGTGGATTATCCGACCGAGCAGGAGGAGCAGGATATCCTCGCCCAGACAACGGGAGCGAAGGCGAACGCTGTCCCCGCTGTGATGCATGGCGAGGAGGTGCTGGCGTTGCAGGCCTGGGTGCGGCAGGTGCATTTCAGCGATGATCTGCTGCGCTGGGTCACCCGCATGGTCCGGGCCAGCCGCCCCGGCGACGGCGCGCCGGACGATATCCGCAAATATGTGAAATGGGGCGCTGGGCCACGCGCTGGCCAGTCGCTGATATTGGCGGCCAAGGCGCGCGCGCTGCTGCACGGACGGCTGGCCGCGACGCGGGAGGATATTGTCGCGCTGGCCGCGCCGGTGATGCGCCACCGCCTGCTCCTGTCCTTCGCGGCGGAGGCCGAGGGGCGTAGCGCCGACGATGTCGTGGCCGCCCTGCTGCGCGCCGTGCCGCTCGCCTGAGGCTCCTCATGGTCGATCTCATTCCCCCGGACGTGCGCAACAGGCTGAAAAGCCTGCGCCTCGTGACGCGCCGGGCGGTGGGATCGCATGGCATTGGCCTGCACCAGAGCCACAGCCGGGGCGCGGGCCTGGAGTTCGCGCAATATCGCGCCTATGAACGCGGCGACGAACTGCGCCAGATCGACTGGAAGCTTTACGCCCGGTCCGACAAATTCTTCGTGCGGGAAGCCGAACGGGAAAGTCCGGTCGCGGTGTGGATATTGATGGATGCCAGCGCATCCATGACGCAGGCCGATGCTACCCGCCCCGACTATAACCGCTTCGACGCTGCAAAAGGGCTGGCCGCCTGCATCGCTGATCTGGCGATGCGGCAGGGCGACCGTTTTGGCTGGATGGCGCTCTGCGATCAGGGGATGGCGCTGCTGCCCCCTGCCAGCGGCGCACGGCAGCGGGACCGGCTGTTGCTGGAACTGATTGCGGCGGACGCCATGGGCGGATTTGCGCGGGAGGACCAGCTCAGCCCGGTGTGGGAGCGGATCGGCGCGCGCGATCTGGTCATCCTGCTGAGCGACTGTTTCGATCCCGGCGCGGTCGATCTGGCGGAAAAACTGGCCGCCGCCGGACGCGAAACGCTGGTGATCGAGATGCTGACGGTAGCCGAGCGCGATTTTCCCTTCGATGGCGGTTACCGCTTCCGCGATCCTGAAACCGGCGAGGAGTTGCTGGCGGACGGGGTCGCTTTGCGCGGCGAATTTCTCGCCCGTTTCGGCGCGGCGCGCGATGCGCTCCACGACCGGCTGGATGCCGTGGGCATCCGTTACGCCACCTATGTGCTGGACCAGCCGATCGACCTGCCCCTGCGCCGCCTGTTCGGCGCGCATGACGCGGCGGAATATTCATGACGCCAGCCTTACTGCTGCCCGGTGCGCTGGCGGCGCTGCTGGCGCTCGTCATCCCACTGGTCATCCATATCGCCCGGCGCAGCGAACAGGAGCCGACCGATTTCGCCGCGTTGCGCTGGCTGCGGCAAAAGCCCCGGCCTCGGTCGCGCCTGCGCTTTGACGAATGGCCGTTGTTGTTGCTGCGCTTGGTGCTGCTGGCGCTGGTCGCGTTGTGGCTGGCGCATCCGCTATTGTTCGGGGCAGGCGACCGCACGCCGGTCGTGGCGCTGGTGCCCGGTGTCGATCCGGCGCGCGCGCAGACGGGGAACGCCCGAACCGTCTGGCTTGCGCCCGGCTTTCCTGCGATCGATCAGACGCCGTCATCCGGGCAATGGCCGGTTGCCAGTCTGATCCGGCAGCTTGATGCCGAGACGCCTGCTGGCGTTCCGCTCACCATCGTCACGCCGCAAGTGATCGAAGGAGCCGATGGCGATCGGCTGCGCCTGTCGCGCAAGGTGAAGTGGCCCATCGTGCCGGGCGCTATGCCCGCGCCGCGCGTTCAGCCTGCAACCAGTCCGCTGCTGTCGATCCGGCACGATGCCCAGCACAGCAGCGGCGTCCGCTATCTGCGCGCCGCTGCGATGGCGTGGCAACCCGCCGGGCGCGCGGCGCCGATCGACATTAGCTCGATCGATGCGCCACTGCCGGACCAGCGCCATTCCGTCATCTGGCTTAGCGGAGGTACGATGCCGGACAGGCTGAACCATTGGATTGCGCAGGGCGGAACCGCACTGCTCGCTTCGGACACACTGGTCCCTGCCGACAAGCCGCGCGCGACCATCTGGCCTGATCCGCTCGGCACTCCGTTGGTCGAGGCAATGAAGGTGGGTCGGGGGCGGCTTTTGCGTTTTACACGTCCTTTGGCTCCGGCGGCGATGCCAGCACTGCTGGAGGCCGAGTTTCCAGCGCAACTGCGAGTCATGCTGACGCCCGCTGCGCCAGCGCCAGCGCGGGTTGCTGCCGCTGATTATGCCCCGCTCGCCGGTGGGCACGTCTATGATCAGCCGCCGCACGATATGCGCCCGTGGCTGGCCATGCTGATCGCGGCGCTGTTCATCGCCGAACGCTGGGCGGCAACCCGCCGCAGCCGGGGGATCAGTCCATGAACGCGGACGAACTGCTCGCCCGCTGGACGGCCCCTGCGAAACGCCGGGTGATTACCGATAGTCTGTCGCTCGCCCTACCGTTGGTATTGGCGCCTGCCGCGATCGGCTGGCGTTTGTCCGGCATCCTCGTTGCCGTCATGATCGTCGTGATCGGAGCGGCGATCGCGCTGCTCTTCGCCCGCCATCGCGCCCAGCGTTACGATCAGCGCTGGCTGGTCCGCGCGCTGGATGCCAGCAGGGCGGATATGGAGGACAGCGCAGATCTGCTGTTCGCTGATCCGGCCAAGCTCGGTCCACTCGAACAGCTCCAGCAGGCGCGTCTGGCCGACCGGATCGACCGCGATAGCCCGCAAAGCCTGCGCCCCGACTGGTCCCGCCGTGCGACGTTTATCCTGTGGATTGCGGCCTTGCTCGTGATCGGACTAGTGATTTTCTGGCCTCGCCCCGGTCACGGACCACCGACTCTGGCCCCCAGCACGGAGGCGCTGCCCGCAACCCCCGGCATCCCCCGCCTGGTCGCCCAGAATCTGCGGATCATCCCGCCTGCCTATACCGGCCTGCCGCCCCGCGATTCTGCGTCGCTCGATACGCGCGCGCCGGTGGGGTCGCGGATCGAGTGGACGTTGCGCTTTGATCCCCAAGCGACCGTCCCGGCAATCCAGCCGGTAGGCAGCGCACCGATCACCCTGCGCCGCGATAGTGCCAACTGGGTCGCCAGCCGCTCGCTCGATGCTTCATTCCTTTATCGCGTCGATCCTGCATCCGGTCGTGGCCCGACACCGCCGCTCCACCGGATTGACGCCGTCGCCGACAGCCCGCCGCAGCTAAGGGCGCTTAGCCCCGCCGCCAGCCTGACGATGGTGACGCAGGGCCAGCGCAGTTGGTCCCCGGTCTTTGCCGCGACTGACGATTATGGCGTGGCCGCCACCGCGCGGCTGCGTGTCACGCTGGCGATTGGTGAGGGGGAGAATGTGACCTTCAGCGAGCGCGAAATCGCGATATCCGGCAGCGGCCCGGCGCGCGACCGGCGTTTCAGTCCAAGGCTGGATTTTGGCGCGCTGGGCTTTGGCGCTGGCGGCGACATGGTGGTGCAGCTGATCGTGCGCGACACGCGCCAGCCCGCTGCCCAGGAGGTGCGCGGTCCCAGCCTGATCCTGCGCTGGCCATCGCCCAAACAGCCCGAAAGCGGCGGCTTGCAGGGCATGGTCAATACCACCCTGCCCGCCTATTTCCGCAGCCAGCGCCAGATCATCATCGACGCCGAAACGCTGATCAAGCAGAAGCGCCGCCTTGCACCCGATCGCTATCTCGCCCGATCCGCCAGCATCGGCGGCGACCAGCAGATATTGCGCGGCCGCTACAGCCAGTTTCTGGGCGGAGAGGAGGAAGGCGCGCCCGAACCGCCGACCAAGGATAGCGAGCAGCATAGCGACGATGACGGACATGATCATGGCGGCGCGCCGCGCCAGAGCGCGCCGGGCTTTGGCGCGCCGGAGGACGTGCTGGCCGAATTTGGCCACCCGCACGATGATTCGCCCGCGTCGAGCCTCGATCCCGAAACCCGCGCCATATTGAAACAGGCGGTCGATGAAATGTGGCAGTCCGAACTGCAACTGAAGCAGGGGCATCCCGATCTGGCGCTCCCCTTCGCCTATCGCGCGCTGCGCTTCATCAAGGAGGTGCAGCAGGCGACCCGCATATTCCTGTCGCGGGTCGGGCCGGAATTGCCGCCGATCGACGCCAGCCGCCGCATGACCGGCAAGCGCGAAGGGCTGGCGAGCCGGGTGTTGGCAGTCGCGCCTGTCGAGGGACGCGATGGTCCTGCCGCCGCAGCATGGCGCGCGCTGGGTGAGGGGCCGGGCGCGATACGGGAACCGATCGCACTGGATTCGCTCGATCGCTGGGCGCGGGACCAAGCGGCGCATTTGCCCGATCCGCTGGCGCTGTCGGGCGCGATCGACGCGGTACGCCGCGATCCTGCCTGCGTCGCGTGTCGCGCCAAGCTGCGCGCCTTGCTGTGGACCGCCATGGCGCGGCCGCCCGCGCACCTCGCCCGCCGCCGTCCCGCTGACGCTGGCGGTGCGCGCTATCTGGGCGCGATAGGAGGCGGCACGCCATGACCCCCGCTTGGATCACTGCTGCCCTGTTGGGCGTGGCCGTGCTGCTGGGGAGCGTGCGCCTGATCCTGTGGCATCGCGCCGCCGTTGCGCCGTCGCTTAAACGGCTGATCGCACTGCTGCTGCTCCAGCCGATTTGTGCGGCGCTACTGTTTCTGACCTTGTTCCCGCCTGCTATCTCATCGGGTGGCGATGCACTGCGGATTGCGACCAAAGGGACGTCCCGGCTTGCCATTGCAGGCGGTCCGCTCATCCTGTTGCCCGAAGCGCCCGATATCGGCGCGGGTGAGCGCGTACCCGACCTTGCCACCGCTTTGCGTCGGCATCCCGGCACCAGCGAGATCATGGTGCTGGGCGATGGCTTGCAGCCTCGCGACGTCGAGTCTGCCAAGGGGGTTGCTGTCCGCTTCGATCCCCCGCCCCTGCGGCCCGGCATCCGTCATATCGCTCCGCCCGCCATCGTCGCACCGGGAGCGAGTTTCAGCATTGGCGGGCAGTTGAGCGCCCTGCCGCGCGTCACGGTCGAGTTGCTGGACCCCGCCGGACAGCTGACCGACAGCGTTCAGCCCGATGTCGATGGCCGCTTCATCCTGACCGGCACCGCGCGCGCCGCTGGAACGGTGCTGTTCACCGTGCGCGTGCGCGAGGGGCGCCGGACGGTGGAGCAAGCCAGCGTCCCGGTGCTGATCGCGGACGGCCCCGCCCCGCGCCTGTTGATTCTGTCCGCTGCCCCCAATGCGGAGGTCAAATATCTGCGTCGCTGGGCAAGCGATGCGGGCTTTGCCGTCACGACGCAGATCAGCGCGGGCGGCGGTATCGCGCTGGGCGATGCGCCGATCGCGATCGACGGCGCGACGCTGCGCCGGTTCGACGCTGCCATCATCGATGATCGGAGCTGGGCGGCGCGGCGTGGCGTGTTGATGGGCGCAGTGCGCGACGGGCTGGGCCTGATCCTGCGCGCGACCGGCCCGATCGACGCGGCGACGCGCGGCCAGTGGCGGGCGTTGGGCTTTGGATTGGCAGGCAAGGATGGCGTGGCACCGCTCGCTTTGCCCAAACCTCTCACGCCCGCCCTGGCCCGCACCCGTCAGGGAATCGGCAGTGACGATGTGCCAGCGGATATCGCCCTGCCCGACGAGATGCTGCCGGAGATCAGCCGCCTTGGCCTGACGCCAGACGGCGGCGGCGATTCCGTGCCGTTGCTGCGCGACGCGGGTGGGGCGACGCTGGCGGCCTGGCGTGCCGTGGGCAACGGGCGGGTCGCGCTGTTCACCGGCATCGACAGCTATGCGCTGACGCTGACGGGGTATCGGACGCTCTATGGCGACTGGTGGAGTGCGATGCTGGCGACTGTCGCCCGCGCTGCACCCGGTATGACGCCGATTTCCACTCCAGCCTGGGCAGGCGAGAGGATGCTGTTGTGCGGCCTGTCCGGCAACGCGCAGGTCGAGCGCCCGGATGGACGGATGGCAAGCATATTGCCCATGGACGGCTGCGGCAGCTTATGGCCCGACCAGTCTGGCTGGCATCTGCTGCGCAAATCGGGGGATAGTCCGCCTACGCCCTTCTACGTCCAGCCCGCCGATGCCCTGCCCATGATGCGTGCCGCGCGGGATCGGGACGCCATGTTGATGCTGCGCCCGCCTGCGCCCGGCGACCGCAAGGCGACTGGGCAGCAACGTCCCGGTTCGTCCTGGCCCTTCGCTCTGGGCTGGCTGCTGGTCAGCGCGCTGCTGTGGTGGCTGGAACGGGCGCGGATCGGTCGCACGGTTGCGCCTCAATCGGCGAAGTAGAAGTCCCGCAACGCCCGCGCATCGTGCAGGGCGTTGTGCGGCACCCGGCTGTTCGCCGCCGCGCTAAATCCCGCCGCATTGATCAACTCGAGGCGCAGGCCGAAATCGACCCCCGCCATCAAAGCCGGTCCTTTGACCAGCAAGGCGCAGAAATGGGCAAGATCTTCCGGCCAGTCGGCGATGATCAGCGGATCATCATCCCCCTCCAGATAGGCGGCAACATGATCGGCCGCCTCGATCCGGTTAAGCTCCAGATATATGCCCGGTGGGACATGGCGCAGATAGGGAACGACATGCTGCGCCACCCACGGTTCGACATCGTCGGGCAGCGGCAGGGCGACGTAAAATTCCTGGTCGCCATGTTCGGGGACCAGCGCGACGCTCATCAGCGCGCCACCAAAACCGTTAAATTCCGTGTCGAGAAAATAGCGCATGAAAAGAAGAACTGCCTGCCGTTCGATATGTGGCCATCGCACGACGGCTTTCTGGCAAACGCCTGTAGCATTTGCGCGGGGCTTGCCAAGCTGCCATGCGCGCCAGCGACGCATCATAAGGAAAGACGCCAGCATGACCCCGCGCGAATATCTTGGTTCCGCCGCCATACCGGGCGGGGAGGAATTGAAGCTCTACCGCCGGGGCGGCGACTATATGATCGTGCTGGATCGGAACGAATTGATGAGCAGCCGGATGAGCGGATCGGAAAAGGCGCTAGCGGTCATGACGATCGAACGGCTGGCGGGGCGCAAGGCGCCGCATCTGCTGATCGGGGGCTATGGCATGGGTTTCACCCTGCGCGCGGCGCTGGCGATATTGCCCGCCGATGCGCGAATCACGCTGGTCGAACTGGTGCCGGAAATCATCGCCTGGGCGCGCGGCCCCATGGTGGAACTGGCGGCCGGATGCCTGGACGATCCGCGTGTCGAACTGGTCATGGGCGACGTGGCGAGCGCAATTGCCGACGGACGGGGCAACTATGACGCGATCCTGCTGGATGTGGATAATGGTCCTGACGGGCTGACCATGGCCGCCAATGACCGGCTTTATTCGGCACAGGGTCTGGCAGTTGCGCGCGATGCGCTGCGCCCCGGAGGCATATTGGCGGTGTGGTCGGCGGGTTCGGACGATGCCTTTACCCGTCGTCTGCGCAACGCGGCCTTTGCGGTCGATGAAGTGGTGGTCAAGGCACGCGACAATGGCAAGGGGCCACGCCATGTCATCTGGTTTGCAGCAAAGCGCTGAGGTCAGATGCCGTCAGGCACCACTGGCCATCCGCCTTGCTCCAGCGCTGCACTGAGCGCCGCGACGCACTGATCCAGCGCGCTGGCATCGGTCGAGCGTACCACGAAATTCGCGCCGGTGCGGCCTTCGCGGAAGAAAGGATAGCTGCCGATCTGGCACCCGTCATGCGCCCGCTCGGCTGCGCCCAGCAGGTCGGCAATCTCGCTTTCCGCGACCCAGCAGCCGATCGTCGCCGAGAGCACCGGCAGGCCGCCCTCCAGCGTTCCCGTCAGGCTATCGAGCATCCCGGCCGTTATGTGCGGCACGCCTGCCATGATGAAGATATTGCCATGGCGGATGCCCGGCGCGCCCGACATGCGGTTTTCAATCAGGCTGGCCCCGGCAGGCACGCGCGCCATGCGCAGCCGCGCGTCGGTCAGGCCGCCGCGCGTTTCATAATAGCTCGCCAGCATCGCCCGCGCCTGGGGATGCACCTCCACCGCCACGCCCAGCGCCGCCGCGATCGCATCGACGGTAATATCGTCATGGGTCGGGCCGATGCCGCCGGTGGTGAACAGATAATCGTTGCGCGCACGCAGGATGTTCACCGACTCGATGATTGCATCACTGTCGTCGGCCACGACGCGCACTTCACGCAGCCGGATGCCCTGGACGTTGAGCCAGGTCGCGATCTGGCCGACATTCTTGTCCTGGGTCCGGCCAGAAAGGATTTCGTCGCCGATGACGATCAGCGCTGCGGTCCAGATGCGGGTGGGATCGGCCATGGCGCGTCCATAGCCTGCCCTGTCCGGCCTGCCTAGCCGCCCTCTCGCATTATGGCGCATCTGCCCCTATAGTCATGTCATGACCGAATATATGACGATGACGGCCGACGCGCCGATTTCCCGTTCGTCCGCGATCAAACTGTATGACGCGGCCGGCTTTGAAGGTATGCGCCGCGCCGGACGGCTGGCGGCGGAGATACTCGACGCGCTGGTGCCGCATGTCGTGCCGGGCGTTACCACCGGCGAACTGGACGACATCGTGCGGCGCATGACGCTGGACGGCGGCGGCGTGCCCGCGACATTGGGCTATCGCGGCTATACCCATAGCTGCTGCACCTCGATCAACAATGTCATCTGCCACGGCATCCCCGGCGATTATCGGCTGAGGGACGGCGACATCGTCAATATCGACGTCACCCCGCTGGTCGATGGCTGGCATGGCGACACCAGCCGGATGTTCATTGCGGGCGACGCCCCGATCAAGGCGCGGCGGCTGGTCGAGGTGACCTATGAATGTTTGATGCTCGGTATCGAGCAGGCCAAGCCCGGCAACCATCTGGGCGACATCGGCCATGTGATCCAGCGGCACGCCGAAAAGCACCGCTATGGCGTGGTACGCGATTTTTGCGGCCACGGGCTGGGCAGGGTATTCCATGACAGCCCGGAAGTCGTCCATATCGGTCGCCCCGGTACTGGCCCGGAATTGAAGCCCGGCATGTTCTTCACGATCGAACCGATGATCAATATCGGCAAGCCCGGCGTCAAGATGATGGATGATGGCTGGACGGCGGTGACGCGCGACCGCACCCTGTCCGCGCAGTTTGAACACAGCATCGGCATCACGGAAACCGGTTGCGAGATTTTCACCAAAAGCCCCGCCGGTCTCGACGCGCCGCCCTATAGCTGAGCGCGCGTCACGCCCTGCTTAAAAAACGGGCAGATGGGTACTGAAATGCCCTGAATCCGGGCAATATGGACAAAGATTGCTGCATCGCCGAAAGCATGTTCTAGCGATTCGCCATTTGGCACGGTAGTTGAAGATCAAGAGCGTCGAAGCCTTGCCTTTGGGGGGCATGATGATCGTCGCTTGAGGAGAGAGGGATGCGGGTCGCGCCCGCATTCTGTCGTGCGTCATGGGTTGGGATTACAAGTGATGAAAAAGATCGAAGCCATCATCAAGCCGTTCAAGCTGGACGAGGTGAAGGAAGCGCTCCACGAAGTGGGCGTGTCGGGCATTACCGTCACCGAAGCGAAGGGCTTCGGGCGCCAGAAGGGCCATACCGAACTCTATCGCGGCGCTGAATATGTCGTCGACTTCCTGCCCAAGGTGAAGCTGGAAGTGGTGGTCGACGATTCGCTGGCGGACCGGGTGGTCGAAGCAATCTGCGCCGCCGCACAGACCGGACGCATTGGCGATGGCAAGATCTTCATTTCCAACGTCGAGGGCGCCGTGCGGATCCGCACCGGCGAGCGGGACAGCGACGCAATCTGAATTTACGCAAATTCTCGTCGTCCCGGCATCGGGGTGACGGAACAACGGGCATCCATCTACCCCTTCGGGGGGGTAACAAACGAGAAGGGCAAGCGCACATGGCCAATACGCCAAAAGACATTCTCAAGATGATCGAGGAAAAGGAGATCGAGTGGGTCGATGTCCGTTTCACCGATCCCAAGGGCATCTGGCATCACCTCACCATGTGCGCGAACGTCATTGGCGAGGATGAGCTGACCGACGGTCTGATGTTCGACGGCTCCTCGATCGAGGGCTGGAAGGAAATCAACGAATCGGACATGATCCTCAAGCCTGATCTGGATGCCGTGTTCTTCGATCCGTTCAGTGCGACGCCGATGATGATCCTGGTGTGCGACATCGTCGAACCGCTCGATGGTTCGCTCTATTCGCGCGATCCGCGTTCGACCGCCAAGCGCGCCGAAATGTTCCTCCAGTCGACCGGCCTGGGCGACACGGTCTATATCGGCCCGGAACCTGAATTCTTCATGTTCGACAGCGTCGAATTCGACAACACCTACAGCAGCAGCTTCTACAAGCTGGACGATGTCGAACTGCCGACCAACACCGGCACGAAATATGACGGCGGCAATATGGGTCACCGCCCGCGCGCCAAGGGCGGCTATTTCCCGGTCGGCCCGGTCGATGTGACCACCGACATCCGCGCCGAAATGGTGACTACGCTGATGGAAATGGGCCTGCCCATGGACAAGCATCACCATGAAGTCGCGGGCAGCCAGCACGAACTGGGCCTGACCTTCGGCAAGCTGGTCGAAACCTGCGACCGTATCCAGATCTACAAATATGTCGTGAAGATGGTCGCCCAGGCCTATGGCAAGACCGCGACCTTCATGCCCAAGCCGATCAAGGCGGACAATGGTTCGGGTATGCACACGCATATCTCGATCTGGAACAAGGGTCAGAACACCTTTGCTGGTGACGGCTATGCCGGCCTGTCGGAAACCTGCCTGTTCTTCATCGGCGGCGTCATCAAGCACGCCAAGGCGCTCAACGCCTTCACCAACCCGACCACCAACAGCTACAAGCGCCTGGTGCCAGGCTTTGAAGCCCCCGTGCTGCTCGCCTATTCGGCGCGCAACCGGTCGGCATCGTGCCGTATTCCTTATGGTGCCGGCAGCAAGGCGAAGCGCGTCGAGTTCCGCTTCCCCGATCCGCTCGCCAACTCCTACCTCGCCACGGCCGCTTTGCTGATGGCGGGCATCGACGGCATCGAGAACAAGATTCATCCCGGCGAAGCCATGGACAAGAATCTGTACGACCTGCCGCCGGTGGAACTGGCCAAGGTGCCGACCGTATGCGGCTCGCTCCGCGAAGCGCTCGAAAGCCTGGAAAAGGATCAGGACTTCCTGCTCAAGGGCGGCGTGTTCACCAAGGACCAGATCGACGCCTATATGGAACTGAAGTGGCCCGAAGTGTATCGCTGGGAAATGGCGCCTTCGCCGGTCGAATTCGACATGTATTATAGCGGCTGATCTTTTTCAGCCCTGCAAAATGGAAAAGGCCCGGTCGCTTCCAAGCGGCCGGGCCTTTTCCGTTGCAGTCATAATCGGGCAAAACTTATTTACAGGCGCGAAATGTTAAGGGCTAACGGTGTATCGTCCGGCGCGAATGAACGAAAAGCACAGGGCAGCAATGCGGAACGAGCGGATTGGGATGGCGCAGGCGACGCGGGGCGACATGCTTTTCGCTGCGCCATGGTCCACGCTCGAACGGCTCTTGATGCTGGCGATCTGCGTCGCAACCTTGTTCTTTGCGCTGGTGACCCCGCCCTTTCAGGCGCCTGACGAAAATCAGCATTATATGAAGGCGCTGCTGCTGTCCGAAGGCGGCGTGCTGACGACGCAGCGTGGCGAGGCGATCGGTGCGCAATTGCCCCGCGCGGCAATCGACCTTCATGCGGTGGATTTCCCGACGGATGTGCCAGCCGCTTTGCGCCGGTTCGACACCGCGATGCTGACGCAAAGCTGGAAAGCGGACGCTTCGCGGCCCGGCACCGTCTTTGCAGAATTCCCCAATGTCGCCAGCTATGCGCCGACGCTCTACGCGCCGGGCGCGGCGGGCCTATTGATCGGTGATGCGCTGGGCCTGCCGCGGCTGGGCGCCTTCTATGCCGGGCGGATCGTCAATGCGCTGGTCGCGCTGGCGCTGCTGGTCGCAGCGCTGCGGCTACTGCCTTTTGGCCGGACGGCGATGCTGGGCGTCGCGTTGCTGCCGACCTTTGCCTATCAGATCGGCTCGCTCTCACCCGATGCGGTGATCAACGGCATGGGTTTCCTGGCGCTGGCGCTGGCGCTGCGTGTCGGTTTCATGGGGCAAGCGTCAGGTGGGCTGATGATCACCGCGCCGCTGCTGGCGCTGGCGAAGGGCGTCTATCTGCCGTTGATGGCGGCCGGGCTGCGCTGGCCGGAGCATAGGCGCGATAGGCAACCATGGCTGATCCTGGGCGCAATGGCGCTGGGCGCGGCTGTATTCGTGGGCTGGATGAAATTTTCGGGCGGTAGCCAGGCGCTCTACCATATCATGTCGCGCAAGACGGGCGAGAGCGTGTTGACCGCACCACTGGCCGATCAGTTGGCGGTGATCCTGAACGATCCGGTCGGCTATGGCCGCATCCTGACGTCCAGCGTCATCGAGCGTGCGCCGGTCTATGCGCTCCAGATCGTCGGTCGCTTTGGCTGGAATGCGATACTGTTGCCGTTGATCGCCTATCCGCTGGCGGTGGTGATGCTGGGTGCGGCCGTGCTGAGCGGCGCGGAGCCGCGATTTGGCGTGGCGCAGAGGCTGTGGTGGCTGGCGGTCGCGGGCGGGGTCGCGCTGCTCATTGAAACCGCCATGTATCTGACCGGCACGCCGCCGGGCGCGGACTTCATTCAGGGGACGCAGGGCCGCTATTTCCTACCAATCCTGCCGCTGGTCCTGCTGGCGCTTTCGCCTGATCGGGCCGTGCGTGGCGCGCGGACGATGCTTGCCGCCTCTGCACTCTTGTTGCTGCTGATCGCGATGGTCAGCGCTTATGACAGTTTCTGGGTCCATGGCTTTGTCACCAGCGACGGAATGCCCCCGCATGACAGCGTGACGCGGGCGTTGCTGCTACCCTCGCCGCGCTGGTAACCAGACGCGACACAGGGCGAGCCAGCCCAACCCCTCGATCCATCCGGCGGCGACATCGCTTGGCCAGTGTACACCCAGCCAGACGCGGCTGACCCCGATCAGCGCGATCATCACGCCCGCCGCCCAATAGCCGCTGCGCCGTCCCGCCAGTAACGCCAGCGCGCCGAACATCATCATATTGCCCGCCGCATGGCCGCTGGGAAAGCTGAAGCTGTGGACGATGTCGAGATGGGGCAGCAGGTCGGGACGCGGGGCCGCGAATATCTGCTTGAGGATCAGGTTGAGTGCGGTTCCGCCCGCCATCATCAGCGCAAGCCACAGCGCGTCGGCGCGGCGTTTGCCCGACAGCAAGATGGACAATGTCATCGCTAAAAGTGCGAAGCGTCCGACTGTGTCACCAACGCCCGACGCCAGTTGCATCAGGGGGGTGATGTAGCGGCCAAAGCCGCCACCCCGCACGATCCCCGCCTGCCCCATCAGCCCGATATTCGGCCCGTCGAGCCAGCCGGCCCGCTGCATCAGCGCAATTGCCAAGACGCAAAAAAGCGCGAGGACCAAAGCCCCCGCGCCTTTCTGAGCTGTCCAGCGATCAGATATGAAGCGCACGGCCATAGGCCGCCAGCACGCTTTCATGCATCGATTCCGAAATGGTCGGATGCGGGAATACCGTATGCATCAGTTCCGCTTCGGTGGTCTCCAGCGTCTTGCCGATGGTATAGCCCTGGATCATCTCGGTCACTTCCGCGCCGATCATGTGCGCGCCCAGCAGTTCACCGGTCTTGGCGTCGAACACGGTCTTGGTGAAGCCTTCGGATTCGCCCAGCGCGATCGCCTTGCCATTGCCGATGAAGGGGAACATGCCGACCTTCACCTCATAACCCGCTTCCTTCGCCTTCGCCTCGGTCAGGCCGACGCTGGCGATCTGCGGATGGCAATAGGTGCAGCCGGGGATGTTGCGCACGTCCATCGCATGGGGATGGACATCCTTGTTGCCCAGCGCCTGGGCGATCGCCTCGGCGACGATGACGCCTTCATGGCTGGCCTTGTGCGCCAGCCATGGCGGCGCGGTGACATCGCCGATCGCCCACATGCCATCGACATTGGTGCGGCCATAGGCGTCGGTCTTGATGTGGAAACGCTGGTCGGGTTCGATGCCGACATCTTCCAGCCCCAGATTTTCGACATTGGGGACGATGCCGATGGCGACGATGACATGGCTATATTCGGCTTCGATCGCCTTGCCCGCCTTGTCCTTGATCGTCGCGGTCACGCCCTTGTCGCCGGTCGCGATCTTTTCGATCTTCGCGCCGGTCAGCACGGTCATGCCCTGCTTCTTGACCGCCTTTTCCAGGAAAGCGGAGACGTCGGCATCCTCGACCGGCACGATGCGGTCCATCATCTCGACCACGGTAACGTCCGCGCCCATGTCATTATAGAAGCTGGCAAATTCGATGCCGATTGCGCCTGAACCGACGACGAGCAGCTTGGTCGGCATTTCCGGCGGGGTCATGGCATGGCGATAGGTCCACACGCGCTTGCCGTCAGCCTTGAGCTGCGGCAGGTCGCGGGCGCGGGCGCCGGTGGCGATGATGATATGCTTGGCGGTCAATTCCTCGACCTTGCCGTCCTTGGTGACGGTCAGCTTGCCTTTTCCGGTCAGCTTGCCGTCGCCCATATGGACGCTGATCTTGTTCTTCTTCATCAGGTGGGTGACACCCTGATTCAGCTGCTTGGCGACGCCGCGCGAGCGCTTCACCACCGCTTCGATGTCGGCGGTAATATTGTCGGCGGCCAGGCCATAATCCTTGGCATGCTGCATATAGTGGAAAATCTCGGCAGAGCGCAGCAGCGCCTTGGTCGGGATGCAGCCCCAGTTGAGGCAGATGCCGCCCAGATTTTCACGCTCGACAATGGCGGTTTTCAGCCCAAGCTGCGCGGCGCGGATAGCGGCGACATAGCCGCCGGGGCCGGAGCCAAGGACGATGAGATCGTAGGTATCAGCCATGGGTCACACTCGCTTCTTGTGATTATACGTCCGCCATCGGCGGAACGGAACGGGGCTGGCGATCCTCACCGATCGCCACGAAAGTAAAGGTCGCCTGGGTCACACGATAGGAACGGTCGTCATGACGGGCGCGCCGCCAGGCTTCGACCGCGATCTTCATCGACGTGGAGCCGACCGACGCCAGGCTGGCGAACACCGACACTTCATCGCCGACGATGACCGGCCGCAGAAAGGACATGCCCTCCACCGCGATCGTCACCGCCCTACCCTTAGAATGGCGGGCGGCGACTGATCCAGCTGCCGAATCCATCAGGCTCATCAACCAGCCGCCGAAAATATCCCCGTGGGGGTTTGTATCGGCGGGCATGGCGATGACGCGCACCGCCGGGCTATGCTCCGGCGGCTGCTCGTCGACGAACGCCATCAGGCCAGCATACCGATCGGGTTTTCGATCAGGTCCTTGAACGCCTTCATCAGGCGCGCACCATCGGCACCGTCGATGGCGCGGTGGTCGAAGCTGCCGGTGGCCGACATGACGGTGGCGATCTGGAGGCTGTCGTCGATGACATAGGGCCGCTTGTCGCCTGCGCCGATCGCCATGATCATGGCCTGCGGCGGGTTGATCACCGCCTCGAACTGCTTGATGCCGAACATGCCCATGTTGGAAAGCGAGGCGGTGCCGCCCTGATATTCGGTGGGAGACAATTTGCCCGCCTTGGCGCGATCGGCCAGATCCTTCATCTCGGTCGAGATGGCGGCAACGCCCTTGGTATCCGCGCCAGTGACGATCGGGGTGATGAGGCCGCCGGGGATCGACACGGCAACGCTGATGTCGGCCCGCTTGAATTGCAGCATCTGGTCGCCGGCAAACTGGACGTTACATTCGGGGACTTCGACCAGCGCAACGCCCAGCGCCTTGATCAGCAGGTCGTTGACCGACAGCTTGACCTTTCGGCTGGCGAGGCCCGCATTCAGTTCGCTGCGCAGCTTGAGCAACCGGTCGAGCTGAATGTCGACCGTCAGATAGATGTGCGGCACCTGCTGCTTGGATTCGGTCAGGCGACGCGCGATCGTCTTGCGCATACCGCTGAGCTTGACGACCTCATGCGGGATGCCGAAATCCTGCGCGCCGCTGGCGGCGGCGGGTGCCGGGGCTGCTGCGGGTGCCTTGACGACGGGAGCGGGCGTTGCGGCGGCGGGCGCGGCAACGCCTTCCTTTGCGCCGTCCAGGTCGCCCTCGACGATGCGGCCGTTGGGACCAGTGCCGGAAATGGCGGCCAGATCAATGCCCTTGGCCTGCGCCAGACGGCGGGCCAGCGGGCTGGCCTTGACGCGGGCGTCGGTGGACGCCGGCGCAGCGGGAACCGCGTCAGCCTTAGGCGCGGCAGCGGCGGGAGCTGCGGCCTCTGCCTTGGCGGGAACGGCGTCGGCCTTGGGTGCTGGCTTGCCGCCACTGGCGGCGGCGGTGGCGACATCTTCGCCCTCTTCGGCGATGA
>NZ_CAVK010000061.1 GCF_000382885.1 Sphingobium indicum BiD32
CTACACTAGATCGCTCGTCGGCAGCGTCAGATGTGTATAAGAGACAGGGCTCACGCCGGCCCTCGCCGACTGGCTGCGCGACGAGACCGGCGACACGCATCGCGGCAACGATGTCGCGGCCCTCAACCCCGGCTACTCCTGCTGGTCGGGCGAGTTCTCCATCGTGCAGAGCGGCGTGGACGCCGACCTGTTCGACCTCGACGCGCACCCCTAGGGTTCGCAGGCGGGCGAACTCGAGACCAGGCTCGCCCGGACCATGATCGATGCGACGCTGCATCCGGTCCCTTCGGGCTTCATCTCGGTCCTCGCCGCCGTCCCACGCGAGAACCAGCCCGTGCTGGCGATCCGGCTCAGCGGCTACACCTGCTCGATCTTCGAACTGCTCACCGCGCGGTACATGCCGACCTACCGCCCGCGCTCGCCCTGGCGCGACATCTCGAACGATGCGGTTGGCGACAGCGGAAGCGACATCATCGGTTGGCGCGAAGCGGCCGACTGGATCAGGCCGAACTGAGCACGGCGGCAGGCTCGGCGGCCGTCGGCCGCCGGCTCCTCTTTTCCTGCCGGGGTGGTCCGCTCACGCCGGTTTCGGTCTCGCCGCCCTGGGCTACGGCGGTCGCCCTTGCGTCTGGTGAGCCGGAACCCGGCTTGGCTCGATCGACGCATTCCCCTCATGCTGGCGCGTTCACCCCAAGGTACCCGGTTTGTATCACGGCATGTACTGCGCCTTGTGCGGCGCTTTCGCTCGTGGGGGCGCCATCGTCGGACGTCTTTGCCTGCCGCCTCGATCCTACTTCATGACACTGCCGGCCCGGCATTGGGCCGACTTGCGGGCGTACGATGCGATCCGGCTGCGCCAACGTTCCCGTCCGCGACAGCCCGGCATGCCAGATCTCCGCGCAAGAAACGGATTTAGCCGTAATGGCAGTTTCCGGACCTTCTCTCATCCCTGGGAGAGGGGGCGCTGATCCTGGTTCTGTGCCGTTTCGACTGAACGGGAAGGAGCAGGGGGCGGCGCATCCCGCCCTTCGCCATGCTCAGGACGGGACCGGGGCTCTATTCGCTAAGCCGCGGGTTCGCACGTGCCGCGCGGACCTGCGGCCAAGCTCACGGAGCCAGGCCTGCGGCCCGTCTCCGCCCATTCGGGTGACGAACCCGCTTGCGGGGGGATCACAGGGAGAGGTTCGTACACCCCTATTCCTCTCTTGTGTCTGCCTAGTGTGGCATGCGGGGTTGGCGGTCCGTCGAGCATGAGCGGTCCCCCCAATTTTTCCGCGCGGACGCTGGCGCGACCACTCGGAAAAATCGGTTCCCCCACTCCCCGCTGGCGCGGCGTTAACCAGGGTCCGGCCGCGGGCCGGCTTCCCGGTTAACGTGCCGGACCTCCCTGACCGCCGCATGCCGTGAGCAAGACCTCATCGCGTGGATGAGACATCCAAAAGCCATGGAGGCTCACATGACCAAGTCTTTTGCAAACTTTGCCGACCTCGCCAGCTTCATAGCCAGCGAAACCGGAACCGACGGACGCAGCCCGGCTTACGAGCACGCTTTCATCGAACATGACGAGCGCGCGAAGCTCTCGCCCGTCGACGAGACCGAGCAGCTTGAAATGCCCGATCCGGAGCAAGCCCGAGCCGCTGTCGAGATGGTGATGGCGACGCTGTTCGACGTGTTCCGCGACACTCGCCTGGAAGCTTTCGCCAGCGACCTCGCCTGGGGCTTCGTCAACAGCTTCCATGTCGTCGCGAAGCGCATCAGTGACCGCGAAGACGATGCCGCCAAGGAGCTTGGCGATCTCGCCCGCAGCTTCGACCCGAGCGAGATCTACGCCTCGCAACTCGAAGAAGCGCAACTGCTTTGCCAGACGCTCCAGGGATGCCGCGATGCGATGGAATGCATGCGCGATCACGCCGCCGAGGTTTATCGCGTGGAGACCGGACGGCCCTATTCGCCGACGCGCGGCAGCCGGGTTTCCAACGGCGTCACTGCCTCGATGATCGACGCCCGCGACTATCTTGCCGCGAGGGGGCGGGAGCGGCGCGAGCAGTTCACGCCCGAAGGCCCTGTCGTCGCATTCTCGGGCGGACAGGCCTGGGAAGATCACGAGCTGCTCTGGAAGGGCCTGGACATGATCAAGGGCCGCATTCCGGAAATGATCCTCGCCACGACCGCACAAACCAAAGGCTGCGATGCCATCGCGCAAGCCTGGGCGGCAGCACGCGGCGTCAAGGTCATCATGTTCCGCCTGGATCGCCGTCTCGGAGCCAAGGCCGCCTTCGTCCGCAACGACCGCTTACTCGCCCTGAAGCCGGTGGAGGCCGTCGTCTGCGAAGGCTCTGGCATCCAGATGAATCTCGCCCAGAAGCTGCGGCAGGCGGGCGTTCCGCTCCACGTCGTGAAGCTCGACCAGCAGCGCAACACGGCTCCGGGCACCCAGCGCATGGCGCACAGGGCCTGACCTGAGTGCATCGACGAGAGGCTCCGGCACCCGCCGGGGCCTCTCCTCTCCTTTTTGCGCGGCGCACGCGGTGGGCGGGGGCATCGAACCCCCGCCCACCGCCGAGGCTGCTGGCCCGCGACCCGGCCGGTGCCGCCGCATCGGGAGCCGAGGAAAGAGGGGGAACAAAAGCGGCTTGCCCAAGGAGTAAAAGACCATGTCCGTCCTCTTCCGCATCGCTGTTCCCGCCGATGATGCAACCGATCCGCACGCAGTCATCACCGCCCGCCAGCTCGCCGGCTTCCGTCGCTTTCTGCGCGCCGAGGGCGAGCGGATCGGCGTCGACCTCATGGAGCCCGACGAATATCTTGGCGACAGCTTCGAGGTGCGTGTCTGTCCTCTGGCGCTCGCCGCGGTGACGGGCCAGTTTGACCATGATCCAGCCATCATCACCGTGGTCGAAGAGGCCCAGTTCAGGGGCCGCCGCATCGCCATCCATCATAGCGCCGGCGATGCGGAAATCCGGATGCGGGTTGCCCTGACATCGGACTGCGGTCTCGAGCTCGATCTTGCCTATGGCAATGCCTATGCGTTGCTCGAAGCACTCGACATCGAGGCCGAAAGCGTCGGCGATATCGCTCTTGCAACCCTCCGCGAGCGGCTCGCCGATCCGGCGACGCCGGCCCGCGCGGCCGAACGACGCGTCGAGCACTATCTTCCCCGACTGGAGCGCCTCGTTGCCAGCGCCAGTGTCAGCGACGAGGCGCGGCTCGTCTGGGCTTGATCCCAAGACTAAGGACCGCAAATAGTCAGCAGGACCCTTGCGCCGGCATCTTTGTTGCGGACCCGAGCACGGTGTCGATCGCCATCTGCAGATGGCCTGCCGCGATGTCCTCACCCAGCGTGTCGAGCAGTGGCATGACCTTTCGCATGAGCACGATCGCGAGCGCACGCGTGGCTGTCTGGTCAGCCTTTGGCCGGTTGTCGACGTCCTCGAGCATTCATCCCTCCGGAGCGTGTCGTGATGCCCATGCAGGGGTTCGGGGGACATGCTGAACCCGGAAACTCCCGCGCGCTGGGCGCGGGAGCCGGGGCTCGAAAACACAGTCGAAACAGTGCGCCTACGCTTTTAGTACCGGGGTACCTGGACATATGCGCAGGCACCCCGGCGTGAACCTCACACCGAGTGCCGTTATCGACAGGGTTTTCGAGCCCCGGCGCCACCGTTTTCGCAGCGCGCTTCAGCCCTATCACAGCCATCCATCCGCACCAAGCCGAACAGGATACGCAACATTATCGCGGGCACCCGATATAGTGGTGAAGACTGCCGAAGGGGCGGCGATTGGCGACAGGGACGCCTCGCTCGCGTGCCGCGCAGACCCTTCGGTCCGCACGCCGCTACGCCTCGCGTCGGACGCATCCCCGAGAGGAAAAATCTCTCACAGCCTTCCCATGTTGTCGGGCGAACGAGGCCGCCTCAAGGACGGCGGGGCCCCACCATTTTCTTCGGCGGGTCGAGCGGTGGTGCCAAGCAATCGGCGGTGGTGGCCGCCGAAGAAAATCGTGACCCCCGCCGCCGCTGACGCGGTCGCCGGCAAGCCGGCGATCCTTGACCCGGCCTCGCCCGCCCGACGCGCCTGACCCTGTCATTCAAGACAGCCAGGAGGCCAACATGCAGACCATCACGAACCCCGCCGCCGCCGATCACGCAGCCTACTTCGCCGCCGTCGCATGCGCCGAGCGCCGAGCGCTCCACAGCTACTTCGACCAGCACGTCATCCAGGACGGTGAGCTTGGCTATCTCGCCATCGACGAAGGTGATTATGGCGCGCTGACGCCGGGCATGATCGACCGGATCGTCTACACCGCGCAGGGCGGGGTGCTCGACGAATATTGAACGACAGAAGGGAGGGGCGCGGCGTCGCCTCTCCCCTTTTTTGTTGTGAGGATGGAGACGGACATGGGGGGCATCGAACCCCCCATGTCCGTACCGCGAGTTGCCTCGCGGCGGGGGCTTGTCACGCAGTCAGGCGTTTTTCCACTTCCTCGATTCCGAGGCTGCGAATGCGCGCCAGCAGTGCATTCAACCGCTTTGCGTCCAGCTTGAGCAGACCAGCCCTTTCGACAGCCTGAACCGCTGCATCGCGTTCCTTTTCTTCCAACCGTTGCCGCCGCTCTTCGAGCTTGCGGGCGTCCTCCGCTAACGCTGCTCTTTCCTGTTCCAATGTGCGTGCCATGAAGGGCCTCTTGGTTCACGCTGATCGGGCTATGAACCTGTTCGTTATAAGGCAGGTTTGCCGCACTGGAAGCGCAAGTTCGCGTATCGGTCATCAACGGCCCAGCTATCGTTGCCTGAGGACCGCCTTCCGTCTGCTCCGCCGCCCGAGCGATCGCTTCACGCTCAATCGCGCTCGAAAGCTTCCGTCCACTGGACGGCCTGGCGCCCCGCCGGCGGCGATATCCCATCCATATCGACCGCGTCACATGACGCCCCTGGGACTGGATCAGCCCTGGTGCAGAGAAGCACACCGAACGCACCAAGGTGCATGGGGTTCTGAAACAATTCCAGATACTTACAGCGATCTGATTGCGTATGCGGCTGTGGGACAGCTTTTCGGGGCCTCCGAGACCCGCGGATTTCTGCCATTCCAGCGTGTTACGCGAGAACACATGGTTTCAATGCCACCCGATTTTCTTGCCCTGGTCTTCGAACTCATCTATAAATAGCAACGGTTTCTGAGACCCCGCCAGCCTCCCTGCTAGGAGGCTTGGTTTGACTTCCCCCTACAAGCATTGCTCGATCCGCCTCGACCGCGGCAAATATGATCGCGTCGTAGCGCTCGCCGCGGAGCGCGGATGCACGCCGTCCGACCTGCTCCGGCTGGCCGTCGACGGGTTCCTTTCGGCGGGCCAGTTGCTGAGCTCCAGCCATCGCCGGATCGCCCGCATCAGCGAGTTTCAGCAGCTCGCCCTCGATATCATCATCCGCGAGCAGTTTCCCGAATATCGCGACCGCATCATCGCGGAAACCGACAAGCGCCTGGAGCAATATCATGGCGCGTGAGGACATCCGCAGCGACGGCCGACCCGTCCCTTTGACCCACCACAGCGCGCGCGGCCGCGTGCAGCGCAATGCCGGCAATTTCACCCGCGGCAGCCAGCTTCTCACCCACGAGATGATGATGTGGTTCTCGGGCGCCAAGCTGCCCTTCATGCTCTGGTTCTTCGCCTTCGTTGGCGCCTGGTTCATCATCATGTCGCTCAAGCTCGACGAGCACGGTTTCCAGCTCGTCTGCATGAAGATCTATGCGACGCTCTGGAACTGGATCGACCTCAATCCGAACAAGCGCGTCAACGTCACGCTGCCAAGCGGCGAGATCATGCGGACCGTGATGCAGGCGGTCCCCTATATCCCCGAGGTCATCAAGGCGTGGTCCGTGGCGATGCGCGGTCTCCTGGGTGCCTTTCTCATCTCGATCTTCATCACCATTCCCGTGGCCATATGGTTCGTGGACCTGTCCCACCGGCGCGGTCGTTCGATCCTTCAGGAACGACACGAGCGCGGCGCCATGCTGGTCGACCGCAGCGTGCTCCTTACCGAGATCAACGAACACAACCGCGCGAAGTTCGAAGAGGAAGCCGCCGAGTTCCTTCCTGGCATGTCCTCGCGGCAAGTCCTCGCGCTGCCGTTTCGCGCGCGGAAGGAAGCCGGCATCCATCATCCCTACACACTTGCCGGGATCCCGTTCCCGCATCGCACCGAGCAATCCCACGTCATGCTCATTGGCACGACCGGCTCGGGCAAGACGACCGAGCTCAGGAGTCTCGTCACCCAGATGCGCGAGCGCCAGGACACGGCCGTCATCTTTGATCTCACCGGCGCATATGTCGAAGCCTTCTACGATCCCTCACGCGACACGATCCTCAATCCCATGGACCAGCGCTGCCCGGCCTGGTCGATCTTCAACGACTGCCGCACGCACAGCGAGTTCACCGCCGCCGCCGCAGCCTTGATCCCGTCGGATGGCGGCTCTTCCGAACCCTTCTGGGCGCTGGCCGCGCGCACCCTCTTCATCGAGATGTGCGTCCGGTTGCAGGAGCGTGGCCAGACGTCCAACCTTGCCCTCTCCGAGAACCTGATGACGGCGGACCTGAAGCGCGTTCACCGTTTCCTCGCCAACACCATCGCCGATCCGCTGACCGCTCCGGAAGCTGCGCGCATGGCGGAATCGATCCGCGCCGTCTTCAACACCAATGCGCAGGTGCTGCGCTTCCTTCCAGACGAGGGCGAACCCTTCTCGATCCGCGACTGGATCACGCGGGACAAGAAGCCCGGATCGATCCTGTTCGTCACATCGAGCTATGTCGATCTGCCGATGAACCGGGCGCTGCTCACGCTGTGGATGGATCTTGCGATCAACCGACTGATGACCTTGCCGCGCACCCGTTCGCTGCGCACCTGGTTCATGTTCGACGAGCTCGGCGCACTGCATCGTCTGCCGGCGATCGAGAATGGCCTCCAGACGGCGCGCGCGTTCGGCGGCGCCATGATCCTCGGCATCCACAGCTTCGAGAAGCTGGTCGAGGTCTATGGCGAACAGGGAGGCCGAAATCTCGCCTCGCTCGCCCGCTCCAAACTCATCCTCGCGACCGCAGACCTCGACACCGCCGAGCAGTGCGCACGATACATCGGCAACCGCGAAGTCCGTCAGATGGATGAAGCCTATTCCTATGGCTACAACAACACCCGCGACGCCTCGACGCTGACACCGCGCAAACAGGTCGAGCCGCTCGTCATTGCCGACGACATCACCAACCTGCCCTCGATGCACGGCTTCGTGAAATTCCCCGACGGCTTCCCGGCTGCGCGGATCCTGCTCGAGTGGAAGGACTATCCACAGATCGCCCAGGGCTTCGTCCAAAGGCCCGATGTCGGACCGGTGCGATCAAGGCGCGGAGAGGAGGTGTTCGAGGAGGATGAGGCGGGGGAAGCCGGCGGACGGGACGGCGCAAACCAGGTCGTGGAGGAGGTGTCCGAAACCGGCAATGTCGCGAAGGATCTCGCAGCGCGCATCCTCTCGGCCGAGGTCGAGGAGGAGACCGAGGCAACGGCCGAGAGGGCGGGACAGCGCGCCGATGATCGCGGTGACCAGCCCGCCCCGCAGACCCACGCGGCCGACCGTGCACAGGCCGCGCGTTCGCCCGGCGAGGAGCAGACCGTCTCCGGCCGCGACCGCGATGATCGGCGCGATGGTCGCCACGCGCCAACGGCTGGCCCCCAGGTCGAGGATCAGACGCTTGCAGAGTTGCGCCAGGATTTCTCATCGGGTCGCGACCATGACGGCATGGACATGGGGATCTGATGCTCTCGGTCGCCGGCGTCCGCTCCGCTTCCGGTGCCGCGAACTATTTCGCGAAGGACGACTATTACACGGTCGAGGGTTCGTCCGAGATCAGCGCTTGGGGAGGGGAGGGGGCTGACGCGATCGGGCTTGCCGGCGAGGTGTCCAAGGACGCCTTCGAAGGCGTTCTGAACGGTATCCTGCCGAGCGGCGAAGCCGTCGCCCAGGTCGAAAACCGGCGCGCTGGCTATGATCTCACCTTCTCCATGCCGAAGTCCGCCTCGGTCATGGCCTATGTCGCCGACGACAAGCGCGTGCTCGGCGCCAACATGGCCGCGGTCAAGGCCACTATGGCCTGGGTCGAAAAGAACCTCGCCGAAGGGCGGCGCGACGTCGAAGGCCGCAAGGTTCCGGTCCAGACCGGCAATCTCGTCTACGCCCTCTTCCAGCACGATACGAGCCGGGCGCTCGACCCGCAGGCTCATATCCACGCGGTCATCGCCAACCTGACGCGCATGCCGGACGGCAAATGGCAGGCGCTCCATGCCGACAAGATCTGGAGCCACAACAGCATCATCGGCTCGATCTATCATGCGTACCTGCGTTCCGAACTGGAGCGGATCGGCTACCAGATCGACCTGAAAGGCAAGCACGGCACCTTCGAAATTACCGGCGTGCCCAAAGCAGTGATCGAGGAATATAGTCAGCGGCGCGAGGAGATCCTCGATCGCGCGACGAAGCTCGGCATCAAGTCGCCCGAAGGCCTGCGAGAAATCACCAAGCGCTCGCGTGATCCCAAGCTCGACGTGGAGGATCGCGCTGCGCTCAAACAGGACTGGATCGACCGCGCGGCGGCACTCGGCTTCGACGGAAAGGATCTCGCCGCCGCGGCAGAGGCGCGTGCGGGACTGGCGCCGCCCGAAGGTGCCCTCGAACGCGGCTACCGGGCAATCGCGGATGCCATTGATGGTGCCCGGACAAGGCTCGGCAGCTTGGCCCGCCCTCGCGATCCCCTTGTCGACAATGCTCTTGTCCGTGCCGTCAAATCGCCCGGCGAAGCGCGCGCGCAGCTCGCGGTCGCATCGGCGGTGCGGATCCTGTCGGAGCGCGAAGCGGCCTGGCCGGTCCATCTGCTCTCCAAGACAGCGATCGATCTCGGACTCAAGGGTGTCACCGTCGACATGATCGAACGGCGGATCGACCGGTTGGTCCAGAACCGCCAGCTCATACCCGGCGTTGCGACGGCAGCGGACAGAACCGGCCGGATGGTGACGACACAGGAGGCCCTGCGCACCGAAGAGAAAATTCTTGGCGCCGTCGAAGAGGGGAAGAGCAAGGCCGAGCCGCTGCTACCGCATGCAGATGCGCCCCAGCGGTTGCAGGATGCCGCGACGCGCGCCCTCAATCCCGGCCAGCTGGCCGCCGCGACGATGATCCTCTCCTCGGCTGATCGCACCGTGTCGGTCCAGGGTGTCGCCGGCGCCGGTAAATCGACCATGTTGCAGGCGGTCGCGCGCGTGGCGGAAGCCGAAGGCCGGACTGTCACCGGCCTCGCCTTCCAGAACAAGATGGTGGCAGACCTTGCCGAGGGCGCGGGTATCAAGGCCCAGACGATTGCCTCCTTCGTGCTCGCCAATGAACGTTTCATCGCTGAGCGCGACACGCCTCGCTATCAAGAGGCCCGCGAAAAGTTCGGCGGCACCATGGTCATCGTGGACGAGACCTCGATGGTGTCGTCCAGCGATATGCTGAAGCTGCATCAGATCAGCAGCGCGCTTGGGCTCGACAAACTTGTGCTGGTCGGCGACCGCCAGCAGCTATCCTCGATCGATGCCGGCAAGGCCTTCGCCATGATCCAGGCGGGCGGCGGTACCCTGGCGCGTATGGACCAGAATATCCGCCAACGGACCGACAAGCTCCGTACCGTCGCGGCTCTCGCCAACGTCGGCAGGGCGAGCGCGGCGATGAAGGTGCTCGGGGACCGCGTCGTCGAGACGGCGGAACCGGCGGCTGCCGCGGCCGATATGTGGCTCGCGCTTTCGGAGCCGGAGCGTGGGGTGACTGCCGTCTTCGCCTCGGGCCGCGACGCGCGCGCCGTCATCAATCAGCGCATCCAGGACGGCCTCGTCGCTGAAGGCGGCGTCAAGGGCGAGGCTATTCATCTGACGGTCTACGAGCGCGTCAACACGACGCGCGAGGAGCTGCGCTACGCCTCGACCTATCGGGCTGGCCAAACACTCGAGGTCGGGAGGGGCGGCGCGCAGGACGTCGGTCTCGCCGGCGGACGTTATGATGTGCTGAAGGTCCATGCGGGCGGTAAGGTCGAACTGGCCGACGGACGTCGCAAGATCCGGTTCGATCCCCAGAAACTCTCACCGACCGAGCAGCGTGATCGGCTACAGCTCTCCGAAAAGAAGACGCTCCAGCTGCGCGAAGGCGATCGTATCCGCTGGACCGCCAACGACAAGGAGCGGGGCCTTCACAACGCGGCTCTCGCGCGGGTCCTAGCCGTGGATGCGTCCGGCGTGACGGTTGAGACTGCAGACAAGGGCCGGCTGACGCTAGGGCTCGGTGATCCCATGCTGTCCCGCCTCGACCTTGCCTACAGCCTCAACATGCACATGGCGCAAGGAATCACCACCGACAAGGCGATCACGGTCATGTCGGCGCATGAGCGCAACCTCTCGAACCAGCGCCTTTTCAACGTCGGCGTGACCCGCGTGCGCGACGAGCTCACGATAATGGTCGACGATCGGGAGAAACTCGAGCGCCAGCTCGACATGAACCCGGGTAACAAGACCTCCGCGCTGGAGACGCTGGGTTGGCTCGACATCGACGGCAGGAAGGGCCCCAGCGCCCAGCCGCGCGAGAAATTCGATCCCGGACCAATCGATGGCATCGACCTTTCGGATCTCCCACCGCTACCGAGCGACTTGCCGCCCCTGCCGACCGGTCCAGCCACGGGCCCGGCAGCGAAGGATCCGAAAGCACCGCCTGATCTGAAGCCCGAACGGGCCGATCCGCTGCCGCCGCTTCCCGAGCGCAGCTTGGGACTCGATTTGTGACGTGACTGCCGCCGGCGTGGTGCCGGGGCGAAATGAAGGAGATGAACGATGGGTTGGGAATTCGAAGAAGCCGGAAAGTTCGGCAGCGAACGGGCGGCCGAAGACTATGCCAAGCGCAACAATATCGATCCGCGAGACGTGCAAATCACCCGCAAGGGCGAGGAGGTCGAGCTCAATATCCGCCGGTCGGCGCTCGATGGCCGCAATCTGCGTGACAATGGCGAGGGCCGCCGGGATGGCTGGCGCTGATGACCTTCATCGTTTCGGCCTTCGCGATACTGGTGCACACGTCCGATCTGCTGGGAGAACAGGGTCCACAGCGGGTCTCATGGGCGTACGGATACTGAAAAAAGATCAGTGGACGCTAAGGGCCCATATTGCCTGGGTGCCCAGCGTTATGGACAGCAACACCAGCCCGACCAAGGTGCGAAGCTGCGATTGTGAGAGGCGGCGTTTATGCGCGTCCGGTGCTGAGAGAATGTACATGCGTTACTGCGCCCTTTCTCGATTTCCGCAGCTTCGGCTGTTCGCGCGTGTGGACCTATCCGCAATACTACGCAGTGAGTTGTCCAAAGGTCGTGGTGCCGGACAGTCCGTTGATGGTCAGGCCAGAAGCTCCGTGCCAATCTGATGGATGGCGCGCCCGCTTTTTTCGAAGCTGGAGATGTTGCGGATCGTGGTCTCCGCGATGGCCCAGAGCGCTTCGCGTGTAAAAAACCCCTGATGGCCTGTGATCAAGACATTGGGGAATGTCAAAAGACGAGCGAAGACGTCATCCTGCAGCATGCTTTCCGACAAGTCCCTGAAAAAGAGGTCTCCCTCCTCCTCATAGACATCGAGCCCCAAGGCCCCGATGCGCTCTGACTTCAGGCCGGCAATGACGGCTCTCGTATCCACGACAGCTCCCCGGCTCGTGTTGATCAGCATGGTTCCCTTGCGGATCAGCTGAAGCGCGTCGTCGTTGATCAGATGGTGCGTTTGGGGTGTCAGGGGACAATGAATGGTTATGATGTCCGACTGTTGCAGCAGCTCTGCGAGCGGGACATATTCTATGCCCAACTGCCGGAGTTTTGCATCGGGGGCCGGATCGAAAGCCAAAAGCCGACAACCGAACCCTTGAAGGATGCGCGCCACCGCCGCGCCAATCCTGCCAGTTCCAACGATGCCAACGGTTCGCGCGCTGAGATTGAACCCGAGCAAGCCATCCAGAGCGAAGTTGCCTTCGCGAACCCGGACATAGGCCCGGTGCAACTTTCGGTTGAGTGAGAGGATCAGCGCGACAGTGTGCTCGGCGATCGCTTCCGGCGAATAGGCCGGGACACGCGCGACCGCGATCCCAAGCGCTTCGGCCGCTTTGAGGTCGACGTGGTTGAAGCCAGCGCTTCGCAACGCAACCAATCGCGTTCCATGACCACGAAGCGCCGCGAGCACTGTGTGATCGAGGCGGTCATTGACGAAGGCGCAGATCGCGTCAGCTCCTGCGGCTAACGCTACGGTCTGTTCTGAAAGGCCAGCTTCGAGATATCGCAATATATGCGCATGACCGTCTGCCGCATTTGCCAGATCGAGGAACTCTCGATCATAACTCCGGGTGCTGAATACCGCGACCTCCACCTTCTTGCTTCTCCTCGCTCGGGCGCCGAACGGCGGGCCGGTCCAAGTATGATCAGCTCATGCAGCACCTTGCATGCAACGACCCGGGGGTGTCGGCAGCCAACCGATCCGGATCTCATGTGCAGCCGAAAGTATGTCTGCAGCAGCGTTCCCTCTATCCGGAAACTTACTGAGGTTGCGGCCTGTTCGTGCAGGAGGCGCTGTCTAGTGTTAGCGCGCTGCGAAAGGAATCCGCAGGTGGTGCTTGCGATCCCCTGGGTCCGGTCTCGTGCCGCGTCCAGGGGAATGCCGATTGGCCGTTCGGAGAGGCATGCTTGGTTGGCCCCGGAACTTTTGTTGGCTCCGCAGGATGAGAATTGATAAAAACCCTCTGGAAAGGGGAGATCCCAGCCAAGTGCTGCCTCCTGTGAAAGATCGTTTGGGGGCAGGGCCATAATTGATGCGGAACGGCAATCCGGAACAATGGGGGATCTCTCGGCGACGACGTTCATCGAGCAATCCATTCTCCGCCAGTTCCTGACCGCGGTTCTTGCCGGGATCGCCATTGCGATCATTGCCGTCCTGACGCGCGAGCAGCTCGCCGAACATGTCGATGTACGTGTGCACTATTTCGTGAATCTGGGCGTGGCGACCATGGTACTGGTCGCATTGCGACCTGGCATTGTTGTTATTTCGAGTGTGGCGGTTACTACGCTTATAACGCTTATCGTGGTGGATGGCTGGCCTGACACCGTCAGTCAATTGCTCGCTGTCGGCCTATTTCTAGCTGGTATGATCCTGCTTTGGCAAAACCATTGCCAAACTGCTTTGGCGGCCCGTCGGCTTGCGGACAGGACGGCTATATTGGCCGAGGAGTTGAACCTTCTGATCGATGGTGCCGAGGGCTATGCGATCTATATGCTCGACCCCGAGGGGAAGGTGACGATCTGGAACCAGGGGGCCGAACGCCTGAATGGCTGGACCGCCGCAGAGATGGTCGGCAGGCCGATGGAGCTCTTCTATCCAACCGATGCGGTCGCGGCAGGCAAACCCAAGTCTTTCCTGGCGCAGGCCGCGGAGAAGGGCAAGATCGAGGTTGACGACTGGCAGGTGCGCAAGGACGGTAGCGAGTTCCTCGCCGGCATCTCCATCACGGCCTTAAAGGAAGCGGGTGACGCACTGCGAGGTTTTGCAACGATCGTCCACGACATCACCGACCAGCGCGCGCTGGAAAGCTCATTGCGAAACAGCGAAGCTCACCTCCGTTCTATCCTCTCGACGGTGCCAGATGCGATGATCGTCATCGACGAGCGCGGGGTGATCATATCCTTCAGCGCGGCCGCTGAGCGCCTGTTCCAATATACACAAGCCGAAGTAACCGGATCCAATGTCAGCATACTCATGCCGTCACCGGATCGCGAACGTCACGATGGCTACCTCTCCCGCTATCTGAGCACCGGGGAACGGCATATCATCGGGATCGGCCGCGTCGTTTTCGCAATGCGCAAGGATGGCTCGACATTCCCGATGGAACTGTCCGTTGGCGAGGCTATGGGCGAAGAGCAGCGGCTCTTCACGGGCTTCATTCGCGATCTTACAGATCGCCAGCGCACCCAGGAGAAGCTTGAGGAGCTTCAGTCCGAACTGATTCATGTCGCACGGGTAAGCGCGATGGGGACCATGGCCTCGACCCTTGCACATGAGTTGAACCAACCGATCACAGCGGTCGCAAATTATGTGGAAGCCATTCGGGATCTGCTGGCCGATCCTGACCCTGAGGATTTCCCTGAAATCCATGAGGCGCTCGGAGACGCAGCTAGGGAGGCGATGCGGGCAGGCCATATCGTGCGCCGACTGCGTGATTTTGTCGCAAGGGGCGAGATTGAGAAGACCGTCGAGAGCTTACCCAACCTCATCAATGAAGCCGCGGCGTTTGGATTGTTGGGCGCGAACGAAAAATCTATCCAAACAAGAATGGATATCGATCATGAGGCTGCAAGTGTTTTCGTCGATAAAATCCAGATACAGCAGGTCCTGGTGAACCTGATCCGCAACGCGGTTGATGCCATGGGCCAATCTGCTCAGCGCTTGCTCACAATCCGTACGCTACCCGACCAACATGGCTTCGTACGGGTTACTGTCGCTGACACGGGGCCCGGCGTGGTGCCTGAGGTTGCTGCGCAGCTCTTCACGGCTTTCGTCAGCACAAAATCGGAGGGCATGGGGCTGGGCCTCTCCATTTGTCGCACTATCGTGGAAGCTAATGGTGGCCGAATCTGGATGGAACCTCCGGGCGGGAGCGGCGGCACGCAATTCCATTTCACTTTGGTAAGGGCGGAGGCGGAGAACCCTGATGGAAGATAAGCGTGTCATTCACATAGTCGACGATGAGGAGGCCATTCGTCGTTCGGCTGGTTTCATGCTGAAGAAATCGGGGTTTGCCGTAACGCCGTGGGTTTCTGGCGTGGAATTCCTGAAGCATGTCAAGAAGGCCGAGCAAGGCTGTATCCTTCTTGATGTCCGCATGCCCGAGATGGACGGCCTCGAGGTTCAGCAGGAGCTTAGCGAGCGCGGTGTTTCCATGCCGGTTGTCGTATTGACCGGCCATGGCGACGTCTCGATTGCGGTGCGTGCCATGAAGGCGGGTGCTGTGGATTTCATCGAAAAGCCGTTCGAGAAAGCAGTTTTGCTGAATGCGATCGAAAGTGCCTTCGAGCGTCTGGCTGACACCGAAGGACGCGCCAGCCGCGCCGCCGATGCGGCAATCCTCGTCGCCGGGCTTTCGGCACGAGAGCAGGATGTGCTCAAGGGACTGGCACAGGGGCTGCCCAACAAAACCATAGCCTATGATTTGGGAATTTCGCCCCGAACGGTCGAAGTTCACCGCGCGAACCTGATGGCGAAACTAGGCGTTCGTAGCCTGTCGGAAGCGCTCCGGATAGCCTTTGCGGCAAGCGTTGCCGATTGAGGATCAGGAGACTTACGTAACGACCCTGCCAGGAATTGCTGACATTGCCAATGGGCCAGCAATGCTGCTGGGTTCGATGGTGCGACATGGCAGGCGAAATTATTGCATCTCCATCTCCAGAACGCCCCCGACTTCTCCTGGTCGAGGACGACGCCGGTGTGCGGCGATCCTTGCAGCTTCTATTGCGAGCACGAGGTTTCGATGTCCGCGCCTATGCGACGGCCGGGGCGTTGCTGGCCGACCCACTGGCTCAGGATGCCTGTTGCGTGGTGGCCGACTACAGGCTGGAGGAGACCGATGGGATCGAAGTGTTGTCCCGGCTACGAGCAGAAGGGTGGTCGGGGCCTGCGGTTCTGATCACAGCTTTCCCGTCAGCGGATCTCAGCGAAAGGGCTTTGGCGCATGGCTTCAGTCGGGTTCTCGAAAAGCCCTTTCGCGAACATGCACTTGGCGATGCCGTGGCGCAGTTGACCGGCACGAGTGAAGCACATTCCCTGTCGTGACCGGGGAGTTCGCTGTGCGCGCAATCTTCACGCTGGTTTGCCTCGTCGCCCTTTCGGCCGTTGGCGGAACAAATATGCCGGAGCGAGCGAAAGCCGGGGTGGATGCGCTCCAGCCAGGAGACAGCGCTGCGACACGCGGGCTCGCTTTTGCTGGGATGTACTGTTCGGCTTGCCACGCCGTGAACACCGGTAATTCGCGCGAGCCCGCAGCGCCGCCCTTCGAGGCTGTGGTCAACGTGCCCGGGCTGACTGCTGAAACACTCAAGTCCTGGTTGAGGGACTCGCACAATTATCCGGAGGTCATGAATTTCGAGATCGCAGCCGCGCAAATAGACGATCTTTCCTCCTACATGCTGACCCTACAGCACCCGGATTACCGGCCTCCGATCCAGTAGTGCTTCCTCGCAACCTGCTGTCATGAAGCAGAGGCGGTAAGGCCTGCCAAGTTCGACCGGGAAGGCGTAACCTTGGGGGGTCTGGTTCAAAGCACTTCAGGGTTAGACTGCAGGGCGCGCCATTCTTTGGTTTTCTTTACTGCCATCACGCCCGAAGCATCGATGACCTGGATATAGCGGATGACCGTTACGATGAGCATGCGGTGCGTGCATGGTCAGGCCTCATCTAGATGAGGCCGTGGGCGCCGGCCATGGCGCCCCCTGTGGCGATCAGGGAAGCAAGAAGCAGAATCCGATGCATGCGCTCCATGCGCGCAAAGTCGCGCTCCGGGGTGCGGCTTTGCGCCATCCGCC
Source organism: Sphingobium indicum BiD32 (assembly GCF_000382885.1). Classification (GTDB taxonomy): domain Bacteria; phylum Pseudomonadota; class Alphaproteobacteria; order Sphingomonadales; family Sphingomonadaceae; genus Sphingobium; species Sphingobium japonicum_C. The sequence continues at coordinate 16,658 of NZ_CAVK010000061.1, forward strand.
TGTGCAGGAAGAGCGGTTCGGCAACGTAGAGCATCGCTGCAAAAATTGCCCAGACCGCTACCATCGCGTGCATCCACCAGAAGCGAAGGTCGGAAAAGCGATACCAGAGATCGGCGCGATAAATCATCCAGAGACCGGAAAGACCGGCAAGCCCGACCCACAACCGGGCCTGCCAGGCGAATCCTGCTTCGAACCGATGGAATGCTGCGAGCCGTTCACCCGGAGCGTTGTTCCGGCGGATCGCCGGCATCAGGACGGTGGTGACGAACGCAACCCCTCCGATCCAGGGCACGATGGCGAGTATGTGGAGAACACGCGCCAAGGTGAAATCGTCCATCACCACCTCCTCTCAGAAGCAGATCATGCCTGCCTTCAAGCTGCCAGAAGTTCGTCGGCAGGACCGAAGAACTCATAATGGATACGGTCGTTGGCGACACCATTCAGTGACAGCGCAGCGACCAATGCCCGGAGAAACGGCCGTGGTCCGCACAGAAAATAATCGGCTTCATCGACAGGTGTGTTTGCCGTCAGCCACTCGGCATCGATAAGGCCGGCGACATCATAGTCATGTTCAGCGACATCGGCTGCGCGCGGTGCCTGGTAGAAGATCGTGGTGCGGCCATTGTGATGTCGTTCGGTGAGCGCGCGGATATGGGCGCCCATGGCATGCGTCGTGCCGTCGAGGGTCCCATGTGCGAAGTGCACCGCAACGTCTGGATGCTTGGCAACGATATGCTCGAGCATGGATACCATGGGTGTGAGGCCCACGCCTCCCGAAAGCAGAACCACCGGACGTTCGGGCCGTTCCGCGAGGAAGAATTCACCGGCAGGCGGAGCGACCTTGAGCAGAGTTCCGGACTTTGCTTCGTCATGGAGCCAACCCGATGCCAGCCCTTGGGGTTCGCGCTTCACGGAGATGCGGTAGGTCTTGCCGTTGGGGGCATCCGAGATCGAATAGTTTCGTTTGATCGGCGGATGTCCGGGGATTTCGAGCCAGAAGGTCAGATATTGACCCGGCTTGTGCCGGATGACGGAACCGCCGTCCTTGGGGCGGAGCGTAAAAGAGGTGATGATCTCGCTCTCGCGCCGGACGTCATCGATGATGAAATCCCTCCAGCCGCTCCAGCCGCCATCCGCAGAAGCAAGATCACGATAGATATGTCCTTCGCGAGCGATCAGGATGTTTGCTAGGAACCAATAGGCTTCGCCCCAGGCAGCCAGGATTTCGTCGGTTGCTGCGTCGCCCAGCACCGCCTTGATCGCGCCGAGTAATGCTTCGGCGACATGCGGATAATGTTCCGGAAGAATCTGCAGACCGACGTGTTTTTGCGCGATCCGCTCGACGGCCGGTGCAAGGGCACCGAGGTTGTCGATGTTGCTGGCATAGGCGAGGATGGCCCCGGTCAACGCTCTGGGCTGTGACCCGCTATCGCCATGATGCGATTGATTGAAGAGATCCCGAATCTCTTCATTCTGGAACATCCGGGAATACATTTCATGGACAATGTCGAGCCCATGCGCCTCGAGCGCGGGAACGGTGGCTTTGACGAGCGAAATGGTCTCGCCGCTCAAGGTCTGCGACATCAAAATCTCCTGCTGGTATGAAAAAGGACCCTGATATATTTTTCAGAGGCTGGGTGGTTCGTGATAGAAATCGACCTGCATGCGCATCGGGCCGAGCGCGGTGACATAGTGGACCTGTTCCGGCGCGACCAACCCCGGGGCGCCCGGGGTTAGAACCTGCTCTGCGTGCGGCTCGACATAGGTCAAATTCAATTCGCCCTCGAGCACGCGGATGATGCCCCAGACGCCTTCCTTGGTCTGGTGGTTGGCTCGTAGCGCCGCAGGAAGGGTGATTTCGTCGAAGATCGGCGTCGAGCGATAAGGCTCAGCCATGTCTGTTCCTTGCAGCAATGGACAAAAGGGGAGATGCGGGACGGTTCCTGGTCACGCAGCCGCCTTTGCTGGCGGAACGTCCGGAAGTTTGAAGAAAAGAGCGAGCTGCAGGCTCTCGGCGATCCGTGCCGCCTTCGCTTGGAGCGCGGCGGCGGCCTCGGGCTCCATCAGTTCGGCGGTCGTGCTGTTCCAGAGGCTGAGCCACCGCTCGAAAAGCTCCGGCGTAATACGCTCGCCATGTTTGCGATGGGCCGGCACGGGCTGCCCCTTGTAGCGTCCGCTGGTCAGCATGACCGACGACCAGAAGGCGGTCAGCTTCTCGAGATGCTCAGGCCAATCGTTGATCGCGTCGTTAAAGATCGGCCCCAACGCATCATCGGCGCGCACCCGGGCGTAGAAACTCTCGACGAGCTTTTCCAACCGCCTTTCGTCGATTCCTTTGATCGCAGTCACGACTCATGCTCCAATCATGCATCTGTAATGCATCTATATGCACTCGCCAAAAATTTGCAAGCAAAACACATCTTGCAGTAGCCTCGGTTCGTCAGATTCTGCGGGCATGCGCGACAGCAGCCTCAAAATAGAATGATCGTCGGATCTGGTCCGAAAAGAGTGGCATGGGCAAGAAGCAGCGCGGCATAGGCGATGATCGTGATGACGGCCGTCATCGCGAAGCTGTGTCCAGGCCACGCCCGGCTGCCTGGGCCTCGCAACATTGCCCAGAATGGTATGACCGATGTCCGCCTGGCAAGATCGGGCCAGCCCAGACCCAATTGGCGCTGCTTCCGCCGGTCGATGATCGGCATGGCCAGGAGTGCGAACGCTGCGAAGCCGCCGAACAGGATTACCGAGACGAGGTCTCCGTTGGGAATGACGTGACAGGCTGACCAGAACACAAAGCCCCACAAAATAGGGTGGCGCGTTATTCCCACTAAACCGGGCTTCTTCGGATCGAAGCGATTGGCCATGAAGCCGACGGACAGGGGGTTTGGGATGATTGTGCCACCGATCAGAAAAAACAATGCCACCGGCATCACCAGGATCGGAGCCCAGTATAGGGATGGCTCCGGAGCCCAAAGCGGGATGTAGGGCGCGTGCCGCGCCGCTACGATCAGCCAGCCGAGGAGAGCAAGGGAGATCAAGGCGTATATCGCGATATAGAACCGCTCACCAAGAATCCCGACCAGCGCCGCGCGCGTACGCGGCCGGGCCGGGATGCTATGGCTTGCAAGGAATATGGCGAGCGCCGCCAGAAACTCGGTCATGCTCTCAGACTGCCTCTACTCGGCAGCGCGTGCACATCCGTAAAGTTCCGAGGTTTGGCTGCACCTAACTGATTGCAAAAGAACGGGACGGGACCAGCGAGACATCTTCATTACGGCGTTGCACGCCCGGTTTCTGTCATGAAGGTATGATGCCCTCCCATCCGAACATACGTTCGTGTCCCCCCACGGACCGTCGCATGGAAGCCACCGGTAAACCATCTGCCTGGCCGACACTGCTCATTTCGCGCGGAGCGCATGTCAGGCAATGGAACGTATCCAGGGCGGCGGCCGATGCTGCGCTCGACCAGCACGGGGCCATGCCTGGCGCTGAAACACTACGTAGAACACCCAAATGAATCTCTCTTGGGCGCGGGGTAGCCAATACCGGTACCGGCAAATTGGAGAGCATAATGGCTATCAAGGATATTCTCGCCGTGGTCGATACCGGGGACAGGGATGAGCAGTTCGTGCGCGATGCGCTGGCCTTCGCCGAATTCCATGGCGCCAGCCTTTCGATCCTTGTCCTGTCAGCTCTTCCCTCGACCGATTACGCGCTGACTATCGCGCGACCCTATGTCTTTCTTCAGGAATATACGGATGCGGTCGAAGTCAAGCAGCAGCGTATCGCCAAGCTTGCCCGAGCTTCCAATGTCGAACTCCGGACAATATCCGACCTGCCAGCCAATATCTTCACGAAGTCCGCGGTCTACGCGCGTTACGCCGACGTCGTCCTGTTCGGCCCTGCCGGTAACTACGACTACCCGCCGATCCGCCGTGAAACAATCGAAAGCATCCTGTTCGCGTCAGGTCGGCCGGTGCTCGTCCTGCCTAACGGGCACAAGCCTCGCGCGCTTGCGCATCTGGCGATTGGCTGGAACGCAACCCGCGAAGCGACCCATGCGCTACGCGATGCTACAGCCTTTGCCATGCCGGGTGCCAAGATCGACGTGATCGTTCTCGATGCCAAGCCCTCAACGAAGGGTCACGGTTCTGAGCCGGGGACGGATATCGCGCGGCATCTCGCTCGGCACGGATTCGCATCGACGGTCGTTCCCAGTTCCGCAGGTGAATTGTCCGATGCGGATGCGTTGGTCAAAGCTGCGCGCGAACGCGGCGCCGGGCTGCTGTCGCTTGGAGCCTATGGACATTCCCGCCTGCGTGAGATCATTCTTGGCGGAGTTACACGAGATCTGCTTGGCGGAGCTGCGATTCCCCTGCTGTTTTCGCACTGATCCGGGCGCGCTGTCGCCAGAAGAGGAGGCAAGACCATGTCCGATTCCATCCTGAACAAGGGGACCTGCCCCGTCACCCACCTGACCACGGCCTTCGGCGCCCCGGTACCCGACAACCAGAACTCGCAGACCGCCGGCCCGCGCGGGCCGCTGCTGTCGCAGGACGTCTGGCTGAACGAAAAGCTCGCCAACTTCGTGCGCGAGGTGATCCCCGAGCGGCGGATGCACGCCAAGGGTTCGGGCGCGTTCGGGACCTTCACCGTCACCCACGACATCACCCGCTACACCCGCGCCAAGATCTTCTCTGAGATCGGCAAGAAGACCGAGATGTTCGCCCGCTTCACCACCGTCGCCGGCGAGCGCGGCGCGGCCGATGCCGAGCGCGACATCCGCGGCTTCGCGCTGAAGTTCTACACCGAGGAAGGCAACTGGGACATGGTCGGTAACAACACGCCGGTCTTCTTCCTGCGCGACCCGCGCAAGTTCCCCGACCTCAACAAGGCGGTGAAGCGCGATCCGCGGACTAACCTGCGTTCGGCCACCAACAACTGGGACTTCTGGACCCTGCTGCCCGAGGCGTTCCACCAGGTGACGATCGTGATGTCCGACCGGGGCATCCCCAAGAGCTACCGCCACATGCATGGCTTCGGCAGCCACACCTACAGCTTCTGGAACGAGGCGGGCGAGCGGTTTTGGGTCAAGTTCCACTTCAAGACCCAGCAGGACATCGAGAACCTGACCGACGCGCAGGCGGCGGAGCTGGTCGGCGGCGACCGCGAAAGCCACCAGCGCGATCTCTACGAGGCGATCGAGCGCGGCGACTTCCCGAAGTGGACGATGTACGTCCAGATCATGCCCGAGGCGGAGGCCGAGACCTATCGCTTCCACCCGTTCGACCTGACCAAGGTCTGGTACAAGGCGGACTACCCACTGATCGAGGTCGGCGAGTTCGAACTGAACCGCAATCCGGAGAACTTCTTCCAGGACGTCGAGCAAAGCGCCTTCGCGCCCTCGACGGTGCCGCCGGGCATCGGCTTCTCGCCCGACAAGATGCTCCAGGCGCGGCTGTTCAACTATGCCGACGCCCAGCGTTACCGCCTGGGGGTCAACCACCACCAGATTCCGGTCAACGCCCCGCGCTGCCCGGTGTTCAGTAACCACCGCGACGGCCAGGGGCGGATGGACGGCAACTACGGCGGTTTGCCGCACTACCAGCCGAACAGCTTCGGCCAGTGGGTGGACCAGCCCGACTTCGGCGAGCCGCCGCTCAAGATCAACGGCGATGCCGCCTTCTGGAACTACCGCGAGGACGACGACGACTACTTCACCCAGCCGCGCAAGCTGTTCGAGCAGATGAGCCCGGCGCAGCAGGAGGCCCTGTTCGCCAACACGGCCCGCGCGATGGGCGACGCGCCGGACTTCATCAAGCAGCGGCACATCGACAACTGCACCCGCTGCGATCCGGCCTATGGCGCCGGTGTGGCCCGGGCTTTGGGCATGGCGGCGCGAGCGGTGAGCGAACTACCCACTGTCCCGGAACTCGCCGAGTAGCTGCGGGCGGGACATCCGGAATCCGGACCCAGGCGCCACCGTTCTCTCCGGTCCGGCGACTGGGATACCGTTTACATTGCGGCTTTCTGGCAGGAAGGACATGGGTCGCCACGCCGGATTGCCGGGAATGGGTGTATGATGGATAAACTCCGGGCTGAAACCGGGCGTGGCCGATACTGGGCATATAGTCGATTGGCCATCAAGGTGCGGGTGCAGAGGGTATGACATGGCAATGAAACACCGGACTACGCTTATGGTGATTAACAGGCGGTAGTGGCTTGCAGCTACCTCCATCTCGAAGCAAACAAGTCGTTCTGGTTGTTGATGATGAAGACCAGATACGTACCATGCTTGTCACCCACCTGACCTGCTGTGGTTTTGAGGTGATCGAAGCTGGTAGCGCGGACCATGCATTGCGCGTGATGCATGGTCGCTGCGACATTCGGGAAGTCGTAACCGATATCCAGATGCCAGGATCGATCGACGGTCTCGCGCTTGCGCATCTTTTGCGAGAACGAGATCCTGGACTAGCTCTGCTGATTTCATCGGGCGGTGTCTTCCCTACGGATGGTGAACTGCCGGAAGGGGCGAGTTTCCTTCATAAACCTTACAGGATGAGTCGTCTTGTCGCAGCACTGAGCGCGCTTCTGGGCGGGTAGGTTTTGCCAAACCGGATTGGCGTGATCGGATGACCAGCATCGTTCGATTCAAACAAGCATCTGCGACACTTTACCGCCGGTCAAAGTGTCACAGATGACAAATGGTCGCGAGCGAGCATTGGGGGATTCACTTTTCGTTCTACCTGTGCATGATTCTTCCATGCTCCAGACCAGCCTCATCGCCGATCCTGATGCCGGACCGCTCGATATGCCCGGTGTCGTCGAACTGCTCGCGCAAAGTTCGTCACGACCCCGCTACGCGTACATGGTCCTTGACCTTATCGCCAAGATTGCCGGTGCCGATGGCAGCGCCGGTCCGCTCGTTTTCCACGACGGGCATGCTATCCCGATCAGGGAATGGCTCTGCGACGCGCTCTCCCCGATGGCAGGCAGTTTCCCGCGCCGGCTTGCCCTTGTCGCCCGCGTTCGCGAGGAAATGACAAATGCCGGGTCATTGCCGGCCGATCCGCGGGCGGCCGATCGGGAAATCGACAGCGAAGTCCGCGCCAGGGTCCGAGCGTCCGGCAAGACCAATGTGAGCCGTGCCGTATCCGACCTCGTCCGTGCCGGCATGCTGCATCGACATTACCAAGGTTACCGCGTCGATCATCACAATCGCGGCGGCCAACGCCAGGCAGTATACACATTGTCGCCGATCGTTCGCAAACTGTTCCAGGCTGGCCGTCCGCTGACGGTTCCCGTTAAGCTACCGCAACAAGGCGCGCTGGCTTTTGGCTGATCGCGCAATGTGCGTCTGGGCGACCAGTCAGGACGTGAAGAACTGCTGGGTTCCATGGGCTTCGATCGCCTCGGCCAGTCGGCCGAGCGCATGGACATAGGCAGCACTCCGCATCGTGATCTTGCGTTCGCTCGCCCGCTCCAAAATCGCGCGGCCTTCAGCTTCCATGCTGGCTTTCAGCCTTTCGTGAATCTCGGCGACTGTCCAATAATAGCCCTGCCTGTTCTGCACCCATTCGAAATAGGACACCGTCACGCCGCCGGCATTGGCGAGAATATCGGGGAGGACCGTTACTCCGCGGGCACTCAGGAGGTCATCCGCGGCCGGTGTTATGGGGCCGTTCGCCAATTCGACGATCACCTTGGCTTTCACGCTCGCGGCATTGTCCGCATGGATGAGGTTTTCGAGCGCCGCTGGAACGAGCACATCACAGTCCACTCCGACAATGTCGCCGGGTACCAGTGCCCCGACACCATCAGAGCCCACGAGGCTCGCGAGCCCAGCATCCCGTTTGGCCTCGATCAGCCGGTCGAACGGGATGCCCGCTGCCGAATGGACGCCGTGGCGGGAATCCGAGACGGCAACAATCCGGTAGCCGATTTCGGCCAGCAGGCGAGCCATATGACTTCCCGCGTTCCCAAAGCCCTGGATCGCAACGCGTGAACCAGGGCCCACCCCGAGTTCGTTTTCGAGATGGCGCAGCAGATAGAACCCGCCGCGCGCCGTCGCATCATCGCGGCCGAGCGATCCGCCCAGGGCAATCGGTTTGCCCGTGATGACCGCCGGAGACACACGGCCGACGATCGACGCGTACTCGTCGGCCATCCAGCCCATGATCATGGCGTTGGTATAGACATCGGGGGCAGGGATATCCCTGTCCGGTCCGATGATGCCCGAGAAGGCTTGCATATAGGCGCGCGACAGTCGCTCCAGCTCGGCTTTCGAGAGCTTGCGCGGGTCGACCTGGACAGCGCCTTTGCCGCCGCCATAGGGCAGGTTCATCACCGCGCACTTGAAGGTCATCCAGAACGCAAGCGTCTCGACCTCATCCACCGTCGCATCGGGATGAAACCGGATGCCCCCCTTGGTCGGCCCCCGCGTATCGTCATAGCGACAGCGCCACGCCATGAAGGATTTGCGAGAACCATCGTCCATTCTGATCAGCAGCCGCGTCTTGGTCGTTTCCCGCGGGTATTTGAGCTTTTCAAGAACATCAGGATCGAGCTTGAGATGCTGCGCGGCGTCATCGAGCCGGGTGAGTGCCTGGTCGAGCAGGGTTGCGCTCATAGATTTTCCTTGCCGTGAATAGAGACCTGATCAGTCGTTGCGCACGATTTGCGCGACTTCCACGATCTTGAGCTCGCGCTCATTGCCTTCGCGATCAGGCCACAGGATCGACTGTCCTTTTCGAAGTCCGATGAGCCCTGCGCCGACCGGCGTCAGGATCGAAATTCGTCCCGCTGAAATGTCCGCTTCCCTGGGATAGGTGAGCTGGTAGCTGTATTCCTTGCCACTTGCTTCATCGATGAAGCGGACGGTGGCGTGCATTGTCACGACGTCGTCGGGAATGCGCTCGCCCGGGTGCGTCGTGGCGCGCGCGAGCTCATTGAGCAGCAACTCGCTCACTTGCGGCGAACGCTCCTGCGCTGCCATGGCCAGGTCGGTCAGGGCGTCGGCTTCGGTATCAATCATATGTATCGGCGGCCGTCGGCGCGCCTTGGTGTTCGTCATCGATTTCGCTTTCCAAATGAGCAGCTACCGCCAATGCGGCGCCGTCTTCGCATGAGATGATCTGTGCCCCGAGTTCGGGGCAGCGCGCACCGGAACCCGGGGCTAAAGGCCCGCGAGAATCTGCCCCCCGTGGTGGCGAAAGCGAAAATGGCAGTGATGAGTCTGCATCCTGTCATGATGTCGGGGTCTCCGCCTCGAGTCAAACGAGAACCCTCCAAGCCTCAAATCAAGAACCGGGCCTCGAAGAGATCGATCTCCCGGACGAGCCTGCGAGCGGCCTCGCTGCCCAGCTCCCGATTGCGAACGCGGCGGAAAACCTCCTGGCGCTCTGCCCTGAGCGCTGCAAGACGAAGATCGCGTTCGATCGCTTCGTCGCGCTTTCGCATTTCCTGCTGCTGAGGTTCAGCTGCCGGATGCCCGATCCGCTCGCGGTAAAGGTCCATGAGGCGGGCGGCGATGTTGACATAGGCGTCGGCGTCCTTCCGGCCGTCGGCAAGGCGGTGCTGGGTACGCTCGATTGCGGCAATCGCGGCTTCTGCCGCTGCGGTCCGCGCCGCATCGACTTGCGCGTCGCGGGCCGGTTCGGGCGGCATCTCGAGGCCGCGCATCATCAGAGGCAGTCCGATCGATCCGGCAATCAACGAGAAGATGATCACCCCCATCGCCAGGAAGATCGCGAGATCGCGCGCGGGGAAGGGCGTGCCGTCCAACATCGTCAGGGGCAGTGTGAGTACGCCGGCAAGGGTGATTGCGCCTCGCACACCGGCGAAGGACATGGCTCCGATGACCCGCCAATGGGGCTGTGCACGATCTTTCCTGCGTCGGAACAGCGTCAATCGGAAGGATAGCCAGACCCAGACAAAGCGGAGGGCCGCAAGACCGAGGCTGATCGCGATGACATAGTTGATCAGCCACCAAGGCGCATGATGACCGGTCAAGTGGACGGATGCGGCGGCACCGGCAAGAATGGTCGGCAATTGTTCGCCTAGCAGTACGAATATGACTCCATTGGCGGTGAACTGGATCACATCCCAAACTGTCGTCCGCCGGATCCGCGTGACGGCCAGGGCATTTCCACGCGCCTCGACGATGCTCATGGTGAGCCCGGCAGCCACCGAGGCGAGGATACCCGAGCAATGGAGGTGTTCGGCCACCAGATAGGCGCCGAAAGGAATGAGCAGACTGATCAGGATCTGCGAGCTGCTTTCTTCTCCCAGGCGCCGCGTGATGACAGCTTTGGCCCAACCGACAAGCCAGGTTAGTCCCGCCCCCACGCCCAGGCCGCCCAGTGCAGCCCACAGAAAATCGAATGTTGCTGCGCCCAGCGAAAATGTGCCGGTCAGCGTCGCGGCTATCGCAAAACGCAGGCAAACAAGACCTGACGCATCGTTGAGTAGAGATTCGCCCTCGAGGATATGCATCATCCGTTTGGGAATGGGCGTTCGTTGCGCGATCGCGGCGACCGCAATCGGATCGGTTGGTGAGACCACTGCGGCCAAGGCGAAAGCGACCGGTAGCGGCATGGCGGGCAGCAGCCAGTGGATGAAGAGCCCCATGCCGAGGACCGTGACAACCACAAGACCGAGCGCGAGTTCAAGGACTGTCGTACGATCCTTGAAGAGATCCTCGCTCGGTAGGCGCCAACCATCGAGAAAAAGTAGTGGTGGAAGGAAGAGAAGAAAGAAGATGTCCGGATCGAGTACGACCCGCCAGCCCGCCACCAGTCCAATGGCCGCGCCCATGGCGATTTGAACCAACGGGCGCGGTAGGGAAAATGGGAGAAGCCGAGCCAGAATGCCGCTCATGACAACGGCGAACAGCAATGCCAGGATGAGCGTTACAGTTTCCAAAGGCGGCCTCGCTCACGGGTCTCGATGAAATCTCCCTCGTGTCACAGCCGCGCGGATGTGATCCTCCCAGCCTTGAGCGAAAACGATGAAAGTGCTCAGAGGACCACTTCGGCTTCATCCCGAACGGGAATATCGGCCTTCACCTGGCTCACCGGATCGCCGACCAGGATCGCGAACTTCGCGCCCTTGTAGTAGATGTCTGGGCGATGCCAGGCCTTCGTTACGGTGACAAAGGCGCCATCGATCTCGATCTCATCACCGGGTTTGGGCGCGCGCGCGAAGTGGAAGCAACCCCTGGATGCCGCGGAACGGCTGTCGCGACCGGCAAGGACGTCTATGAGCATGTCGATTTCCTCTCACGTTACAGGGGTCGTTTTCGGCGCGGGATAGTGCCAGGGTTCACCCTGGCCGAGCGCTGCGGCATATTGTTGCTCCGCGAAGTGCCAGTTCGCGAGCCTGTCCCACCAGGAAGCGAGCCAAGCGGCTCGATCCTGCCGAAAATCGATATAGTAGGCGTGCTCCCAGACGTCGCAGGCAAGAAGCGGTGTTACTCCATCTGCAAGAATGGGAATGCCTGCATCATGGGTCGAGATCAGCTCCAGCGCACCGCCTTTGACAATGAGCCACACCCAGCCTGAACCGAAATGGCCGGTGCCCTCAGCTATGAACCGCTGCCCGAGAGCATCGTGGCTACCAAAGGCCGTCGAGATCGCGTTCGCAAGATCGCCCGAGGGTTTCGATGGCGTTGCACTCATGCTCTCCCAGAAGAAGCTGTGGTTCCAGGCTTGGGCGGCGTTGTTGAAGAGGCCCTTTGCTCCGCTGCCTTGTGCGATACGGACGATTTCCTCGAGCGTGTGGGCCGAGAAATTCTGCTCACCAAGCAGCCGGTTGAGTGTCTCAACATAGCGGGCATGGTGCTTGCCATGATGGATCTCCAGCGTTTCGGCGGAAAGCACTGGTGCAAGTGCCTCAATGCCATACGGCAAGGGTGGAAGTTCGAACACCGGCGCCTCCTCATCATGATCGGCAAGTGTGCCGTTCAGATCTCGGTCAGCCATGGGAGTTCTCCTTAAGGACTATTGAACAACGGTCTCGATCCGGACGGGGCGCCCGTGTCAGGGCATCTCGCCAGGCGGTCATGGAGTGATCGCGCGCGATCACCAGGTGTCCGCAGGCGCGCATGGTTACCTTGTTCATGAAAGTCGCCTCAGAGAGCCTGGACGAGATCTCGGCAATAGGTGGCTGACCCGTTCGACAGCCGCGTATCAAGGCGAATATTTCTGGCTCAATCGGCATCGGCTACCTCTGCCAATCTGGCATTCAGCGCTGCGATGCACAGCGCGATCGCATCGATCGGATGAGATCCATACCATTCGCCCCGCGTGCCTAGAACGATGACATCGCCCTGCGCCATCTCGATCCAGCATCCCGGGGGTATCAGCGTTGTCGCTGCCGACTGACTGGAAGAATAAAGGAGGGCGCGGACACGCGCTCCATTGTCCTGTCGCCAGATTCCGGCCTCAACGCCGCTCAACTCGGTGAGTGCGGGAAACACGGCCATCGCAATCAGCGCATCGAGTTGACGGCTGGCCGCAGTGGCCGCCTTGCAGGCCTCAATCGCTTCGATCAGTCTCGCGCGCTCCCCGCGGGTGCTGGCGCTCGCACAGAGTGACAAGCCGCCTGTCAGGAAAGATGTCATGGCTCTGTCTGCCAAGGGCCCCTCACGGGCTCACAGACCTGCTGCAGCAAGCCGTCCCCGATCGCATAGACCCAACCGTGCAGCGTCAGTGGCGCGCGCTGGTCCCATGCGCGTCGTATCAGCGGGTTCGCGGCAAGTGCTTCGACCTGAGAGAGAATGTTACGTTCACACAGGCGATCCGCATCTGCCTGCGCGGAGCAGCCATGAGCCTCATGAAGCGCACGGACTGGCGCCAGCCATACTCCGATAGCGTCATCGGTCGCTGGTGCCATCGCAGCCTGGATGCCGCCGCATCCATAGTGGCCAACCACGATGATGTGTTCGACTTTGAGAACATCGACTGCGAACTGCAAAGCGGCTGAGAAGTTCGGATCGCTATCAACCGCCAAATTGGCGACGTTGCGGTGAACGAACATCTCACCTGGATCAAGATCGACGATCTCGGTCGCCGGGACCCTGCTGTCAGAACACCCTATCCAGAAATAGCGGGGATGCTGCTGTCCTACGAGGCGTTTGAAGAAACTCGGATCGTCACCTGTCTTGGCCTGGGCCCATGCGCGATTGCGGGAAAACAGGGAATGGCAGTCATCGCGCCCTTCGGCGATGACTGGCTCCTCATTCCAATTTTCCCTCGTCGATCTCATCGCACGGATGCCTGTAAATCGACGATCCGGAGATAGGGCTTAAGTGTCTTGTAGCCTTGCGGAAACTGCCGCGCGGCTTCCTCATCGGATAGCTTCGGCGAGATCACGACTGGCTCGCCCGGTTCCCAGTTGACCGGGGTCGCGATACTGCGAGCGTCGGTCAACTGGAGGCTGTCGATAGCACGGAGAATCTCAGTAAAATTCCGGCCTGTGGACGGAGGGTAGGTGAGGATCAGCCGGATCTTGCGAGACGGATCGATGACGAAGACCGACCGCACCGTGACCGTAGGGTCGCTTTCTGGATGGATCATGTCGTAGAGGGTCGAGACCTTGCCGTCCGGGTCGGCGATCATTGGGAAATCAAGCTTGGCGCCCTGGGTTTCCTGAATATCGCTTTCCCATTTATGGTGCGCTTCGACGGGATCAACCGAAAGCCCGATCGGCTTGACGTTCCGCTTATCCCATTCCGGACGAAGCTTAGCCACTTCGCCGAGTTCGGTCGTGCAGACTGGCGTAAAATTCTTGGGATGGCTGAATAAAACGCTCCAACTTCCGCCGAGCCAGTCATGGAAGCTGATGCGGCCGTGGGTGCTGTCCTGCTCAAAATCGGGGGCGATCTGCCCGAGTTGAATGGTCATGGGAACTCCTGGATGCTGTTCGTTCAATGTGGGGGAGTGACGTCCATCAAACAAACGAATGTTATTAATGGTTGCCGGCAAAAATAATGTTGTAATGTTAGTGACCGTTTTGCGGAGGCGCCAGCCAGCCGACCCTCAACAGCGCAACCGGCAGGGCGACAAGCACCACGAGATTGCCATCTTCCTCGCTGACAATGCCTTCCTGGTTGAGCTTCCACACGAAGAGGCGGATTGTCGCGATGGCAATTCCGATCGCGATCACCCAATAGGGAATGGCTGATGTTCGCGGCAGCCGTGGTCTCCGCCTGTACTGGTCATTGTCACTGTTGCTCATCACGGCGTCCCTTCCTTGGAGTCCGGCCGTGCCCCTCTTCATCGGCCTCATTGGAAGATTTTTGGTCTTCGGCACTGGCCGATGGGGGCCAGACGATGCTGAAATCAAATGGAGGCGGAACCTCCCTGAAGGGGATTGGCGCATCGCGGTGTGCCTGGCGCTCCATGTCCAATGCAAGGATGACGCCGGCACAGACCGCTACCACGAAGACCATGACGGCCAAGAACACTGTATCGGTGATCGCGCCGGCAGCATGAAAGCCGTAGAGCGCAACGCCAATCGCGAGAACCAGCATGGCAAGCGCCAGACAGATCTTCCAGAATTCTGCTTTCGGCGGCGGTTCGGGGCGAAAGTGGCCCAGCGGTTTCATGTCTCGATCAACCCATCCATGCAGCAGTGTCCCCAAGAACCACGCTGCTTCTTGCGGAAACACCTTCGACCCGTTAGCATCCATCAAGCAAATGAATATTATTGTGCGTTGAGCGTAGGGAATTTGAGGAATGGATATCAGTGTCGCGCGCACGTTTCTGGAGGTCGTGAAAACCGGGAGCTTCGTGGGTGCGGCGGCCAATCTCAATCTTACCCAGACCGCGGTGAGCGCCCGCATCCGCGTTCTGGAGGACCAACTCGATCGTCCCGTGTTCATTCGCAACAAGGCCGGTGCGAAACTGACACCGGCCGGTGAGCAGTTTCTGCGTTTCGCGACCACGCTGGTTCAAGTCTGGGAACGGGCGCGTCGGTCCGTGGCGTTGCCACCAGGCCGGGAAACGGTGGTGACGGTCGGCGCCGAGCTCAGCCTCTGGAGTCCGTTGCTGCGCCATTGGTTGCTCTGGATGCGGCGTGAATGCCCAGAGATTGCGGTCAGCACGCAGATCGACACATCCGAACGCCTCATGGAGCAGGTGCAAGACGGATCGTTGGACGTCGCGATTCTTTACGCCGCGCCCAGTCGCCCTGGCGTCATTGCCGAGCTTCTGTTCGAGGAGAAGCTGGTGCTTGTCAGGACGACACCGACCAACAGGGCTCTGGCCCCTGAGGACCATGTGCAGATCGACTGGGGCGACGAATTCGCGGCCAGCTATCACGCTGCGTTTCCCGATCACCCTAATGCAGTCGTGTCGATCAGCTATGGACCGCTCGCACTAGAATATATCCTGGCGACCGGTGGTAGTGGCTATTTTCGCAAGGGCTTTATCCGGTCCTATCTGGAGGAAGGTCGGCTAGCACTCGTCCCGGGAAGTCCAGAGTTTTCCTATTCGGCTTATGTCGTCCATTCGACAAAAGCCGATGCCGGCGTGATGGACCGCATCCGGGCCGGCCTGAGGGCCGCGGCGGCAATCGCGGCATGACCAACGAACCATCCTCACCCGTGTGTTACGGGGCGCAGGCGGACGATGCCTATATGGGTTATGCTTCCCGCGATGAAATTCTTGCCGCGTTGGACGAGCTGCTGGAGGCCGAGCGAGCCGGCACCCGCGTGGCATTGGCCAGCGCTCGCTCTTTGGAAGGCGCGGCCTATCGCGATCTGATGCAGGCAGTGCGAGACGACGAGGCGCGTTGGTGCGCCATGCTGTCGCGGCAGATCGAGCGGCTGAACGGTCTGCCCTCGCGTAAGACGGGAGCTTTTCATCAGAAAGCTCTGGCTATTGCTGAACCTTTCGAGCGACTCGCTTTTCTCAACCGTGGGCAAGCTTGGGTCG
The DNA here is from genome assembly GCF_000382885.1 of Sphingobium indicum BiD32. Lineage (GTDB taxonomy): Bacteria > Pseudomonadota > Alphaproteobacteria > Sphingomonadales > Sphingomonadaceae > Sphingobium > Sphingobium japonicum_C. Next base: position 32,596 of record NZ_CAVK010000061.1, read on the forward strand.
TGCGAAAGCTCGAGGCGCTGACACCGCGTGTGCGCGATGACGCTTTGCATGCCGATCTGCGCGCGATGCTGGATAGCCACCGCATCAATATCGAGCGGGCATCGGCGTTTCTGGAAGCAAATCCGACCTCCAAACGGGATTAAGTGTCTCGGAAGCGGCCCGGTTCCTGTTTGCATGTGCCGATCGATGTCAACCATCTTGAGCCAAGGGCGTCCGAGCGTTATGGTATATTCGAGATGCATGTTTTCCCGCAACCGCGCGGAAGAAGCTTTTTAGGACCCTTGTCCATGACTTCACAAAGCACCACTGCCGCTGCGATTGCCAAAGTATCAGCTCCCGACCGGAAGATGCGATATGACGCAATCTTTGACGCCGCACTGGCGAAGCTTCACGGCGAGGGGCGCTATCGGGTCTTCATTGATATTCTGCGCAACAAGGGATCCTTTCCCGATGCCCGCTGCTTTGCCGGGCATAACGGCCCCAAGCCGATCACCGTATGGTGCTCCAACGACTATCTCTCAATGGGACAACACCCCAAGGTCATTGCCGCCATGGAGGAGGCATTGCATGACGTAGGAGCTGGATCTGGCGGCACACGCAATATCGGGGGCAATACCCACTATCATCTCGATCTCGAAGCCGAGCTCGCCGATCTTCACGGCAAAGAAGGCGCATTGCTGTTCACGTCGGGATACATTTCCAACGAGGCGACGCTCTCGACGCTGGCCAGAGTTCTGCCAGGGTGCGTGATCTTCTCCGACGCACTCAACCATGCCAGCATGATTGCGGGTATTCGCAATTCCGGTTGCGAGAAAAAGGTGTGGCGGCACAATGATCTTGAGCATCTGGAGCAGCTACTCGCTGAAACGAATCCGGCGCTGCCCAAGCTGATCGCCTTTGAGAGCGTCTATTCCATGGATGGTGATGTCGCCCCTATCCATGCCATTTGCGATCTCGCGGAGAAGTATGGCGCGCTCACCTATCTTGACGAGGTTCATGCGGTCGGGATGTACGGCCCGCGTGGCGGCGGGATATCCGACCGCGACGAGGCTGCAGGCCGCATCACTGTCATCGAGGGCACTCTTGCCAAGGCGATCGGTGTCATGGGTGGTTACATCGCGGCAGATCACCGCGTCATCGATGTTATCCGCAGTTACGCCCCCGGCTTCATTTTTACCACGTCGCTATCCCCGGTGCTGGTCGCCGGTGCACTGGCAAGCGTGCGCCACCTCAAGTCGTCGAGTGCTGAACGCGAAGGACAACAAGCGTCTGCCGCCAGACTCAAATGCGCGCTCGCCGAGGCGGGATTGCCTGTGATGGCCTCGACCACGCATATCGTGCCACTGATGGTCGGTGATCCGGTCAAGGCCAAGAAGATCAGCGATATCCTGCTTGCCGAATATGGCGTCTATGTGCAGCCGATCAACTATCCGACGGTTCCGCGCGGAACCGAACGGCTTCGCTTTACACCGGGTCCGTCGCATAGCGTCGAAATGGTACGCGACCTCACACAAGCGCTTGTCGAGATCTGGCATCGCCTCGACATGCGCCTGGCCGCCTAGGCGCGCTTCGTCCGCGTCCCGCCTCAGTCGGATATCACCCTGTGCCGATTCCGAGTGGCGACTGCCGGTTCATCAGCCGGCGCATTGCTTCGCGGTCGGCCAGCAAATCCGAGACCTTATAGGAATCGAATACCGCCATCATCGCTTGCATCCCTTGCGCGAGAACACCTGTCAGGCCGCAAGCAGGCGAAAGGGCGCAGCCCGAACAATCCGCGAGTTGAAAGCCTTCCTCGGTTTTGCGCACCACTTCGCCGACGGTGATTGTATCCGCCGGACGCGCAAGGCGCATGCCGCCCGTGCGTCCACGCACGGTCTCAATAAAGCCATCGTGCGCGAGTGCGTTCACAACCTTCATCAGATGATTGTGAGACACGTCATAGGTACGCGCGATTTCGCCGATCGAGCACAGGCGCTCATCGTTGAGCGCCAGATGGATCAAGACCCTAAGCGAATAATCCGTGTAGCGCGTAAGTCGCACATTCCACTCCTGAGAGGAACGCCAGTCCAGTTCTATACCTGTATATCTCGGACATGTTAAGTGCCCGATCCCGGCTGCCTTGGGTCGCAGACCGGTTCCAGGGAGTATGGATCCCATCGCGTGCCAGTAGGGGCGTCGGCGAGCGGCCAACGCCGGCTCAGACGAACTGGCGCCCAAGCAATCTTATATCAAAATTATTGCGCCTGAGGCACAAACTAATTCGTTAGGCACCCCGTTCGCTCTCTCATAGCATTGATGCAGATTCTATACATCTTATAGGAATGTATGATGCCGAACATTACGCGACGGGATGCCGTGCTGACGGGTCTGGGGGCAGCAGTTGCAGTTCCGGCGCTGACGGCGGCGGCGACCTCCTCGAATGCCCGTGAACCAGCAAAGCATCCGAAAGCGAAGGCCGGAGCGGCGTACCACAAGTTCGAAATGAACATCGAAGAGACGCGTATCACGCTCGTCGGCAAGCAGACGTTCCAAACCTTTGCCTTCGGCGGGCAGGTGCCAGCGCCCCTGTTCCATGTGCGGGAAGGCGATGAGGTCGAGGTCGTTCTGAACAACCTTACGACGCTTCCGCATACGATACATTGGCATGGGCTGCTGCAGAGAGGCAGCTGGGAAATGGACGGCGTGCCCGACATGACGCAGCTCGGCATCCAGCCGGGCGACAGCTTCACGTACAAGTTCGTCGCCGAACCCGCGGGTACGATGTGGTATCATTGCCATGTCAATGTGAACGAACATGTCGCTACCCGCGGCATGTGGGGGCCGTTCATCATCGACCCGATCAAGCCGACACCGATCGAACGCGAGGTCACGGGCGACTACATCCTCATGTTCTCGGAGTGGGCGTCGGCCTGGGCCGACAAGCTGGGGCAGGGCGGCATGCCTGGCGACGTGTTCGATTATTTCACGATCAACGGGAAATCCTTCCCCGAAACCCAACCCATCCGGGTCAAGGAAGGCGATGTCATCCGCTTGAGGATGTTCGGCGCGGGCGGCGGATTCCACTCGATCCACATCCATGGCCACGTCTTCCAGATCACCTTCAAGGACGGGCATCCCTTGCCCGCGCCGATCAACGCCGACACCGTCCTCGTGGGACCGGGCGAGCGCTACGACATCATCCTGCGCTGCGATAATCCCGGTCGCTGGATGATCCATGACCACATCGACCATCATACGATGAACGGCCATACGCCGCATGGCGGGGTCATGACCCTGATCGAATATGAGGGCATCCCGCGAGACCAGCCCTGGTACCACTGGGCTCACAAGGAGTTCGTCCCGGACTTCTACTACGAGCAGAGCCTCAAGAAGCCCCACGGGATCTACCCGAACCCTGTCTTCAAGGGTGTCCCGGTCAGTTGAGGAGGCCACTATGAAAGCACCGGTTATCTTCGCCGCATGCGCGGGTGTCGCCGTTCTGGTCTTCGCAGCCCGCCCTGCCGTGGTGGACGCCCAAGGGGCTAGTTCGGAACTGGTCACGCAATGCGCTTCCTGTCACGCGCTGACCAAGCCAGCCAACCCCACGGTGGATCATCTGTGGACGCGAAAAGGCCCGGACCTCTGGTACGCAGGCGACAAGTTCAATCGGGACTGGCTCGCAAGCTGGCTGCAGAACCCGACGACCATCCGCCCTGGCGGCGTATTCTGGTTTAAGCACGCGAAGGCTGGCGAACCTCGCGACACGATCGACGCCGCCGCCGTCGAGAAGCATCCGAAAGTCGACGCAGCCACAGCTGGCCGATTGGCCGATGCATTGCTGCAACTGAAGAGCGGCCTTGCTCCCGATGGCGTCTACAAGCCGGAAGCCGCGAACATGACGATGGGCAAGCTGGCCTTCAGCAAGCTGCGCGGCTGTGTCGCCTGCCATCAGGATGCTCGAGGGCAGGGCGGGCTTTCCGGACCGGAACTCTACGATGCCGGCCAGCGACTGCGCCCTGACTATGTCATCGCATACACCAAGAACCCACAGCAGTTCGATCCGCACATCTGGATGCCGACCGCCACGCTGTCGGAGCCCGATCTTCAGCGCCTCACCGGTTACATCACGTCATTGGGCAAGGAGAACAAGTGATGCTCCGCTATGGATTGGCTGCGCTGAGCCTGATCGCGCTGGGTGCCGGGGTCATCTTGCATCAACCCGCGACGGCGGGGACGGAAAGCCCGAAGATCCAGGCCACCGCCCACCTCTACGATACCTATTGTGCACAGTGCCACGGGGTCCAGCGCAACGGGAAAGGCGTCAATACCGTCGGCCTGTCGGTCCAGCCACGCGATCATAGCGATACCGTCGCCATGTCCTCGCTGCCACGCGAACAGATGATCAAGGCAATTTCCGATGGTGGAGCCTCGGTCAACAAGTCGGCGCTCATGCCTTCCTGGTCGGCCGTCCTTACCAAGGATCAGATCGAGGATATGGCCGACTACCTGATCTACGTCTGTAAATGTGACCAGAAAAAGTGACCAAGAACCACAAACAGGGGTGACAACATGCGAAAGACTCTACTTTTTGCCGCTTCCGCGCTTATCGGTCTTGCCTGGCAGCCTGTGCTTGCCAAAGATATTGAATTGCGTCTGACAGCGAAAGAGGTCTCGCTGCCGATCGACAACAAGGGAACGATGCAGGCCTCCTGGACCTTTGAGGGACAGGTTCCCGGTCCCGTGCTGCGGGTTACCGAGGGCGACCGTGTCACGATCATCCTGACCAACGATCCAGCCAACAAGAACTCGCATTCGATCGACCTCCACGCTGCGCGCGTTGACGTGGTCAAGGACTTCGAGGCGATCAAACCAGGTGAGACGAAGACGTTCAGTTTCGTCGCAACCTATCCTGGCGCGTTCTACTATCATTGCGGCTCCGACCCGATGTACCAGCATATCGCCCGGGGCATGTTCGGCGTCATCCTGGTCGACCCGAAGGATGCCAAGGCACTCCCGCCTGCCGATCGCGAATATATACTGGTCCAGTCCGAGGTTTATTCTAACCCCGACGACCTGCATTCGATCATGAAGAGCGACTGGCAACATGTCGTCTTCAACGGGGTTGCTTTCAAATATGACCCTGTCCACGATCCCGCATCAACGAAGATGCTGGTTGCCAAGCCCGGCGAGCGCGTTCGGGTCTACTTCGTCAACGCTGGTCCCAACGAATATTCAACACTGCATCCGATCGCGGGCATCTGGGATGCTGTCTATCCCAGCGGCAATCCCAAGAACAAGAAGGTCGGCATGCAGAGCCTGGTTGTGGGCCCCGGCGATGGCGCGACCTTTGACCTGATCTCTCCGGTCGAGGGTGCCAACGTGATCGTTGACCACTCCATGTCGCATGCCCACACCGGTGCCATGGCGGTCGTCATGTTCTCGAACGACGCCGACCCCAAGATGGGGCGCGGGAACCTCATCCTCGTACCCTGAGGTTACGCTCGATCCCCGTCGCCCCGCGCGCGCAATGCGCCGGCGCCGCGGCCTCGATGAACCCGGCCGGCCATCCCCCTCATCCTGGGCGGCCGGGTCTTCACCCGAGGTCGCGGCGTAACCCGATGCAGGCCCAATGTGCACAGGTGCCATCCTACTCTTCCCGGACAGTCGTCGCGCAGACGCAGGCCGCCCCAACAAGCACATTGTTTCGCGCTAGGTCTTGCTGGGCTGGTCAGCGCGTTCATGGTGGTGGCGCCCACACGCGCGCAAACCGTGGTTCCTGCCAGCGGCGCTGACGACGCCACGATCGTTGTGATCGGCCGAATAGCGGCCAACGATGCCGAGGGCCGCGTGCATGCGACGCCCGGCGGCAGCAGCGTCGTCACCTACGAGGACTACGCTGACAAATCTCTCGTTTCGCTTCGCGACACGCTTGCGTTCGCGCCAGGCGTTTATACGCAGCCGCGTTTCGGCCAGGAAATCCGGATATCCATTCGCGGCTCAGGCCTATCGCGCGGCTATCATATGCGCGGGCTGACGCTACTCCAGGATGGCGTCCCGATTAATCTTGCCGACGACAATGGCGACTTCCAGGAGCTTGAGCCTGCTTTCTTCGATCATCTCGAGGTTTACCGCGGCGCCAACGCGCTGCGCCTGGGATCGGGAACGCTCGGCGGAGCGATCAATGGCATCACACCAAGGGGCGATCGGTCCCATGGCCTCTATGCCAGGCTCGATTTCGGCTCCTTCGACATGGTCCGCGGCCTGGCGTCGTTTGGTTTCGGGGATCGTGACACGAACGGCTGGCTCGCGGCGAGCGCGGATACGCAGCGTGGCGACCGCGATCACGCCAGACGTCACTCGCTGCGCCTTAACGGCAACGCTGGTCTTCGGCTCTCCGACACTATCGTAACCCGGTTTTATCTCAGCGCGAACAGCATCAACCAGCAACTTCCCGGTGCGCTGACCCGGGCAGCGGCCCTTGCCGCGCCGCGTACCGGTAACTTCTCGGGAGACCAGGCGCGGGACATCGATTCACTCCGCATGCAGAACCGCACCACGTTTGAGCTGGGCCGCGCAACGCTCGATGTGGGCGCCTTCCTCAATACCAAGCATCTGTTCCATCCCATTTATCAGGTAATCGATCAGGACTCGACCGATCGCGGGGTCTTCGCGCGTCTCGACTATGCAGCGGGCCCCGTCGAGATGACGTTAGGCGGCGAAACGCGGTGGGGTACCAACCGCGCCAAACGCTTCCTCAATGTCGATGGGCAACGGGGAGCCCTGACCTTCGATGCTCGCCAGACAGCGCGCACCAGCACGCTCTACGCCGAATTCAGATTGAGGCCTGCCGCAGATCTTCAACTGATCGCGGGCGCAATCTACGCCGATGGATACCGGCGTCAGACGCAGTCCGTGCCTGCTCCAGTTCTTGGTGAGGCGTCCTATCACAGCTTTTCGCCTCGTTTCGGCCTTCTCTGGGAGCCGACCCGTTCGATCCAGGTCTACGCCAATTTCAGCCGTTCGGCTGAGTTTCCAACTTTCGTAGAGCTGGCCCAGATTGCGGCCTTCGTCCCGGTGCGCGAACAGCGTGCCTGGACGGTTGAGATCGGAACGCGCGGGACGGCGGGCTGGGTTAGCTGGGACGTTTCGTTGTACAGGGCCAAGCTGCAGGGTGAGATGCTTCAGTTCGCCCTGGGCCGCGATGTTCCCGCCTCGACCTTCAACGCCGACCGAACCCTGCATCAAGGGATAGAGGCTGGTTTGACGCTCGAACCCAATGCCTGGCTCAGAATCCGGCAAATCTGGCAATATTCGGATTTCCGCTTCCGAGATGATGCTCAGTTTGGGAGCAACCGCCTACCCGTTGTGCCGCGTCATGTCTTGCGAACCGAGATCCGGCTCGGCACCGATGCTCTCCATATCGCCCCGAACCTCGAATGGGTGCCCGAAGGGGCCTGGGCCGATTATGCCAATACAACCCGTGCGCCGGGTTATGCGATGCTAGGCCTGACGGTAGGGGCGAAGCTCGGGCGCAATCTCGATATCTTTGTCGATGCCCGCAATGTGACGGACAGGAAAGCGATCGGCGACATATCCGCGGTCATCAGATCCAGTCCTGCCTCCGAGATCTATTATCCCGTGGAAAGGCGAGCAATCTACGCCGGCTTCAGGGTCCGGATATGAGTGGGACAGCGGCGCTGCCAAACCAGATTCTCCGATGGTCGTCGCTGTCGCGGCACGACGCTCGATAGGAACATCTACTTCGCTTGCTTGGTGCCGCCGCACAGCTTTTCGATCGTTCTTTCGGTCATCGCTTCGCAGTTTGCGCCAGCAAAGGGGAAGCTCCCTCTGAGGCTCGCCTCCACATCTGGCGCAAGTGCTTCGCGCAGTCGGCGGCGGGCGCGGAATAGTCGTGTCTTTACGGTCGCCGGCATCAATTGCAGCGCATCGGCGATTTCCTCGATGGACATCTCTTCCACCTCCCGCATGACAAAAACGAGCCGGAAATCTTGCGGCAATGTGCTGATCGCGGCTTCGATAAGGGCGCGGATCTGTTTGATGGCGACAGTGCTATCAGGTCCGCCAAGCTCTGTTGATCCGCCCATCAGCTTTTCCCGATATTCGTCAAGGTGAACGACCGATTCCGTGTCCAGGCGCGCCAGGCGCCGGCGTGCGGCACGCTCTCGGCCGAGCGCTTCATTGATGACGATGCGCGTGAGCCAGGTTGATAGTGAAGAACGCCCCGCGAAGCTTTCGATTGCGCCGAAGGCCCGAACGTAGCAGGCCTGAACGGCATCCTCGGCGTCTGCGCGGTTGCCGAGAATGCTCCAGGCTGCGCGGAACAGCCGTTGATTGTTCCTTTCGGTCATAAGCCGGACCGCAGCTGCGTCGCGTTGTCCGATACGCCGGGCCAGTTCGAGGTCCGACAGTTGCGCGACCTCCTGCTTGGGAACCGCCATTGCTGCCTCCTAGCGTCCCGTGCCGCCAAGCGGCAGGGCGGCGAGAAGATCGCGGCGCAGCTGTTGGTCATCGTTGAACTCACCGAGCCAGCAATGTGTGACCATCGACACGCCGTGCTGCCTGACACCGCGGCCGGACATGCAGCCATGGCTTGCCTCGATCACGACCGCGACGCCGCGTGGTTTCAAGACGTCTTCCAAAGTCTGTCCGATCTGCCTCGTCAGTCGTTCCTGAAGCTGGAGGCGGCGGGCAAAGGCGTCGACCAGGCGAGAAAGCTTGGAAATGCCGACGACACGGGATGCAGGTCGATAAGCGACATGGGCGAAGCCGGTAATCGGTGCGAGATGATGCTCGCAGGTCGATGTCAAAGGGATTGCTCGCAGCATGATCGTATCCTGGTATTCCAAAGCCTCGCCGAAAGTACGTGTGAGAAGAGTTGCGGGATCGATCGCGTATCCCCCAAACCATTCACGCCAGGCTCGGGCTACTCGCTCAGGCGTACCAACCAATCCCTCGCGCATGGGGTCGTCCCCCGTGGCGGAAATCAAAATCGACACTGCGCGCTCGATGTCGGCGTCGTTCGGGCGCGATCTTGATCCGCATAGGGAGGCGGTCCCGCTATAGTTCACATCGGCGGCCAATCCGCCCTCGCAAAGATCCATGGGCTATTTCCTCCAACAACCACCTTTCCCGTTTGATGCCATAATCGGACGAGGGTTCCCCAGAAGAGATCACTGGAACTTCGGGAACCTTGGCGCCCCCTCGACATCCAAGCTTCGTATGGGGAGAGGTTTCCCTGCTGGAAGAAGGATATCGGGATGCTCAAGAAATTCGCCATTATCGGATCAGCGAGCTTGCTGACATTGTCTGGAGCGGTCCTGGCGCACGGCAGTAACGGCATCAATGACGCCCAGATCGCGCACGTCGCCTATACAGCCGGTGTGATTGACGTCAGCGCTGCAAAACAGGCCTTGGAGAAATCAAAGAACAGGGCGGTCCGCGAGTTTGCCGAGCAGATGGTTCGCGATCACGAGGCGGTCAACAATCAGGCATTGGCTTTGGTTCAGAAGCTCGGTGTGAAGCCGGAAGACAATGGGACAAGCCAGGAGCTTTCCCGGCAGGCCGCAACGGAACATGCCACTCTTGCTCGGCTTGATGGCGCGGCCTTCGACCAGGCCTATCTGCGCAACGAGATTGCCTATCATCGATCGGTGAACATGGCGCTGAAGGATACGCTCATACCCAGCACGCACAACGGCGAACTGAAAGCGCTTCTCCAAACAGGACTCACTCTGTTTACCGAACATCAGGCCCATGCCGAACAACTCGCGGCGAGTGCCCGCTGATGCCTGCGCGCAGCACGGTAGTGTTCGCGATCGCTGTCCTGGCGCTCTCGACCTCCGCCGTGCCAGCGTCGGTGCCCGCACCCCGGACCTACACGGTGATCATCGACAAGATGAAGTTCGGCCCCGTCCCATCGGGCCTGCGGGTTGGCGATAAGATCCGCTGGATCAATCGTGACCTGTTTCGGCACACGGCCACTGCAACCAACCGGAGTTTCGAAATCGACCTCCTGCCGGCCACGGAGGGAACACTTGTGCTGAAGCGAGCGGGCACGGTCACATTTTTCTGCAAGTTCCATCCAGGAATGCGGGGGCAGCTCGTCGTTCGGCGATAAGGCAACCTGTGTTTCGCGGCGCTCTCCCACGGCCTTGGTCATTCAGGCTCAACCCGGCCGGCCATCGGCTCGTGGCAATATGTAGATGCGCATGGCCCAGAGGATCCAGGGCAGAAATGCGATCAGCCAGCCGGCGGCGGCCACGGCCTGCCACGCCAGCCAATCGTTCACCAGTTCGGCGGCGATCCGCACGATACAAACGAACTGGACCGCAGCGAATGTATAGGCGGCGACCGGGGGCAACGAAAGTGGCCGTCCGGAATGCCCTTGCGTGACCCGGGTCACCATTGCGACGAGGATACTGCCGAAGAAGCCGATAAACAGGGCATGGGCAGGAGCCTTGCCAAGGATGACGGCTCCCTTGAGTGCGAAGACGATATCCTGCACCGTAAAGAGGGCAAAGGCTGCTGGTAGCCAGGCGAGGCCAGCATAGAGGACGAACAGCAAGGGTGGCATGCGTCGCCCCGGAAACCACCGCATGAACAGAAGCAAGGCCAATAGGAACAGCGGGAGATCAGAGAGCCAAAGCCACTCCGCTGGCAAAGCCAATCGAAGCAAGAACAGCCCCCATCCCGCTCCAAGAGCCCATTTGGGTCGCCATGGCTCGTACCCGGGCAATGCGCTTGCCGAGAAGAACGGTATCATCCGGTGTGCAACGGTGAAGTAGACAGGCAGCAGCAGCCCGAAAGTCCCGATCCGGATAGTCTTGTCAGCCAGGACCTCGTTTCCGGTTACGAGATAGACTAGCCAAAAAAGCAAGCCGACCGCGCCCGCGCACAGAGCCGCAAAGCATCCCAGGGCATGCCATGTCTTGCCCCGGTCCCGGACAACAAGTCTCGCGAGCGGAACCAGCCCGATGATCCAGCCGGTCAGGGTCGCGATGGTGCCTGGTATGACGGCCGCGTGCCAGCCCACGGCGCCGGCTATCGTCAGGGCTTGCCCGCCTACCAATCCGGCGCCGACCGGCCACGCCACGCGTCGACCAAGATCCGGTTCGCCGATCCAGCGGGGAAAAACAGTCAGCAGGAAACCAAAGAAGAAGCTCGGTAGGACTTGATACTGCATCAGAAAGGCGTGCAGGCGCCCCGCATAGGGATCGGGTTGCGGCATAGGGAAGACATCCCATCGGGCGGTAATCAGCCAGGCCGCCCACCACGCCATCGCCAACAAGAGGTTGAGCCCGCCAACGAAAAACATCAACCGGTGCGGCGCGCGCGTAAGGTTCGACATGGAAAGCGATGCTGACATGATTCATTGTTTCCCTGGCCGTTGGCGAGGGGCGGTACGCGCTGCTCAGAGCGGCCGATCCTCATCATTCAGAATGCGTTCCGCAGCGCCTGCGACGTCCTCATATTGCCCGCTTTTGAGCGCCCAGAAAAACAGAGCCAGGCCCATCGCGCCAAGAGCGAGTGAGATTGGTATCAGGTACCACAGGACGTTCACGCGCTGTCATCCGCTTGCTTCCAGCGTGCCGGATGCGGGGTAAGACGCAGAGCATTCGCGACAACGAGGATCGACGAGCCTGACATGGCCAGGGCGGCAATCAGCGGCGTGACGTAACCGGCAATGGCCGCCGGTAGCGCAACGACATTGTACAGCACGGCCAGAACGAAATTCTGCCGAATTAATCGGTCCGCCTTCCGGGCGATGCCGATTGCGAAGGGCACACTGCCCAGATCAGACCTGAGAAAGACGAAATCGGCGGCCTGCCGCCCGACATCGGCGGCGCTCCCGGGCGCTATGGAGACATGGGCAGCGACCAGCGCCGGGGCGTCGTTCAGACCGTCGCCGACCATCAACGCCTTATGCCCGGCTCGTGCGAGCGTTTGCAGATGGGCCGTCTTCTCCGGGGGCAGCAGTCCCGCCTGGACCTGCTCGATCCCGAGCTCCGCAGCCACCGGCAATACCGCGGCGGCCGTATCGCCGGACATGATCTCGATCGCATAGCCTTCGTCGCGAAGGGCGCCGATGGTCGGGGCTGCGCCTGGGCGCAAAGCGTCCTCTAATGCGAACGATCGCACGAGCTGGCCGTTGCACGCTAACGCTGTGCCGGTACTGTCCTTGTCGATGGCGCCGCCGGTCACCCATCCACCGCGCCCCAGGCGCCAGACATCCTCGCCGATCCGTGCCTCAAGACCCAGACCGGCATGTTCGGCGATCGTATCGAACGCGATATCGGCGGGCGGGGCGGCGTCGGCGAGAGCTTGCGCATAGGGATGATGGGAGTGGGAGCCGATGCGCGCCGCGATTGCGAGATAGGCGTCGTCGCCGGCCACATCCCGGCGCAGCCGGGGGCGGCCAAGGGTCAGAGTGCCTGTCTTGTCGAAGATCACCGTATCAATTTCGACCAGCCGTTCCATCGCGGAGCCGTCCTTCACCATGACCCCGTGCTCGAACAAGGCGCGCGCGGCCATCACCTGAACCATGGGCACTGCGAGCCCGAGCGCGCAGGGACATGTGATGATCAGCACCGCGACCGCGATGGTCACGGCATGATGCCAGTCGCCCGCCGCGATCATCCAACCCAGAAAGCTGAGTAGCGCGGCGCTGTGAACCACGGGAGCGTAGAGGCGCGCTGCGCGGTCTGCCACGCGGCGAAAATGGGAGCGGCCGCCTTCCGCCGCCTCCATGAGGCGCATCATTTCGGCAAGGAAGCTGTTGCGCGATGCCGCAGTGGCACGAATGGTGAGAGATCCAGTCAGGTTGAGCGTTCCTGCACGCAGGCTGCTGCCCGGAGCAACCGGTTCCGGCATGCTCTCGCCCGTCGCTAGCGCCGCATCGATATCGGATTGTCCCTCGAGCACAACCGCGTCGACGGGGATACGGTCGCCGGCTCGCAGCAGGATGGTCATGCCCGGTTCAAGCTCCGCCGTCGGCACATAGGTACGCTGGCCGTCCGGGGTGATGACGGTTGCCCCATAGGCGGCAAGGCGGCCGAGCCCCTTTACGGCCGTACGCGCCTTTTCGCGCATCGCATGATCGAGAGTCCGCCCGATGAGCAGGAAGAAGAGCAATGAGACGGATGCGTCGAAATAGGCATGGGGTTGGTGCACGATCGTGTCGTAGAGGCTCATCGCAAAAGCGAGCAGCACACCGATCGAAATCGGCACGTCCATATTGGTCCGCCCATGCCGCAGCGCCTGCCAGGCGGATTGGAAGAACACCTTTCCTGAATAAGCGAGCGTGGGCAGCGCGATCGCCGCCGACAACCAGTGAAACAGGTCCCGGGTTTCGCCGGCAGCACCAGACCACACCGAGATCGAGAGCCCCATGATGTTCATCGAGGCAAAGCCAGCAACCGCCAGAGCCCGGATCAGGGCCCCGAGTTGCGGATCTTTTGCGTCCTCATGTGCTTCATAGAGATATCCGTCATAACCGAGACCGGCCAGTGCATCGGCAAGCGGCGGTGGCCCCTCATTCTCCCGCCAGTCGACTGCGACACGCTTGGTCGAGAGGTTGACGCGCGCGCGTGTGACGCCGGGGAGACGGCCGAGAGCCTCCTCTATCTTGCGGATACAACCGCCGCAGCTGATGCCCGGAACCGACAGGTCCGTCTGGCGAAGACCCGTATCGACCTCCCGGCTCGCAAGGAGCAACTCGTCGGCCGACAACCGGGCGAGGGCAGACGCTCCGGTCACGGCATCACCGGACCGCGCGATAGGCGTGCCAGGTCGCATGGCCAAGCCACGGGAAGACGATGATCAGTCCAATGAACCCCGTCGCCGCCGACAACAGAAACAGAATGAGCACAAGGACGCCCCAGATGAGCATGACCGACAGATTGTTCCAGACCAGCGCCCAACTCGTGCCCATGGCAGTCAGGGCATCAACCCGCTTGTCGAGCATCATGGGAATGGAGAATGCGGAGATCGCAAACGAGAATGCTGCGAACAGGCCGCCGATCAGAGTTCCCACGACGAGCATGGCGATCCCGGTCGACGTCGTGAACAACATCGGCGCAATGTGATCAAGCCCGGGGAAAGGCCGGACGCCGAAGAACAGCGCATAGATGATCACTGCGGCACGCATCCATAGTAGCATGACGCCGCACAGGAGAGCGCCCGTGAACAGGACCTGTCCGCCCGCACGCGCATGCGGCAGGAGCATGTGCCGCAGCGAAACCGGCTCGCCGAGTTCAAGCGCCCGGCTTTTGTCATAGAGGCCGATCGCCAGTGCGGGGGCAAAGACGAGAAAACCGGCGACCGCCGGGAACAGGGCGTAATCGAGCGTGAGCCAGATCAACCCGGCGACGATGCCCGCCGAGAGCAGAAAAACGAAAACGCCGTACAGGAGGCTTGGGCCAGGATGGTTGACGAGATCGTGCCAGCCTGCGCGCAACCACGCGAGCGGGGCGCCTGGCCCAAGATCGCGTGCATAGAGGCGTTCCGTCGGGAGCGGCGGGACGACAGGCGGGATGGTGGTCATCGTCTTCTCCCCATCAGTTCAGCATGACGATTTGGCGGCGCCAAATGCACCTGACGATCGCGCCGACCCGTCGGATTTCACATGAGTGACGCATTGTGGCTGCGAGGTCGACGCGACATAAACCAGATGCGCATTTGCGAGCAGGACGGCGGCCAGAGCAGCAATCGTCAGCCCAATGTAGAAGCCGCGTGACTGAGGGAGCCTCATTGCTTACCTCCCCTGTCGAGGAGATAGAGGGTCAGGATCTTGCGGTCGACCGGGCTCAGGCGGTGCGCCCAGGCTGGCATTTCGCCCTGCCGCCCTTCGTAGATCGTCGTATAGATCGCGCTGATGTCACCGCCATAGAGCCAGGTCTGGTCGGTCAGGTTCGGCGCGCCGACCTGTAGGTTTCCATGGCCCTGATCTCCATGGCAGGCAACGCAGTTGGCCGCGAAGACCTCCCGGCCTTTCGCGACCGATGCGGCTTTCCCTTTCGCCCAGGCGGGGTCTGACAGGGTTTTCACATAGTCGGCTACCGCGAGAACCGCATCGTTGTCGAGGGTCCCGTCTTTCCCGAACGCCAGCATCTGGCTGACACGGGTGTCTTTGCTTGCCGGACTGTTGATGCCGACCTCGATCGTATGTGCGATCGTATCGGGGGAGCCGCCCCACAGCCAATCCCGATCGGTGAGGTTGGGAAAGCCCGAATTGCCCTTTGCGTCCATGCCGTGACAGGCCGCGCAATTGTCACCGAACAAGCGGTAACCGTCCTCGCGCACATAGGCCATCAATTCCGGGTTGGCGCTGATCTGGCCGTAGCTCATAGCGCCGATCTGATGCATCCAGTTCGACCGCGCCTCGGCGGCCGCGCTGACCCGCCTGGCAACGATCTCGCGCTGGTCGTTGTCGAGCAGGCCCCGTGTATGGGTCTTGCCCAGCGGCCAGGCCGGCATGAGGATCCAGTAGCCGATCGAAAAGATCACGGTCAGGATAAGGAAGAGCCAGACTGCCTTGGGAACGGGTGTGTTGAGTTCCTTGATCCCGTTCCACTCGTGACCGGTGGTCATGTGCCCGCTATGGGGATCGCGTTCGCTTACCGCCATGGCTTGTCCTCGTCTTCTATGATGTCGCGCGCAGCCTTGTCGAACCGGGTTCTGTTGGCAGGCCAGCAGGCATAGAGCAGGGCTGCGGCTGCCAATGCGAGCAGGTAGAAAAGACCAAAGGACTTGGCGAAGCCGACCAACGTATAATGCCCTATGTCCATGACAGCTCTATTCCTTCGGAGGCGGCGGCTGGTGCGCGGCGTCGCTGAGTTTGCCGAGGATCTGCAGATAGGCGACGAGCGCATCCATCTCGGAGACGGTGGCCTTGTCGCCATCGAACGAACGGATCTGCGTCGCGTCACCGTAGCGCTTCGTCAGGCCGGCCGTATCGTCGTCGGGCGAGGCTTGCGCGACCGCGTCGTCAGACGCATTCTCGATCATGGCATCGGTATAGGGAACGCCAACCGCGCGCAGGGCGCGCAGATCATCGCCGAGGTGCTTCGTTTGGAGTTGGCTTTCGCTTAGCCACTTGTAGCGCGGCATGATCGACTGGGGCACGACGTCACGTGGATTCTTGAGGTGGGCAGTGTGCCACTGGTCCGAATATTTTCCCCCAAGCCGCGCGAGGTCCGGCCCCGTGCGCTTCGAGCCCCAGAGCATCGGATGGTCATATTTGGACTCGACCGCGAGCGAATAGGGGCCGTAGCGCTCGACCTCGTCCTGCAAGGTGCGCACCATCTGCGAATGGCAGGCGTAGCACCCCTCTCGCATGTAGATATTGCGGCCGGCGAGTTCGAGCGGCGTGTAGACGCGCATGCTGGGATCGCTTTCCACCGTGTCGTCTATCGTGAAGAGCGGCGCAATCTCGATCAGCCCGCCGATGCTCGCGACGATCATGATCGTCACCGCTAGTGCGATGGACTTGCGTTCGATCCGATAATGGGTTCCGAACATCGGCGCTTATTCCGCAGGCTGGAGGTTGACGGGCAGGGGGATGTCGCCTGAAGCGGCAGGCAGCTCCGATGGCCGGCGGATCGTCATCCAGATATTGTAGCAACCGACGATCGCGCCGAGCAGGAAGAGCAGCCCACCGATCGCACGCGCCACATAATAGGGATGCATCGCGACCATGGTGTCGAGGAACGAATAGGTCAGCGTGCCGCTGTCGTTATAGGTCCGCCACATCAGGCCCTGGATGATGCCTGAGTTCCACATCGCGAAGACGTAGATCAGCGTGCCCGCGAGCGCGAGCCAGAAGTGGACCTCGACGAGGACGGGAGAATACATCCGCTCGCGCTTCCACAGCCATGGCACGACCGCGTAGATCGAGCCGAAGGTGATGAGCGCGACCCAGCCCATTGCGCCCGCATGCACATGCCCGATTGTCCAGTCGGTATAGTGCGACAGAGCATTGACCGACCGGATCGCCATGAACGAACCTTCGAAGGTCGAGAGGCCATAGAAGACCGCGGCCATCATCATGAAGCGTAGCGTCGCATCATCGCGGACCTTGTCCCAGGCGCCATTGAGCGTGAGCAGCGCGTTGGCGGCGGCGATCCATGACGGCACGAGCAGCATCACCGAGAAAGTCATACCCAGCGTCTGCACCCATTGCGGCAGTGCCGTGTAGTGGAGGTGGTGCGAGCCCGCCCACATGTAGAAGAAGGTGATCCCCCAGAATCCGATGATCGACATGCGGTAGGAGTAGATCGGGCGCCCGGCGCGCTTGGGAAGATAGTAATACAGCATGCCCAGAAAGCCAGCGGTCAGGAAGAACGCCACGGCATTATGCCCGTACCACCACTGGGTCATCGCATCCTGCACGCCCGAGAACAGCGAATAGCTTTTCGCACCGGCGAACGAGGCCGGAACGGCAAGGTTGTTCACGACATGGAGGATCGCCACTACCAGAATGAACGCCAGATAATACCAGTTGGCGACATAGATGTGGGGCTCCTTGCGCCGGGCAAGCGTACGCAGATAGAGCACAAGATAGACGACCCAGACGATGACGAGCCAAATATCGGCATACCATTCGGGCTCGGCATATTCCTTCGACTGGGTGATCCCCAGGAAGTAGCCAGAGATCGCGAGAAGACAGAACAGGTTGTAGCCGACGAGCACGAACCACGGACTGAACTGGTCCGGCAGGCGTGCGCGGGACGTGCGCTGCATCACATGGAAGGAGGTGGCGATCAGGGCATTGCCACCGAACCCGAAGATCACGCCGGTGGTATGGGCAGGTCGGAGCCGCCCGAAGCTCGACCAGGCCGCGTCAAACGTCAGATCCGGAAAAGCCAGCAACCAGGCGACCCAATCGCCGATGAACATGCCGAACACCGCCCAAAGCATGGCTACGACGATCCCCGCCTTGCTGGGGTCGTCATAGTAGCTGGCCAGGCGCGCCGCAGCCGGCTCAGGCTGATAATAGTCCCTGAGCACAAAACAGAACACGGCAAGACTGAAAAGCAGCACGATGAATCCATGCGCCTGCATTGGATCGGCGCGGTTCGCCCCTGCTGCGGCCATCGCCAGTCCGACGAAAGCCACAATGACGAGTATCGCCATGCTCCACTGGCGCTCGCTTACGGTCAGTCCTGATACCACGCTCCGAGTCCCTCCTGCCGGCAGGTAAGCCTCCCGTAGCATTAAAGAAGTATTGGTGGTACTTCTATTTAATGCGCCCGCGTGAGCAGGCATGTTGCCGGTGAGCGGCGGCGTGCGACCGATCGGGATGGAGCACAAGAAGCTGCTGGAAAAGGTGGCCGGGCCTGCCAGTCGGAACCCGCCTTAAGGCTAGGACGTAAGCATCCGGTGCAAGCCATTCGCTACGCAATTCGCGGGTTCCGCGGCAGTCGCAACGTGAAGACCCGTCGCTTCCGATATCATCGCACTCATTAGTGGCATCAAAGCACCACCCCCTGTCAGCATGACCCCCCGATCATAGATATCCTGGCTCAATTCCGGAGCGGTGCGCCCGAGTACGGTCCGCACGACATGCACAATTTGTTCGACATGCTTTTCAACAGCCTGATCGAAATCCGAAGCAGCAACTTCGATCGCCTTCGGTAAGCCCGCCCTGAGGCAGCGCCCCCCGACCACGATTGGGGTTTCGCGCTCGACCTGCGGGCCCTGACATTTCGCTGCGTAGTCGAGCTTCAGCTGCTCGGCGCTCAGGTCCCCGATCAGGAATTTATGCTGCAGATGCAGGCGATCGGCAAAAGCCTTGTCGAGCGCTGCGCCGCCGATCCGAACAGTGCCCGTTTCACAGCGTCCACCCAGCGAGAAAATTGCCACCTCAGTGGTCCCGGCACCGCATTCGATAATCATTGAGCCCGCGGCTTGTTCAACTGGCAGTCCTGCTCCGACCGCCGCTGCGAACGGCTCGTCAACCAGAACTACCTTGCTAAAACCCGCATCATTGGCGGCGGTCAGCATCGCGCTGCGTTCGGCCTGAGTTGCATCGGCGGGCACGCCGATGAGCGCATTGGGCGTTCGCATGCGCTTCCCGCCAGTGGCCTGCGACAAAGCGTAGCGCAGCAGCCCCTTGGCGGCGTCTATATCTTGCAGGACTCCGCGGCAAAGTGGCCGTTTGACACTAAGATTCGCCGGTGTGCGGTCAAGCATCGACCGTACCTCCGCTCCCACCGCCACTAGGTCGGAAAATCCGTTACGTCGTGAAAAACAGCAGAGCGAAGGCTCGTCGAAAACAATGCCTTCATCGCTACGCATGACGCGTATATTTGCGGTCCCGAAATCGATCGCGATCTCGGGCCGTCTCCATGACAAGATCGAGGCCACGCAATCGCACTAGCAGGTCCAGCGGCCATTGTCTCATTTCCTGAACCTGCCGTTGGAACGAGCTGTAGCCTCCACGCAGCGCGAGTTCCCGTCTCCCTGCCATGACTCCCGCGACCGCACGGCCCCCAGGGTTCCTATGATAGCCTAATCAGCCAGCAGAGCCCTGGCTGCGCAGAACCAGCACCGTGCATGGAGACGAGAACAGATGCGTGCATAACAGCAGGAGGACTGGGACGGCGTCGGGCCCGTCATCTGATCAGCGGCAGCGTTTCGAATTGATGGAACGGGGGCGGGCTCGAAAGCGTCCATTCGAGCGTCGTTGCCCCCTCACCCCACGGATTGTCACCCGCCTGCTTGCCCCAGATGAACGACCAAGCAATGTTGATGAAAAAGAAGATCATGCCGACCGCCATCACCGCGTAGCCGATCGACGCGATATGATTCCAATAGCCAAAAGCCTCAGGATAGTCGGGGTACCGTCGTGGCATGCCCTGGAGGCCCAGGAAATGCATCGGGAAGAACAGGATATTCACACCAATGAAAAATATCCAGAAGTGCAGCTTGCCGAGAAGCTCACTGTACATGCGTCCCGTCATCTTGGGGAACCAGAAATAGAATCCCGCAAACAATGAAAATACAGCGCCGAGTGACAGAACATAATGGAAATGTGCAATGACGTAATACGTGTCCTGCAAGGCATCGTCGATACCGCCATTGGCCAACACCACGCCCGTGACCCCGCCGATCGTGAACATGAAAATGAAACCCAGTGCCCAGAGCAACGGTGTCCGGAATGTCAGTGAACCGCCCCATAGAGTCGCGAGCCAGGAGAAGACCTTGATCCCTGTCGGCACGGCGATGACCATCGAGGCTGCCGTGAAATAGATCTTCACGTTGACCGAGAGGCCGACGGTGAACATGTGGTGTGCCCAAACGATGAACCCGATCACGGCGATGGCCACCATTGCGTAGGCCATGCCGAGATAGCCGAAGATCGGCTTCCGACTGAAAGTCGACGTCACATGGCTGACGATCCCGAACCCGGGAAGGATCATGATGTACACCTCTGGATGTCCGAAGAACCAGAACAGGTGCTGGTAGAGCAGGGGATCGCCGCCTCCGGCCGGATCAAAGAACGTCGTGCCGAAATTTCGGTCGGTCAAAAGCATCGTGATCGCGGCAGCAAGCACTGGCAGAGCGAAAAGTAGCATGAAGGCCGTCACCAGGATCGCCCAACAAAAGAGAGGCATCTTGTGAAGCGTCATGCCGGGCGCACGCATGTTCAGGATGGTCGTGATAAAGTTGATCGCCCCCAGAATGGAGGAGATACCGGCCAGATGCATCGAGAAGATGACCATATCGACGGCCGGACCCGGCGATCCGCTCGTCGCGAGGGGCGCGTAGAGCGTCCATCCGGTTCCAGCGCCATTGCCCGATCCACCCGGCACGAAGGCTGAGGCGAGGAAAAGCGGGAAGGCTGCAGCCAATAGCCAGAAGCTGACATTGTTCAGCCGGGGGAACGCCATGTCGGGCGCGCCGATCATGAGGGGAACGAGCCAGTTCCCAAAACCTCCGACCATGGCTGGCATGATCACGAAGAAGATCATGATGAGGCCGTGCGCGGTGACAAGAACGTTCCAAAGGTGCAGCGCGCCTGAAAAGTCGCCACTTCCGAGCCAGAGCGGAAGATACTGGATACCCGGATGGGCTAGTTCCAACCGCATCAGTCCCGAGATAGCACCGCCCAAAATACCCGCCATGATCGAGAAAATCAGGTAAAGTGTCCCGATGTCCTTGTGATTGGTCGACATGAACCAGCGAGGAAAAAAGGCCGGTTTGTCATCGTGCCGGGCATGATCTTCATCCGCAGACGCATGAAATTCACTTGTTGCTGCAGCACCGGTCATTGCCGTCTCCTCCGCGCAAACTGGAGACGACGGAGTTCAGAAACCGCTTAAACGCTGTACGCCGGCAAAACTATTCGCACTGGCGGGAGCAGGACTGCACGGCCTCTCGTCACGATGAGGTGGCGGATCGTCTCTTCGATCTCGGGCCTATCATTCTGCCTATCCGCAACAAAGATCATCTTTTCGTTGGAATGCAGCAAGAAAATTGGGGTTTCGTGCCGGGGTGTGCGTCAGGTGCTGCCATTCAGCACGGCCATCAGATCCGCTTCGTTCGGTCGTGCCGCAACCACCGTGCGTGCACCAGGGAGGCCTTCAAATGCGGCGGCTGCTGCCGCAGAAATGCACACGACCTTGCCTTTCCAGCAAGGAATTTGCTGTCGTAGCCAGCTTGCAACATGTCGCCCTGCTCGCGGTGAGTGGATCATGATAGCCTCGATCAGCGCCAGCTTTCCAGCGATCCAGTCGAGATCCTGCGGCCTCGCCTCGACTGCCTCGTATACGCATTGCCTCTGAGTCATAAATCCGTCCTCTCGCAGCATCTCCAGCAGATTTCCTGCCGGCTGGGCAGCGCTCAAGTGAAGAATTTTCGATCCAGGGCGCATCGTTTCGCGGATGAGCCTGCGAAGATCGTGCACGTCGCCCGCCGCCGAAGCGACGTTGCGATAGCCACGCAACCTGGCAAATCGTGCGCTATGGTCGCCGACCGCGAAGACCGGTAGCGTTGCCAATGACGGGAAGAAGCGATGCCGGCGTATGCCCTGGAGGCTAGTGAATACCAGGGCATCGGGCACAGCAATGGGCTCACCGGACCGGATTGTCGTGACGCGCAGAACCGGCTCGATCAAGGGGTTGAACCCTTCGGCTCGCAGATGCCGAGCCGTCAGGAGATTGTGGGGCGCAGTCCGGGTTACCCAAACCAGCCGGTCACTATTGGAGCTGGCTTCGAACCGCACGCCAGTAACCGTCGATAGCGCTAGCGAGCAATCCTGCATCGGCATCGGAGCCGAGGACATCCCTCAATATGGGGGCGAGCCCATCTCCGAACCGACTGTAGTAATGCCGCGCGACGGGCTGCCCTGCAAACGCAGTGGCGGACGCTTCCGGTTCGCGCAAGGATGTGATCAGGGTCTCGACAAGACGGTGAGCCGCGTCGTTGTCTTCGCGCGAAGGCTCGTCCCCTATTGGCCCTGTCAGATAGAGTGCCATCGACGCCTCGATCTGCGCCCGGCGGGCGATCAGTGGTTGAGCAGGGTCCGTCCCCTTGGAATGACTTGTCATTTCTCTCTCCAGCACCCTTGAGGTGTGATTCTCGCCGTGGCGCTGTTCCCAGCGCAAAAAAGGGAGGGGCCATCGGCTGCCGGGGCCCGGAAGATCCTCGACCGCGGTCGGAACGAACCCGGTTAGAGCCCGTGCCGCGCCGAGGGGTGCAGGCGCGTCATCAGGCGACCGCCATGAGCTTGCATGCGTAGGACCATCAAGAAGTGACTCATCGGCAGTGGCATAGCAGCTTGCTTGCTGCAAAACCACGCGCATTCGTGGCTCCGGCGCATCGAGCAGCCAACCGATCTACCGGGGTTTCCAGGCATCCGGACGGAGGTGAGGGCACTCGCCCATATTGAGCGGTGCCTGTCATTGCGTGAACGGGAACCCAGGACTGGAGCGGAACGATGGTCCGCTCCAGCCTTCTGTTCTTTGGCCTAGCCGAAACGGTGCCAGGCGCACCGCAGCCGGCCCCCTCACCGATCAGGCCATCAGCGACAGCGCTTCGGCGATCTGGTCCTTGATCACCAGGCGGCGTTTACGCAAGCCGGTTTCGTGATCTTGCGATACAGGCTGGAGGTTGGTCTCCGCCACATGAATTTCGTCGTTCACTGCGTCATAATCCGCGAGCAGTTGCGCGAAGCGAGGATCCGAAACCTTCAGTGCATGAATCTTGTCCATCTGCCCCGGAAACTCTTCCCCCAAGGTATGCGGCGTGTTCGACATGTCATACTCCGTTGTGTGTTCCCTAGGTGAAATAGGTGATGCGACGGAGCGCGCCCATAAGTAGCTTTCCTAATGCCTGGCGCTCGCGGTTCGCTTGCCAAACAAGCCCAAACGAGGTCAGATCAGTCACTGCAGGCAGTCAGTTCCTGCTCTCCTTTCGCTTCTCGCGATGGGCTTGGTAAGAATGCAGTATCTCCGCCATCCGGGCGAGAGCCTCGCGCCTGGCAGACGCACTTTCAATGTCCTGCAGCTGCCTCTTCAGGCGGGCCGAGAAGTCGGCATAGTCATTCTGCCAGTCGCGCTCGACCGCCCCCTGCAACTCAGGATTTCCTGTCTTCAAGCGTCTGGCTGGCGCGCGGGCGCCTAATGCATAGGTCTCGCCGATCTTGGGTGCGATGATCGATGCTGCGGCGTCTTCGCACTGCATCAGGCGCCGCAAGGTTTCGATTGAACCGGCTTCTCCATGGCTGAGGAAGAGACTGCCCTCGATCGGCTGTCGCGCCCTGATCCACCGCTGAAGATCATTTTGGTCGGCGTGCGCGGAATAGGTGTCGATCCGCCGAATCTGGGCACGGACCGCCACATCCTGTCCCCAGATGCGCACGCGGCTTGCTCCGTCGAGGATCGTTCGCCCCAGTGACCCGGCTGCCTGGAAGCCGACAAACAGGATCGTTGACTCGCGTCGGGCGAGATTGTGCCGCAGATGGTGGCGAATGCGCCCTGCCTCGCACATCCCGGATGCGGCCATGATGATCGCACCTGATATTTCGTTCAGGCGCATCGATTCCATGGTGCTGCCGGTGTAATGAAACGAGGGATGGCGGAAAATCTCGCCCGAACCCATGTCTTCGAGTTCATCCGCATGCTTAGCGAACACTTCGGTCGCGCGTGTCGCCAGCGGTGAATCGATAAAGACCTGCGGATGGGCCAGGCGGCCAGTGTTGATAAGCGTCGCAATGTCGAGCAACAGTTCCTGGGTGCGCTCGAGCGCGAAAACCGGGATGACAAGGTTGCCGCCACGCGTGAGGGCGGCCTTGATTTCCGCCTCCAGCAAAGTCCGCCGTTGTTCGATCGTCACATCCTCGCGAACGCGATCGCCGTAAGTGCTCTCGCAGATCACATGATCCAGTGCGGAAGGCCCCTCAGGGTCGGCATGAAACGCCTTGTGATCCGGTCCCAGATCTCCGGAGAAGAGTAGCCGGGAACCACCCACCTCGATTTCGACGGACGCAGATCCCAGGATGTGCCCAGCATTCCAGAGCCTGGCTTTGAAGCCGGGCGCCACGTCGGACCAAAGATTTAGTGCGATCGTCTCGATCTGCTCGTAGGCAGTCTTGGAATCCTCTTCGGTGTAGATCGGCTCGGCGGGCGTTTCGTCACGTCTGTCCTGGCGGCGATTACGCCGTTCGGCCTCACTTTCCTGGATGCGCCCGGCGTCGGGCAACATGTAATAGAGGAGGTCGCGCGTATGTGGTGTCGCGTAGATCGGTCCGCGATAGCCTTCCGCGACAAGCTTCGGCAACAGGCCGCTATGGTCGATATGCGCGTGGGTCAGGACGACCGCTGCAAGTTTGCTCACATCAAACGAAAATGGCTCCCGGTTCAGCGCTTCCAGAGTGCGCGGCCCCTGGAACAGACCGCAATCGATAAGGATTGTCTGTCCGCCATACTGGAGTTCCATGCAGGAACCGGTGACGGCACCAGCGGCGCCGTAAAAGGTGATCCTTGGTTCGTTGCTCATTGGTTCACCCGGCTCCAGCTTGGATGGAAATTCTCGTAGCCTTAGTCGCTGGTGAGGTTCGGGCTATGCGAGATATCCCGTAGTGCCTTGCTCGAGAAAAGAGAATTTGAAACCACATTATTTGCATTAAAATAACAATAATAGTCATTTGCCTTATGGATCATCCTCTCGCAAAATTGCGCTCTGAGTGAGAGACGCTTCATCACAACGGTGCCCGGAAGAGAGGATCCTGATCACAGGCCGGAGCGCAGGAAGGAGCAAAAAGCCGAGGACGATACACATGAACGCACCGGAATCGCCAGGGAACCCCCTGACCCTGGACCAATGGCGACAGGTCGAAGAACTGACCCGGTCGCTTGATCCGATGCAGATGTGCTGGCTCAGCGGTTACTTCTCAGGGTTAGACGCCGGTTCGCGGCCGCCCCGCCCGCAGCCGGCGTCTTCCGTTTCCGCCCGGGCATTGACCATTCTGTATGGGACCGAAACAGGGAATTGCGCGGAACTCGCAAGAGCCCTCAAAACCGCCGTCGAGGAGAAGGGGCTCACTTGCACTCTATCGGACATGACCGATTACAAGGTGCGCCAGCTCTCCCAGGAACAGGATCTTCTGGTCATTGTCAGCACCTATGGAGAGGGCGACCCGCCGCAGCCTGCGACCGGTTTTTTCGAATTCATCGAGGGGCGGAAAGCCCAGAAGATGGACGGCGTGCGGTTCGCCGTGCTCGCTCTCGGCGATTCAACCTACGAATATTACTGTCAGGCCGGCAAGCGCCTCGATCAACGTCTCGAGGAGCTCGGCGGACACCGTCTCATCGCCCGCGTCGACTGCGATGTGGACTATGAGGACCCCGCCGACGCATGGATAAGCGCTGTTTCGGATCAGCTTGCGGCCGAGGCGCACGCTGGTCCGCCTCTCACTGCAGTTACTCAAGCCCATCCGATCGCCACGGCGCCATCGGCCTACGACAAACGCAATCCTTTTCCCGCGCCCATCATCGAGAACATGGCGATCGTTGGCCGCGGCTCGACGAAGGAAACGCGGCATATCGAATTCTCGATCGCCGGTTCGGGTCTTGTCTACGAACCTGGCGATGCGCTCGGCATCGCCGCCTCAAACGATCCCGCGGTGGTCGTCGACTTGCTGGAAGCATTGGGCTTGGCGTCAGAAACGAAGTTCGAGCTCAAGGGCCAGGTCTCTACCGTGGAGGAGGCCCTGACTCATCGCTTCGAGATCACGGCCGCGACGCCCCGTTTTCTCGATTACTGGGCGCTGCTCAGCGAAGCACCCTTCCTGCGGCAACTGCAGGAGGAGGACCGCGCTGGTGAGCGCTCTGTCTTCCTGCGGACCCACCATATTCTGGACATCGTGCGCCGCTTCCCGGTGCGAGATGTGATGCCCCAGGGCTTTGTCGCGGCCCTGCGTCCCCTCCAGCCGCGGCTCTATTCGCTGGCTTCAAGTCTTTGTGCGACCCCCGACGAAGCCCATCTCACGGTTGCACCGCTGCGTTACGGCCTCCACGGCACTGCGCGGAGCGGCGTTGCCTCAGGTCTCCTCGCCGACCGTGCGGAAATCGATACGGTCCTGCCGGTCTACATCCAGAGCAACCAGCATTTCCGGTTGCCAGCCAACGATGCCCCGATCCTCATGATCGGAGCGGGCACCGGCGTCGCGCCCTATCGCGCCTTCCTTCAGGAGCGCGAAGCACGCGGCATCGCTGCCCAGAGTTGGCTGTTCTTTGGTGAACGCAATTTCCGCACGGACTTCCTCTACCAGACCGAATGGCAGGGCTGGCTCAAGGACGGCACCTTGAGCCGGATGGATGTCGCCTTCTCGCGCGACCGGGCTGACAAGATATACGTCCAGCACCGCCTGAAGGAGCAGGCACGCGACATCTTCGCCTGGCTGGAGGAAGGCGCTCATATCTATGTCTGCGGCGACGCGGCCAATCTCGCGCCTGACGTGCACGAGGCGCTGATCGATATCGTCGCCCATGAAGCTCACACCGGCCGCGAAGCCGCAGAGGACTATGTCCGTTCGCTTCAGGCCGACCGCCGCTATCAGCGTGATGTCTATTGAAGGGACTTGAAATGACAGACACTACCCTGATCGACCGTAGCCGGGACCTGTCACAGTCGCTCGAACGGCTCGGGCCGGACGAAGCCATGAAGGATCGCAGCAACTATCTGCGCGGCTCCATCGCGGAAGGCTTGCTGGACCGGATAACGGGTGCTGTTCCTTCGGCCGATGACGTGAAGCTGATGAAGTTTCACGGCATCTATCAGCAGGACGACCGCGACCTGCGCGATGAGCGCCGCCGTCAGAAGCTGGAACCGGCCTATCAGTTCATGATCCGGGTCCGCCTGCCGGGTGGCGTCTGCACGCCGGCGCAGTGGCTCAAGCTCGATGAACTCGCCCGTCGCCACGGTGGCGAGACGCTGCGCCTCACTACGCGTCAGACCTTCCAGTTTCATTGGGTTCTCAAAGACAGCTTGCGGCCGATCATTCAGGGTCTGCATGAGGCCTTGCTCGATACCGTTGCCGCCTGCGGCGATGACAGCCGCGGCGTGATGTGCACCGTCAACCCGCAGAGCTCGCGGTTTCATGCCGAAGTCGCCGCCATGGCAAAGCGGGTGAGCGATCACGTCATTCCCAAGACCAGAGCCTATCATGAGATCTGGTATGGCAGCGAACTGGCGGCCAGCTCGGAAGCGGAAGAACCTTTCTACGGGCGAACCTATTTGCCGAGAAAGTTCAAGATCGGCTTTGCGCTTCCGCCCTCCAATGACATTGATGTCTACGCACAGGATCTCGGTTTCATCGCGATCGGTGGCGCCGCTGGCCTGGAGGGGTTCAACGTTGCCATTGGCGGCGGCATGGGCCGCACCGACCAGGCGCCGGAAACCTACCCGCGCCTGGCCAGCGTCATTGGCTTTGTTCCCGTCGATCGCGTCATAGCTTGCGCCGACGCTGTGATGACCGTCCAGCGCGATTACGGCGACCGCAAGGACCGCCAGCGCGCGCGTTTCAAATATACGATAGACGACAAGGGCCTCAACTGGATCAAGGCTGAGATCGAACGCATCATGGGGCTACCGTTCGAGAACGCGCGGCCCTGCGACTTTACTTCCAACGGCGACAGTTATGGCTGGAACTCCACGCCCGACGGTCGGCATCATCGGACGCTCATTGTCGAGAACGGCCGTCTCGATCTGACGCTGCTTGATGCGCTACGCGACATTGCGCGAACCCACCATGGTACCTTTCGGCTAACACCCAATCAGAATCTGATCATAGCCGGCGTCCGCTCCGAAGATCGGCCGGCGATCGATGCGATCCTTGCCGAGCACTTTCCTGACATTGATCATTTGTCTGTTCTCAGGCGCAACGCCATCGCCTGCGTGGCCTTTCCCACATGCGGTCTCGCCATGGCGGAGAGTGAGCGCTACCTGCCCAAACTGCTCGACAGGATCGAGGCAATCCTTGCTGATAACGGGCTCACCGATGAGCCTATCACGGTCAGGATGAGCGGTTGCCCGAACGGCTGCTCGCGGCCCTATATTGCAGAAATAGGGCTCACCGGCCGTGCTCCGGGTAAGTACAATCTCTATCTGGGGGGCGGTTTTCACGGCGAGCGACTGAATCGCATGGTTCGCGAGAATATCGGTGAGCCTGCAATCCTCGAGATTCTGGCAGAGGCGATCGGGCGTTTCGCCCGTGAACGGGAACCCGGCGAGCATTTTGGAGACTTCACCATCAGGGCCGGCATTGTCCGCGAAGTTACGGAGGGGCGCCACTTCAATGACTGACAACAGGATCGAACTTCCTCGTCCGGAGACGATAACGGCCGCCTATGGCGTCGCGGCCGACCCCGCTTTTGGCGCGGTCGCCCCACCGCTCTATCTCTCCAGTACCTACGAGTTCGCCGGCTTCGACGAACCACGTGTCTACGATTATGGCAGAGCGGGCAATCCGACCCGGAATCTTCTCGCCGATGCTCTTGCCAAGCTGGAGGGTGGGGCAGGGGCCATCATCACCTCGAGCGGGATGTCTGCTCTCGATCTGCTCGTCAGCCGCCAACGGCCGGACGATCTGATCCTCGCGCCGCATGACTGCTATGGCGGCACCATGCGCCTGCTCAAGGCACGAGCGGACCGCGGTCACTGCTCGGTTCGTTTCGTCGATCAATCGGATATAGCTGCCTATGCCGCCGCTTTGGAAGAGTTTCCGGCGCTTGTGCTGATCGAAACGCCGAGCAATCCGCTGATGCGGGTCGTCGATATCGCCGCCCTCGCCACGAAGGCGAGGACCGTCGGGGCCAAGATTGCCGTCGACAACACATTCCTGTCTCCCGCAATCCAGCGGCCGATCGCACTGGGCGCGGACTATGTCGTCCATTCCACCACAAAATACCTCAATGGCCATTCTGACGTGATTGGCGGAGCAGTCGTCGCAGCGGATCCCGCCGAGGTCGGCGAACTGCGTCAATGGGCGAACGTCGTCGGCAGTGCAGGAGCTCCTTTTGATTCCTGGCTGACCCTGCGCGGCATGCGCACGCTTTTTGCGCGCATGGAACGACAACAAATCAACGCCATGGCTATCGCTCATTATCTCGAGCGCCATCCGGTCGTGGCAAAAGTCCACTATCCGGGTCTCTCATCGCATCCCGGCCATGCTATCGCTTCGCGCCAGCAACGCGGCTTTGGCGCCATGTTGAGCTTCGAGCTGGCGGGCGGCGTATCGGCCGTTCGGCAGTTCATCGCCTCGGTCCGGTTCTTCACGCTCGCGGAATCCCTCGGGGGCGTCGAAAGCCTGGTTGCTCACCCGGCCACCATGACCCATGCCGATATGGGAGTGGAGGCTCGCGCTGCCGCAGGTATCAGCGACAGTCTGCTGCGGCTCTCGGTTGGCCTGGAGGCCGAGCAGGATCTGCTTGCCGGTCTTGCCGAAGGCCTCGCAGCATGTCGGGACTGACAAGTCCTGGCGCCCCAACGAAGGGAGGAAAGAATCCATGCCTGGCTATGTACTGATCGTCGATATCTTCGGTGCTATGCTCGCTTTCGCCGGCTTCTCGATGGCCTTCCGCCAAAGGGCGGTCCGGCGTCTCATCGGCCGCCCGTCACCGCCCGCCACATCGATTGCTCGTGCGAACAATGAAGATGATCCGATCACCTACATCCTGCGCATTGCAGGCATCATGATCATGGTCTTTGGCATCGTGATGGGCGGGATGGTCACCCTGGTCAACCTGAGGTAACGCGGTTCACGCTGGCCCGGAGGCAATGATGGATGAGGTTTCTGCTTCTCCCGCACCAGACTGGCATGTCAGCCAGTGGTTCAATACCGATCCGCTCACCCTGACAGC
The DNA here is from genome assembly GCF_000382885.1 of Sphingobium indicum BiD32. GTDB lineage: Bacteria > Pseudomonadota > Alphaproteobacteria > Sphingomonadales > Sphingomonadaceae > Sphingobium > Sphingobium japonicum_C. Next base: position 62,958 of record NZ_CAVK010000061.1, read on the forward strand.
ATTGCGCGGCAAGGTCATCGTGCTCCACGCGTTCCAGATGCTCTGTCCGGGCTGTGTCGCCAACGGCATACCTCAGGCGCAGCGGATCGCTCGCTTCTTCGGCCCCGATCATGTTGCCGTCATCGGTCTGCATACGGTGTTTGAGCATCACGAGGCGATGCCTCCTCAGGCACTCGCAGCCTTCATCCACGAATATCGCCTGACCTTCCCCATCGGCGTCGATCTTCCTGGCAAGACCGGGCCGATCCCACAGACGATGGCGGCCTATGCGATTCAGGGCACGCCGTCCTTGATCCTGATCGATCGACGGGGGTTAATGCGAAAACATGCCTTGGGAACCGAGGAGGATATGCGTGTCGGTGCCGATATCGCATTTCTCCTGGCAGAAGCAGGATAGTCTTATGACCCATGAATATGACGATCCCATCGCCCCCGAACTGCTCGCGGAGGCCGCTCGGTTCGTTGCCGGGCGGCACCGCGTCGAGGCTCGGAGCCTGGAAGAACTTGTCGAAGAGGTCGTCGTTCAACGCTTCTGCGGCAGTACCAACTCGACGCAAAACCGCAGCGGGGCGGTTCTTGTCGGGTTGAAGCAGGAAATCACGCGCCAGGTCCACATCATTGTCGCCAATCGCGACGTGATCGACGAGGTCGATGAAGCTTCGATCGAATCTTTCCCAGCGAGCGATCCGCCGGCCTGGATCGGCGGTGGGACAAGGAGAAGCTGATCATGGGCACCGTACACATCAAGCGGATTTACGCATCTCCCGCACCGGAGGACGGCTTCAGGGTTCTCGTCGATCGTCTCTGGCCGAGGGGGCTCTCGAAGGAGGCCGCTCACGTCGATCTTTGGCTCAAGGAGATCGCACCGAGCCAGGCCCTTCGCGAATGGTTCGGCCATGACCCCGCCCACTTTACCGAATTCCGGGAAAAATATCGCGAGGAACTCGACGGTAATCCCGAACCCGTCGCCCGCATTGGCGCGCTCGCCAAGAGCCAAGACGTCACGCTGCTCTACGGCGCCAGGGATACCCGAATAAACCAAGCCACCGTTCTGGCCGGCTATCTCGCGGACCGGGGCATTTCCCTCGTCCGCGCAGACTGAAGCTGCTGTCGCTGTTTTGAAGCTGATCCTGCGGACAGGGGTGATCCGCTGCTGAAGTGGATCGTCACCAATCCTCCGGGCTTCTCCATGGTGGGCTACCGAGTGCCCTCACCTCGCGGACAGGCCGTTAGCGCTTCGCCAACGCCGCCATAGGGCCGAAGATCGTCGGAAAGCCCCTCAAAGCTCTCAGCGCGAGCAACCTCCCAGCTTTGCCGGTAGAAGCCATCAGCGAGGCTGTCGTCCAGCAAAGAACCGGGTTCCAGAAAGCGATGGAGCTGCGCGAATTGCCGAATTTCGGTTGCGCTTACCCGCCGCACCAGATGTCGCGGGCGAAGCGCTGACGGGTGGCGCAATCCCGCCGCGGCGACCATGTCCGCAAGCGCGGTCAAGGTGTTCGCATGAAAGCGGAACACGCGGTCTGCCTTGTCCGGCACGACCAGCCCTCGCTGGCGCAACGGATCCTGCGTTGCAACACCCGTCGGACAGCGATTGGTATTGCAGGCAAGCGACTGGATGCACCCCAGCGCGAACATGAACCCTCGGGCCGAGTTGACCCAGTCCGCCCCGATCGCAAGCGCGCTCGCGATATCGAAAGCGCTGATTATCCTGCCAGCAGCGCCCACCTTGACCTGATGGCGAAGCCCTGCGCCGGTCAGGACATTGTGGACGAACAGCAACCCCTCACGCATCGGGACGCCGATATGGTCGGCAAACTCGACCGGAGCAGCACCCGTTCCTCCTTCTGCTCCGTCAACCACGACAAAATCGGGGTGGATGCCCGTTTCGAGCATTGCTTTGACCATGCCCATGAACTCCCAGGGATGGCCGATGCACAGTTTGAAGCCGACCGGCTTGCCATCCGACAATTCGCGCAGACGGCCGATGAACTGCATCATTTCGATCGGGTTCGAAAACTCCTGGTGAAGAGCCGGCGAAACGCAGTCCTGCCCCAACGGCACCTTGCGTGTCGCTGAAATCTCAGGAGTCACCTTCGCCGCTGGGAGGATCCCACCATGTCCTGGCTTCGCGCCCTGGCTGAGCTTGAGCTCGATCATTTTGACCTGCTCTAGTGCTGCCTGCGCGGCGAAACGCTGGGCATCGAACCGGCCGTGCTCATCCCGGCACCCGAAATAGCCGCTACCTATCTCCCAAACCAGATCGCCCCCTTCGCAGTGATAGGGGCTGATGCTGCCCTCTCCGGTGTCGTGATAGAAGCCACCGCGCGCAGCGCCCCGATTTAGGGCCCGGATCGCATTGGCGGATAGTGATCCGAAGCTCATTGCGGAAATGTTGAGGATCGATGCCGAGTAGGGTTGGCGACATTGATCACCGCCAACCGTCACCCGGAAATCGGCCGGATCGGCGCTCGGGACGGGCCGCGTCGAGTGATTGATGAATTCGTAGCCATCGCGATAGACGTCAAGGAGAGTCCCGAATGGATGATCCCCGGCCTCGTTCTTTGCCCGTCGATAGACCAGTGTTCGCTGCGCGCGGGAAAACGGCGCCGCCTCCTCATCGGCTTCGAAGAGATATTGACGAACAGCGGGCCGCAAGCTTTCGACGAACCACCGAACATGCCCTATCACGGGATAGTTGCGTTGTACGGCGTGTTTAGGCTGGAGCCAGTCGCGTGCGCCGAGCAAAGCAAGCACGGCGGCGGCGCCAGCCACCACCGACCAGCCGCGCGAACCGGTCACCGCCAACAGCAATGCCAGAACAGCCCCCAGACACAGGATAGTCCAGGGTAGAAGACGAACGTATCTCTGCCTCATTTTCCGTGCCCCCCAGATGTGCACCCGCCAAAATATCGCGCAGCCCTGATCGTGGAGGCATCCCGGCGAGACGATCTTCGCACGTTCAACCGGCAGGGCGCATTGGGAATATTGCGGATAGACCGGAAGGCGTCCAGCTTGCTCAAACTCCGGGATGCCCCACATCGCCACCCTGACGCTGAACCCCACCGTCGACGTCGCCTATGAAATCGACCGCCTCTTCCACACGCGCAAGATGCGAACCAGGTCTGAATTTCATAATCCGGGCGGCGGCGGCATCAACGTCGCGCGCGTGTTCGGCCGCCTCGGCGGCAAGGCCAGCAGCTACTATCTGGCGGGCGGCGCAACGGGCGATGCCCTCGACGCCTTGCTCGACCTTCATCATCTGGTTCGCAGCCGCATATGCATCGCGGGGCAGACGCGTATCGCATCTGCCGTGCTCGAACTCGAAAGCGGCAAGGAATTCCGCTTTGTCCCGCCCGGTCCGGCGATCCAGCCTGCCGAATGGCAGGCATGTCTGGCCCTGCTCGGAAACACACAATGCGACTTCATGGTCTTGAGCGGCTCGCTGCCGCCAGGTGTGCCCGACGACTTTTATGGTCAGGTTGCCGCACTGATGCGTCGCCGGGACATCCCTGTCGTGCTCGACAGTTCAGGATCCGGTCTCAGGGGCTGTCTCGATGAAGGCGGAATCTTCCTGGTAAAACCCAGCATCGGTGAGTTGCGGCAACTCACGGGACTGGCACTCTCCAATCCTGACGATATCGCCAATGCTGCCATGGCAATCGTACGAGCAGGACAAGCCGCCCATGTCGCCGTAACGATGGGGCGGGACGGCGCGATCCTCGCCAGCACTGCCGGACACCTCCACCTGCCAGCAGCACCCATCGAGGCCAAGAGCGCGGTCGGTGCCGGCGACAGCTTCCTCGCCGCCATGCTCTTTGCGATCGCGATTGACTGGGACATGAATGCAGCGTTTCGTTTCGGGATCGCCGCTGGCGCTGCCGCAGTCATGAGCCCGGGCCACGACCTGGCGCAGCCAAACGATATTCGGCGCCTATATCAGCAAGTTGCCCAAAAGCCCTGACACCATCGGATCGGCGAACAGGCCGCGGCGCGTTCCCCGATATCGCGTCTGTCATCCGTGTTGATCATCGGCGCGCATCAGGCGCGTCGGGACGTTCCAGCGAATCCAGGAGATCGATCAATGGAGCCTTCGAACTTCTCATGACCCCGCGATGCGGTTGCTCAAGATCCACAGTCACCATGAAGACGGCTGTGACAAGGGTTATGTAGACCACAATCCATATCGATGGTCCCTTGTATTGTTTGTGCGAGGTTTCCGTTTTGCCGATCATGAATACGCTCACCATCCCGAACAGAACCAGGAGAATGATTATGGTATCCGAAACCTGATTCTGGCTGCCATATAATGCCTTGTCATGCGTCATCGTCAGCCCGTTGAAACCGTTCATCAGTGGCGTATGCAAGGTTGGCGATTTTTTCTCGGATATGACCGCGGCTAGAAGCGACCGGATATTCTCCTGCCGTGCGCTGCTGTGGGCGGTAATCGCATTCATCTCGGGGGCTTCGATGTGAACGGTGCCGAACGCCAGGCGTTCCTTGACATACCCGATCAGTTCGCTGCGGATTTGCCCTCTTTCTGGGTCTTCAAGCATGGAAGAGGTGGCCGCAAAATCACCTATGGCGATAGCTTCGTCGAGCAGAAAGCCCTTCCTGTTTTCATACCGATCCGCAGCCCCCGAAAAGGAAAACGCCAACAGGAGTGCGAACAGCGCGATACTTGCATCGGCTATTCGCGTTCGACCGTTGTCAGTTGCCTGACCGACTTTGGGGGCAACCACGACGCCAACCCAACCCGCCAGCAGCATCAAAACGAAGAAGGCAATGCCCAATTTCCAGGCGTCGACATGTAAAATCACACTCATGATACGACAGGTCCCCCGGAACAGATTTTCAGAAGCGCAAGAATTTCAGGACACAAGCATTGTTTCTCCCAGGGACCGGATCGCCTCCGGTCTGAGCCTGCTTCGAGATCACCATGTCCATCTCAGAAGCGCTGCGTAATGCCTACGTAAACTTCCCTATCGGGGCTGTCGTGGTTGAGGCCGATGTTGAGCCCAGCATCGAGCTGCAACGCGTCAGTGGGCTGCCACCCAAATGACAGGCCGGCTAGCCCGATCGTGCTATGCCCGGCCGGTTCGCAATCACGAGCCATGGATAACTCAACCGTGGCGGAGAGCTTGTTGATGATCTCAAAGCCGAAACCAGCCGTCGTCCCGAACGCCAGGTGGCGGCCGCGGCCATCGCTGTCGACTACTGCGTCGATTCTGGGCGTGAGCGATATTGAAAGTCCTTTCGGGAGCTCAACGCTCATCGGCACCAGCAGGCCAATCCCCCAATCGCCAGCCCCCGATGGTGACGTGCCAATCGGCAATGTCACATATGGCATTACCGCAACGGCAGTCCCCGAGCCATCAGGATTACTGAGATTTTGACGCAGGGCGATGCTGATATCGCCTCCGCCGCCAGCCTCGCTCAAGCTTCCAGATTGCAAGTCGCGCGTTCGAGTGCGGCTATAACCGAACCATCCGAATTGTGCTTCAAGTGAATTGGTGACACCAACTCGGACGAGCAATTCTCCGCTCGAAACACTATCGGTTCGAACCGCAGCGTCGCTGTCTCGTACCCAGCTGCCCATCCCAAGTTCGACGACGACATGACCCCTATCGATCGTACATGCCGGGGTACCGAGGCCCGGGCGATCCGGACAAAGTTCCCGCAGCTTGGGAACATCTGGTTGGGATTGCGCCAGGGCCGGCCCGCTACTCGTTGCAAACGCCAGGATTGTAATGGCAATTGCCCAAAGCCGCGTCATTTTGCGTTCGATGTTGGCGGCAAGGGCAGTAACGACGTGTTCGACCTCTGGGGCGAGTCGAGCGAGGACATCGGGTTCTGGTTTTGAGCCATGAAAGCTTTCCCTGCGAACAGGAATATCCATGTGACCAGCACGAACGGGAACGTCAATGCAGGTACACCCAGCGGGGCAAGTGCCGCCGAAACGGCAGCATAGACGAACGGCGTGATAGTCGCAGCGAATAGGGCGTAAACAAGCGACGCTCGGCCTCGCGCCAGGAAGGTAGCGCCAAGCGCTATGGCGACCAGCACACTGTTGAAGCCAAAGGCGCCGGCACGGATCGCGGGCTCGGCCGCTCCCATGCCCCAGGCGACCAGCAGTCCGGTAGCGGAACCAGCCAACGCCGCCAGGCAAGCGGCCCGCGACCCCACCAACAAACCAATTGTGAAGAGGAAGCCCGTCAGCACGCTTTGCTGGAAAAAGACCTGTGCAATACCATTGAAAAGCCCTTCGCCGATCGTTTTGGCGACCACCACTCCCTCGACTGATACGGCCCTTGGCAGGCCGGCAGTCGGAAGCAGGTCCGTGGACTGAAGACGCCCGAAGCGGGCTGTCGCCAGGAAGAAGCACAGCGAGGTGAAGACAAAAGGTGCCGTCAGTGCCGGGATCTTCCAGATATCCAGCAGCCGACCCAGCGCTGCCATGACAATGGTAGAGCCAGCGGCGGCAAGAATGACGCACAACCAGGTGAGCGATGTCGGCTGGAGAAAATAGAGCAGGGCAATGGCAACGAGGCCGCCATTGAAACCATAGTGGCCGATACGTACGAGATTTCGATCGGCTCCGAGCAACATCGCCGTGGCTGTGCTGACGATCGTGCCAAGCAGAACGGCCACCCCGAACGGTACGGAATTACAGAAAATACCAATAGTGAATATTATTCCAGTGTAGCTGTTTCCTTGAAACATGACCTGGCCGATCCCGCGTAGAACGGAATCGAAAAAGCCGACGGTCCTAGAGAAAGCATCCTCACCTTCGGTTACGAAGCCTGAACTTGAAAAATATCCATTCATGACCCGCTTTCTCATTCTCTGCTCTCAATTCCACCTGAAACGGGCGCACAGACCGGCTTTAGAATGCCCTGATCAATCAGATACACCCAGCCATGAATGGTAAGCGATGCCATTTTCTTCCAGGCCCCCAGGACAATGGCATTGCAGGCGAGGGCTTCGACCTGCGCACGGACATTATACTCCGCGAGACAGTCCGCATCTCCTGCCGCACAAGAACCACCATGGGCGGCATGCAGGTCGCGGATAGGGGTCAGCCAATCGCCAACTGGGTCATCGGTCGCTGCCTCCATGGCAGCACGGATACCCCCGCAACCATAATGACCGACGACCAGGATGTGCGATACCTCCAATGCTTCGACCGCATATTGCAAGCTTGCCGAAAAATTCGGGTCATCCGCAGGTGCGAGATTGGCGACGTTTCGGTGGACGAAGATCTCACCTGGATTCAAGTTGAGCACCTGCGTCGCCGAAACGCGACTGTCTGAGCAGCCGATCCAGAAATAGCGGGGATTTTGCTGTTCAGCCCCGCGGAGGAAGAAACCGGGGTCAACGTTCTGCATGGTCCGTGCCCATGCATGGTTGCGTGCGAGCAACGCAGAGGAATCGCATTGGGCGTCCTGGCCGGCAAGGTTCTGATCTGCCTGCGAAACGCTGCGACTTAACACCATGTGCCGACCCTTCTATCGCAATGGGGCAGAAGCCGCGGATCACCCCCTGTGGAAATATTCATGCACTTGACCACGCCACGACCTCGCCTTGTGCGCGGTAATGGGCGGCCTTCCGTTCCTGCCCGTTTTGCCCACTGCCCCCTCAGCCTCTGGTTGGCCGTCTTCGCCTCACGTGACTAAAGTCGCGCTATATCCGTATGGCCTTGTGCGCTGCTCCCGGCAATCTCCTTGGATATCGTGCCCGTTCGCCTGTTCAGGGCTCCGAGCTTCCAGACGCGTGCGCCAGCACATGGAGCGCCATCACGGAACCTGGCCGATCAGTTGAAGCAGGCGAAGAAGAACCTGTTTGAAAACTCAAATGCACCACTGAGGCCCTGGAGCGGTGCCCGGCATGCCGAAACATCGGACGGCGCGGATGCAGTTGGCGATAGGGGGTTGCGAAGACATCATGGCGCAGGTCAATGGATCGGAACAACATTCATGACGGGTCGTTTCTCCGGTGAGAGGAGGCCAATCTTGACGCGATATTCTGTTGGCGACCATGTCAGCTGGAACTCAGAAGCGGGGCGTGTGTCGGGCCGGATCATCCGGGTGCATCACGCCGATTTCGACTATCGCGGGTACCGGCATCGGGCCTCAAAGAGCGACCCGCAGTATGAAATCAAAAGCGACAGGACCGACCATATCGCTGCTCACAAAGAAGCCGCGCTGACAAAGATCGAATAATGTCTGCACCTTTCGTCACCATTGGACATTCCAATCGCGATCTCGATGAATTCCTCGCTATGTTGCGTGATGCGCAAGTCGCCACCCTGGTTGATGTTCGCGCGTTTCCCCGCTCGCGGACCAATCCGGCTTTCAATATTGATCGATTGCCAGTTGCGCTGGCCGCGGTGCAAATTGGGTATCGGCATAGTTCGTCCCTGGGCGGACGCAGGCCCAAGCAGAATGACGTCGATACCGCGCTCAACGCGTTCTGGCGGGTGCAGAGCTTTCACAACTATGCCGACTATGCGCTGAGTAATTCTTTCGCCAGCGCACTTGAGGAGTTGATTGACCTCGTCCATGCTGGCCGCATTGCGCTGATGTGTTCGGAAGTCGCGTGGTGGCGCTGTCATCGCCGCATCATAACCGACTATCTGCTCCTGAACGGTCACCCAGTCGATCATCTGATGGCGCCCGGCCGTGCCGAGCCAGCCGCTCCGACCGCGGGAGCACAACGGGCTACTGATGGGAAGATTACCTACCCTGGGGTGACAGTGGCCTTGTAAACGTCGGCAAGAACATTCTTTCAGCTGTGCCGAGCCGCCATGCATGGCGTGCGAGCGCCTTCAGGCAGGGCTCCAAATCCGCTTTGTCGTCGCCTGCCTTCTGCGCCCCCTACAGATTGCTATTCGAAGCACCTCGGCCGTCGAGAAAGATCGTCAGGAGAAGGGCAGTATCGACAATCGCCCGCACCCCATGGGATGCCCCGCCGTCAAGATAGGTCCATTGATCCGCTTTGAGGCGAATGCGCGTTGGCGCGATATCCAACTCAACCTCACCCTCCAGGCAATGCAATGTGATATTACCGGGCACCTGATGCGCCGGGATTTCGGTGTTCGCGGGCAGAACCAGACGGATCGCCTCAAATTGGGCGGTTTTCACGATGGCAGTCGACGGCGTCTGTCTCAAGCCTGAACCAAGGGGGGCTAGATCGACGATCTCGCCAGGTTTTGCATGTTCTAGTGCCATGTCGCCAACTCTCCTTGCCCTTGCCGCAGTATCCCGCCTTGCGTAATCAGCTTGCCTGATAGGCAGAGGCCTCGCTGGCAGCCCGGAAAACTCAAGATCCTGCCCTTCACTCCCGCCAGTAGTTATTGGCGGCAGCAACCGTTTGAAAATGCGTTGCGATCACCTGCGAAGATGCAATCAATTGGGCCGTATCCTGCTCATATGATGAGCGAAGCTTGTCCCGCAGTTCCGCGGATGGTTGAGTGACCTTGACGCCGATGCGGGCCAACTTGGTAGCCAGGTCGAAGCCGTCCTGCGGCGTTGCGGTCCGTAGGGTAGGAAGCCAGGTTTCAGACATATCGCGTCCTTTCCATTGTTATTCCTGTGCGAAGCATCCGCCTGCAGGAGTATCCCCGACCATCACGCTCTCATGCCAGTGCACCGAGCAGAGGAAACCTAAAACAGCGCGCTTGCGCCGTACCGCATTCTGACGAACGCTCGAGGGCTTGTCAAAAGTCATATATGAGATGCATATTTTCACGGAAGCGCCCGCAACCGGCGAACAGCCTTTCCGCGCGCAGTCCATGGAGACCCTCGTATCGTCGACAGACGGATAGGGGCGTTCAAGCCGGAGTCCGTGCGCTTGCGTTGAGCCCCTCATTTCAGGCAGGCAATGACGGTCGCAATCACCGCCAATGTGGCGTCCGGGCCGGTGACACGGACGGTATCAAGTCCCAATTGCTTGGCGGGATAATCGTTCCCGCCTGGAAAAACGGCATCGCCCACGAACATCATGTCGCCCAGAGCGACACGGCTCGCATCCCGCAATTTTTTCAGACCATATGCTTTGTCGACCCCCGCCTGCGTAACATCGATGGAGGTGGTGCCGCCGATATTGATCGATACGTCGGGCAGTCTTGCGCGCAGGGCAGCCTGAATGACCTTGCGCTTCCGGAAATCAGGATCCCATTTCTCCTTCGCCGCCAACGGCGCCCGCTGCCCCAATGCGGAAAATGTGATCTGGCTTCCGCGATCCTCGATACGCTCCCCCCAGGACTGTTCCGGTACCAGTCCCGTCTCTTGGAGCACTACGTCAAAGGCTTCGAGAATCTCGGCTTTCTGACGATCGCTGAACAGGTTCGCATAGAGCGCCATCCATGTCCCATCACGATAGACGTAGAGTTTTGTGCCTGTCGTCGGCAACAGCCACAAGCGCGCAAGATCGGCCCGATGCGGCAATCGCGAGGCGACCTGTTTGTGAAACTGTGGCCAGTCGCCGCCGGAAATGATCGCCGCATCCGTCACTTGCAGTAAATCGGCCAAGGCTTCACCCATTGCCTCCGCCAAGGGCTGCTTGCTTTCAGCAAGCGTTCCATCAAGGTCAAAGGCAATGAGCTGTTTCATATTATATCTCAATAAACGCAATCATATTGCATGATATTGGAGCCTGATCGCGACCCCACACAATTGACCACTGTCTGGAAAATTGCCGCTGGACGATACGAGCAATCAGTGGAAACGCGCAAAGCCTTAAAAAGCTCCCATTCCTAGTGCATGCGCCTAACGCCCCCAGGGTAGGCCGCGTCAAAGCCCCGTCGCAATCGGATATTGAAATCCAAAGTCAATTATTTTTCTGACAAACAGCAATACCATTCGCTTGTCTGCATTTAATTTTGCTTCACTATCAGGTGCGTGCCCCTTCGGGTGTCGCGGATGTCAGATCGGGCAATCAATCGGGCGATCAGATGTCGGCGTAGTCGGGTTGTCTGACGGCGAACTGAAGCAAAGTGAAGGTGCGATGGCTTGGACCAACATTCTTGTGCCGGTACTGGGCGGCGAAAAAGACGCCCAACTCCTGACTGTCGCCAAAGCACTGGCCGAGCCGTTCAATGCCACAATCACGATGGTCTACGCATCGCCATCGCCACTCAGCCTCTTCAGTTGGGCGGGAGAAGGCAGCTTTGGCCCGACAGATGTCGCGATCAGAGCGCTGCAGGAAAGTGCCGACATGGGGCGAACTCGCTGCCGCGAACTTCTTGCGGCACTGGGCTATCCGAAGACCGTGTTCGAAGCCGTTGATGCAGAGGATTGGCTTGGCCTGCGCACGGTGTCGAGACTGGCTGACGTCGTGATCTGGGAGCGGTCTGCCACGCGCGGGCACGGGTTCTTTGCTAGCGCCTTCCAGCAAATCCTGCTCGACGAGCGCCGCCCCGCATTTATCGCCGATAGACCGCTGCCAGCGGGGGGAACCATCGCGATCGCCTGGGATGGCGGCCGCGAAGCTTCACGCGCGCTCCGCCGTGCCGTCCCATTGCTACGCGGCGCCGCCAAGGTTGTCCTCCTGAGCGTTCCTCATGCGATGACCCATCCGTGCGATGGGTCGCGCGCGGTGGACTATCTGGCAGACCAAGGCATCCGAGCGGAATCCACGGTTCTTCACACGCACGGTGATGCCGGTCCGGCGATCCTGGAAGCCGTCAAGAATGTCGGCGCAGATCTCCTCGTCTCCGGCGCCTTTGGCCATCCGCGGCTGCAACGGTTCATTTTCGGTGGCACGACGCAATTTCTGCTTGAAAGCCAATCCGGTGCTGCCTTGTTTCTCTCTCATTGAGGTCTCGGATGATGGAAAATATCAGCGCCCTCTCCCGCGGGTTTGAACGCTCGCCAAGAGCCGCACCGTCGGGAGCAGACACGGGCCGTCTGCATTTCTCCTGGTTGCCGGGTGTCTGCAAAATGCGGTCTCCAGCGCGGCCGTTGCATACTCCTGGCGAGCGTCGCCCAGACTGGCGAGCCGGCCGCTCGCCGGGTTGGGAGCACTGCCTGCCTGATCGATCCGCGCGTGTCCGTGTTCATCAAAGCGTCTCTGGTGACAGCGCGCCACAGGCCGTCAGCAAGCTCCAAGAAATTATGAAACCATCTCACCGCCTACGGATTAGGGGAGATAGAACCCAAGGATATTAATGCCGTGAAACCTCCCGCTCGTCCGCATACGCGCGAAGATGGTTCGCTTGAGCGCCTCGCGATCGACACGATCCGCACGCTGGCCATGGACGCTGTACAAAAGGCCAATTCCGGTCATCCGGGCACGCCAATGGCACTGGCCCCCGTCGCGCACACTTTGTGGACACGGTTCTTGCGCTACGATCCCGAAATGCCGGACTGGCCCAATCGCGACCGTTTCGTGCTGTCCTGCGGCCATGCCTCGATGCTGCTTTATGCCCTGCTGCATCTGGCCAATGTACGCGAGATTGACGCGCAAGGGCGCATGACGGGCCAGCCTGCGGTCAGTCTCGATGATATCCGACACTTCCGCCAACTCGGCTCCAGGACCCCTGGTCATCCCGAATTTCGTATGACGACCGGGGTGGAAACCACGACTGGACCGCTCGGCCAAGGCTGCGCCAATTCAGTGGGCATGGCGATCGCGCTGCGCTGGCTCGCCAAAACCTTCAATCGTGACGGCTTTCCGCTGTTCGATGGTGACGTCTATACGATCTGCTCGGACGGCGACATGATGGAAGGCGTGACGAGCGAGGCGGCTTCGCTGGCCGGCCATTTGCGCCTGTCCAACCTCTGCTGGATCTACGACAGCAACCGCATCACCATCGAGGGCGGCACCGATCTCACCTTCGACGAGGATGTCGCCGCACGCTTCGTCGCCTATGGCTGGCAGGTCGCGGTGGTTGAGGATGCGGAGGATACCGAGGCATTCGCCCGTACACTCGAGACCTATCGCGCAGTCGACGACCGGCCAATGCTGGTTATCGTGCGATCCGTGATCGGGATCGGCTTCCCGACGCGGGCCGGCACGCGCAAGGCGCATAGCGATGCTCCGGGCGAAGAGGAGATACGCGGCGCGAAGCGCAGCTATGGCTGGCCCGAGGATGCTTCCTTCCTGGTACCCGAGGAGGCCAGGAGAAGCTTTTCCGGCGCCATTGGGGGGCGCGGCAAGCCGCTGCGCCAGCAGTGGGAGAAAATGCTCGCACACTATCGCGCGGCCTATCCCGATCTTGCGGTGTTGTTCGACGCATTATGCGAGGGCCGGATGGTCGGCGATTGGCAAGACGCTCTGCCCAACTTCACGCCCGACGCCAAAGGCATCGCCAGCCGTGACGCCGGCGGCAAGGTGCTGAACGCCATCGCCGCCAAGATCCCGTGGCTGATCGGCGGTGCGGCAGATCTTTCACCGTCCACCAAAACCGAAATCAAGGACGCCGCCTCACTTGAAGCGATGACCCCCAGCGGGCGCAACATGCATTTTGGTATCCGTGAGCATGCCATGGGGGCAATCGCCAATGGCATGGCGCTGACCTATCTGCGGCCCTACACTGCCACGTTTCTGGTCTTTTCGGACTATATGCGGCCGCCGATCCGACTGGCAGCGATCATGAAACTGCCCGTGATCTTCGTCTTCACACATGACTCGATCGGTGTGGGCGAGGACGGACCGACACATCAGCCGATCGAACAACTCGCGGCACTGCGCGCCATACCTGGCCTCGATGTAATCCGTCCCGGCGATGCCAATGAAACTGCCGTCGCCTGGAAAATGGCGTTGCACGCTACCGATCATCCCACCGCCCTGATCTTCTCACGCCAGTCGATCCCAACACTCGACCGCAGGCGCTACGTTGACGCAGGCGGCCTGGAGAAGGGGGGCTATGTCCTGGCCGAGAGCGAGGGAACGGCCGATATCATCCTGATCGGCACCGGCTCGGAACTGCCATTGGTCGTGGCTGCCCATGAGCGGCTCACCGGTGAAGGGATCAGATCGCGCGTGGTCTCGCTGCCGAGTTGGTATCTTTTTGAGCAGCAGAGTGAAGCCTATCGCCAGAGCGTGCTGCCACGCGGCGTCCGTGCCCGGCTGGCGGTGGAGCAGGGCGGCGCGCTCGGTTGGGACCGCTATGTCGGTACCGATGGCGCGAGCATTACCATGTCCACATTCGGTGCCTCGGCGCCAATCGCCGCGCTGCAGGAGAAGTTCGGCTTCACGCTCGATGCGGTGTGCCTGGCCGCGCGCAAGCTGGTGGAGGGACGTTAGGTAGGTGGAACGATGACAAGTCTGCTCAGACAACTGCACGCTTCAGGCCAGGCGATCTGGCTCGATTTCCTGGATCGCCAGTTCCTCGCGGAGGGCGGGCTGCGCAAGCTCGCCTTGCACGATGGCGTGACCGGCGTAACTTCCAACCCGTCGATCTTCGAAAAGGCGATGGGTCATGGCGACGCCTATGACCCGGGCTTCCGCGCTGCCTTGGCGCAAGGCGATATCGGTGCCCAGGACCTCTACGAGAGCCAAGCGATCGAAGACATCCGGGCAGCCGCGGCGGACCTGCGCCCGGTCTATGAGCGGCTGAACGGACGGGATGGTTATGTCAGCATGGAGGTCTCGCCCTATATTTCGAACGATACGGGTGCGACAATTGCCGAGGCGCAGCGGCTCTGGCACCGGATCGGCGTCCCCAATCTCATGATCAAGGTGCCGGGCAACTCGGCCGGTGTGCCGGCGGTCCGTCAGCTCACTGCCGATGGGGTAAACGTCAATATCACACTGCTGTTTGCGATCGAGGCGTATCAGGCCGTTGCCGAGGCTTATATGGCGGGGCTCGAGGCGCGCCTCGCCAAAGGCGATCCAATCGACCGGATCGCGAGCGTCGCCAGCTTCTTCGTCAGCCGGATCGACGCACGTATCGACAAGACGATCGACGCGCGCCTTGCAGCGGGTGACCGCGAAGCCGAGGCGCTGACGGCGCTGCGCGGGAAGGTCGCCATCGCCAATGCCAAGCTCGCTTACGCCTGGTACCAGGAGATGATCGAAAGCAAACGCTGGCGCAATCTCGCGGCGCAGGGCGCGATGCCGCAACGGCTACTGTGGGCCTCGACCGGAGTAAAAGACCCGAGATTTCCCGACACGCTCTACGTCGATACGCTGATTGGGCCGGATACGATCAACACCATGCCGCCCCAGACGATGGCCGCGTTCCGCGACCATGGCACTTTGGCACAGACACTCGCGGCAGACCTTATCGGCGCACAAAATGTGTTGGCCGAAGTCGACCGGCTCGGGCTCGACCTCGCCGAGGTCACGGCGAGCCTCGTCAGTGACGGCGTAAACCAGTTTGCCCAGGCTACCGACGCGCTGCTGGGCACGGTAGCCGCGAAGCGCGCAGAAATTGTTGGAGACACGATCAACACGATGACCGCCACGTTGCCTGAGGCCTTGCGACAAAAGGTCGAGGTCCGGCTGGAGATGATGCGCAAGGAAGCGTGGCCGCGGCGCTTGTGGGAAGGCGATCCATCGCTGTGGACCGGCAAAGGCGAGGACCACTGGCTCGGCTGGCTCGCTGCCGGGCAAGAGCGGCAGGTCGACCCCGACGCGCTCGTCCGGCTGCGCGAGCACGCACAGACCAATACGAATGCCGTACTGCTCGGCATGGGTGGGTCCAGTCTTGGTCCAGAAGTGCTGGCGCGCATTTTGGGCAACGCTCCCAGCCACCCGCGCCTGCATGTCCTGGACACCACCGACCCTGCTCAGATCACGGAGGTCGCCAGGTCGATCGATCTGGAGAAAACGCTGTTCATCGTCTCCTCCAAATCGGGCTCGACGATGGAACCGGCGCTATTGCGCAGCTATTTTTTTGCCCTGTCTGGCCGGCAAGGCGACCAATTCATCGCGGTCACCGATCCGGGGTCCGATCTTGAGAAGATCGCCATGAACGACCGCTTCGCGCAAATCTTTTCCGGCGATCCCACAATCGGTGGGCGCTATTCGGTGCTGTCGGTTTTCGGTATGGTGCCCGCAGCCGTCATCGGTCGCGACGTGATGGCGCTCTATGCGGCTGCATCGCCCATGGTCCTGTCGTGCGGCGGTGATGTCCCACCGCAGGAAAATCCAGGCCTGTGGCTCGGCGCGATCATCGGCGAAGCTGCCACCGCAGGCCGCGACAAGCTGACTATTGTCGCATCCGCCCGCCTGGAACCTTTGGGGGCCTGGCTCGAGCAGCTTTTGGCCGAATCCACCGGCAAGAACGGGCACGGAATCGTTCCCGTCGATCTCGAGCCGCTGGGTGATCCTGCGAGCTATGGCGATGATCGCCTGTTCGTTCATTTCGCGCTGACCAGCGACGTCGATGCGGAACAGGAGGCGAAGCTGAACATGCTGGAGGCCGCCGGCCAGCCGATCGTGCGCATCTCCCTCGCTCAGCCAGAACGGATCACGCAGGAATTCTTCCGCTGGGAGATCGCCACGGCGATTGCGGGCGCGATCATCGGCATCAATCCCTTCGACCAACCCGACGTCGAGGCCGCCAAGGTCGCGGCGCGCCAGCTCGTCGCCGCCTATGAGACCGCCGGCACACTCGAACCCGAAACGCCCGTCGCCGAAGATGAGAATTTCGCGATCTTCGCACTGCAGGATGAAAGCGCACCGGACGACACCGTTATCGCGATGCTGCGCCGGCATTTCGCGGCCCTGGAACCGGGCAACTATGCCGGCTTCCTGGCCTATCTGGAACGCAATGCGTCGGATGCGGCCGCGCTGGCGATGATGCGCGTCGCGGTGCGGGATGCGCGCCGGGTGGCGACCGTTGCCGGCTTTGGGCCGCGTTTCCTCCACTCCACGGGACAAGCCTATAAGGGCGGCCCGAACAGCGGCGTGTTTCTCGTCATCACACGCGACCCCGACCCCGACCTTGCCATCCCCGGCCACAAGGCCAGTTTCGGCACCGTGCAGCTTGCGCAAGCCCGTGGCGACGCCGCCGTACTGGCGCAGCGCGGCCGCCGCGTCCTGCGGCTTCATCTCAAGAAATCAGGCGGCGGTCTTGAGGCTCTGCAAGCCGCGATCGCTGCGGCGTTGTAACCCGGCAAGGAAGGACTGACATGCAACTCGCGATCATCGGGATGGGACGCATGGGTGCCAACATCGCGCGCCGCTTGATGCGTGGAGGGCACGGCGTCGTGGTCTACGATCGCAAACCACAAATGGTGGACACGCTGAAGCAGGAAGGTGCGACTGGCGCCGGTTCGCTGGAAGAGGTGGCGGGAAAGCTCCCCCAGCCGCGGATCTTCTGGGTGATGCTCCCTGCCGGTGCCCCCACTGAAAGCACGGTCGAAGCACTGCTGCATCTCGCCAGTCCGGGCGACATCATCATCGACGGCGGCAACACCTTCTACAAGGACGACGTACGGCGTGCCGGGATCGCAGCGAAGAAGGAGGTCAGCTATGTCGATGTGGGAACGTCGGGCGGCGTCTGGGGGCTGGAGCGCGGCTATTGCATGATGATCGGCGGCGAGAAGGCGGCTGTCGACCTGCTCGATCCGATCTTCGACGCGCTCGCCCCCGGACTCGGAACGATCCCCCGTACTCCGGGCCGACTGGCGCAGACCGGAGAGGATTCCCGTGCCGAAAAGGGCTATATCCACGCTGGACCACCGGGTGCCGGCCATTTCGTCAAAATGGTCCATAACGGCATCGAATATGGCTTGATGCAGGCCTATGCCGAAGGCTTCGACGTGCTGAGCGGCCGATCATCGGACACGCTCCCGGCGGACGTACGATTCGACCTCAACCTCACCGATATCGCCGAGGTGTGGCGGCGCGGCAGCGTCATCTCTTCCTGGCTGCTCGACCTATCCGCCGCAGCGTTGGCGAAAGACCAGATGCTCACCGACTTCAGCGGGAGAGTCGCCGATTCTGGCGAGGGCCACTGGACGGTCGAGGCCGCCATGGAAGAAGCGATCCCGGTCCATGTCCTGTCGGCCGCGCTTTTCGCGCGCTATCGCAGCCGGGTGGAAGGCACGTTCGGCGACAAGCTGCTCTCGGCCATGCGCTTCGGCTTCGGCGGCCACGTCGAAATCCCGCAATGAGGAAAGCGCCGATTCCTCCTGCCGCGACAATCGTCGTCTTCGGCGCAATGGGGGATTTGGCTCGTCGCCTTCTTATGCCCGCGCTTGTCAATCTGAAGCAAAGCGGGCTGCTACACAGGAAAACCACTTTTCTGGGCGTCAGTCATGACGAGGGCGATGCTGTGGCGTTGTACGAAAGACTCTCGCAGTTCGTTGAGAAAAATGCCGAATGGGACTCCTGGCGCGAAAACATAGACTATCTGGCAGGTGAATTCGAAGATCCGGCCATTTACGAGCTTCTCGCCAACCGTCTCAAGGGTGATGTCATCTTTTATCTGGCGACCGCGCCCGCTTTCTTTGCGCCGATCGCCGAGGCCCTGGGTCATGCCAGGCTACTGGATGAAGCGGATGGGTTTCGCAGGATCGTCATCGAAAAGCCTTTCGGGACGGATCTGGCTTCAGCTCGAACACTGAACCAGCGTCTACTGGCCCAAGCCAGCGAGCAGCAACTCTATCGGATCGATCATTTCCTGGGCAAGGAAACGGTTCAGAACATTCTAGTCACACGGTTCGGCAACGCAATGACCGAAGCCGTGTGGAACAACCATTATGTCGATCATATCCAGATCACGGCGGCAGAAACGGTCACCATTGGCAGCCGCGGTGCCTTCTACGATGCTACAGGCGCACTGCGTGACATGGTGCCGAACCACCTGTTCCAGTTGCTCGCCCTCATCGGCATGGAGCCTCCGATCAGTCTGGACGCTGAAGCTTTGCGGACGGAACGGGCAAAGGTCATCGCAGCAATCCGGCCGATCGATCCGATGGACGCGGTGCGGGGCCGCTATACGGATGGAGCGATCAACGGCGAGGCGGTCGCCAATTACCGGAGCTCCCCGGGTGTCGCAACCGATAGCCGAACCGAAACCTATGTGGCGCTCAAGCTGATGGTGGAAACGTGGCGCTGGCACGGTGTTCCGTTCTATTTACGCACGGGTAAAGCCCTCAAAGCGCGCGATACCGAAATAATCATCCGCTTTCGTGAGGCGCCTCTCAGCCTGTTCCGGGATGCCCCCGCTCAAAAATTGCCGCCCAACCGTCTGGTGCTTCAGATTCAGCCCCGTGAAGGCCTGGCGCTGGAGTGGGCCGTCAAACAACCGGGGCCTTTGCTTCAGACGACACCCGCCAGCCTGCGCTTTGCTTATGCTGACCTTTTCGATCTGGGTCACCGTACGGGATATGAGACCTTGCTCTACGATGTCCTCGTCGGCGATCAGACCCTGTTCCAGCGTGCCGATCAGATCGAAGAGGGCTGGCGCGCCATTCAACCGTTGCTCGATGCTTGGCGGTCGGGCGAACCGGACGAGTATGTGGCCGGCAGCGCGGGGCCTGATGCTGCGGATGCGCTGATCGCCCGGGATAATCGTACGTGGCACGCTGTCCGATGATGGGTCCGCTACGCCTATTGATATCCGACGTGGATGGCACGCTTTTGCGCAGCGACAAAAGCCTTGGGCCTCCCGTCATCACCGCCGTGCGCCGCCTGATGGCTAGCGGCGTCGAGGTTGCTCTCATTAGTGCCCGGCCGCCGAGCGGTATGCTTTGGCTGGCAAACGAACTCGGGCTGTCGCATGCCATGGCTGCGTTCAATGGCGGCACCCTCGTGGGGCAGGACGGGGCGATACTCGCTGTATCCCGGCTGCCGTTACAGGTGGCCACCCGGGCGTGGGATTCGCTCGAACGTCCGGCGATTGTCAGATGGCTATTCAGCGCCGGCCGCTGGTATACGCAAAGCGCGGACGGGCATCACGCCGATCGAGAGCGTGTAACGACCAGGCAGGAACCCTGTGTTCGATCTGACTTTTCGGATCTTCTCGCTGAGGCCGACAAAATCGTCGCCGTGTCGGATGATCCTTCGGCACTGGACGATCTGGAGAGCGAACTCACTCAGACATTGGGCAAAGAAGCTACCGTCATGCGATCGCAATCCTATTACCTCGATATTACGGCGCTGGACGCAAACAAGGGGCATGGGGTGATGGCTCTCGCCGCCAGAGCAAACATCGATCTCGCCAATGTGGCGGTGATCGGCGACCAGTGCAACGATCTGCCGATGTTCGCAAAGGCCGGCCTTTCGATCGCGATGGGACAGGCGCCCGGCGCTGTTCGCGCTGCAGCGGATTGTGTCACGCTGTCCAATGACGACGATGGACTCGCCACCGCGATCAATGATGTCCTATTTCCCCTGATTGAACCGCCGCGCAGAACTCGAGGCCCCGCTTGAGGCCGGAGGCGCAAGCGTTGATTGCATCGGCGCCTGCTGCCCTGTCCCCATAGTCCGGCCGGGCTGCTGCTAGCATGGTACATCCCGATCAGGTCGCAGCGACGACGAGAATATCGCGAGTAGCATTATGCAAGGCGCGCCGGGCCACGCTTCCAAGCAAGGCCCGTGTGACGACATTGCGACCGTGCGAGCCCAGTACCAGGAGATCCCGGGTGACGTCGTGCGAGAGCCCCGCCACGATCTCAGCCGGTGCTCCTTCCACGATACGGATTTGTGAGATCAGCCCCTCAAGCCCGCCATCGATTAGTAACGCGCGCAACCTGCCTCGCGCGGCCTCCGCTTTGCTTCTGCGGTATGTCTCGATTTCGGCTGCCAGCGTTCCGGCCTTCAGTAAAGCCTGTTCGAAAGGAAGCGGCAGGTCGATGACATGAACGATTTCGAACATGGAAGCCGGCGTCAACGCGACAGCCTTGTCAAGCGCCTGTCGGGAAGACAACGAAAGATCCATCGCAACCGTGACCCGGCTATAAGGACCTTCGGGCGATGCTCTCGCCACGAGAACCGCGACGCGGCCACTGCGCGTCAGTCTGTCGGCAGTGGACCCAAACAACCTCTCGCGAAGCGTAGCGGGATTGCCGGGGCCGATAACGAGAAGATCGGCGTCCCGGGCGAGGGCAACAGCTTCGATGCATTCGTGCGCGCGTCCATGATCAACGACGACATCAACATTCTGTCGGTTCTGACCAGCAAGGAGCAGAGCGATATGCTCGCGTGCGTTATCTTCCAACGTCTGACGTAGTGTGGCAAGTGAGGACCAGGCGCCGATATCGTCCTCCACAAGGAGGAGATTCTCCAGAACATGGACAAGTATGAGACGCGCGTCATGCATTTGTGCCAATTGCAGAGCCCGTTCGAAGACCGGGTCCGCATCGCACTCCAGCGCTATCCCCGCAACGATCACCTTTATGGACATGCGAAGGTCTTTCAATGACTGCTGAAGATAATCAAAATTTCAAAGCCTTCTCTCAATTCTGGACAAGTAGTTGCACAACCGTGCCTATAGATGAGATAACCTGAGAAACATAACCGCCGCCGACGACGAGCGGAGCTTAACATAGCGTACTCGGCGCGGTCATCCGGATACGCCCATCAAGGCATGGCAAGAACCAGCCTTGCAATGCTGAAATAGATCAGCACCCCGGTCGCATCGGCGATCGATGTGACGAGCGGGGTACTCGCGGTAGCCGGATCCATACGAAAACGGCTGAGAATGAACGGCAGCAACATGCCGATCAGACTGCCGACGATGACGATCAGTATCATCGAAAGAGCGATCACGAGGGCAATTTCACGCCCACCCCGGAAGATCCCGATCACCGCAATCGCGGCCGCCATGCTCAGGCCGAGCAGGACAGCGACCGCCAGTTCACGTGCGAAGACCTTCCCCCAATCGGACAAGGCGATATCACCCGTGGCAAGCGCGCGGACCATGAGCGTCGAGGATTGTGAGCCCGCGTTTCCGCCTGATGCAATCAGGATCGGGAGGAAGAACATGAGCGCCAGATGTGCAGCGATCGTGTCCTCGAAATGGGCGATGCCAGCACCGGAAAAAATGTTCCCGAAGACGAGGATCATAAGCCAGGAAATCCTGGCTCGATAAAGGATGGGCACTGTTGCCCGGGACACGCTGGAATCCAGGTCGGTAATGGTTGCCACGCGATGGAAGTCCTCGGTAGCCTCGGCCTCCATGACATCAAGTGCATCGTCATGCGTAATGATGCCGACCAACTGATCCTGATCGTCGATGACGGGCAGGGCGATAATATCGTATCGCGCGATTTTGCGGGCGGCAGCCTCCTCATCGTCGTGAACGCGGACCGCATGCAAGTTGGTGTCCATGATATCGGCGATGGTCGCGCGATGCGGCGCGGTAATGATGTCCTCGAGCCGAACGGCACCGATCAGCCGGCGCTCATCGTCAATCACGTAGGCCCGATAGATGGTTTCCTTCGCCGGCGCTTCACGGCGCAAAAGTCTCAACGCCTGGGTCGCACTGATATCGGACGGCAGCGCCGCGTAATCGGAGGTCATGATTGCGCCGGCAGTGCCTTCCCGATAGGCGGTGAGACGCCGGATATCCTCCCGTTCAGCCTGGGCAAGCGCGGGCATGAGCGCCTCCCGCTGCTCAGGGGACAACTCGTGATAGAGATCCGCACGGTCGTCCGATTGCATGTCGGTTACGATTGCCGCCAAATCGGCGCGCGGGACAATCATCGCGAGCTGCATCTGACACGCATGGTCGAGATAGCTGAAGATAGCGGCCACACGCCGCTGGCCGGCCTGCCGTAAGATACGCCAGCTTTCCTCCGGGGGCATGGCTTGAAGAGCAACGGCTATATCGGCAGGGTGTTCATGCATGAGCACCCGTGCAATTTGGTCAGGCTCCCCCTTCGCAAGGAGAGTCTCGAGGCCAGTCACTGTCTGCTGCATTCGAAGCTTCCGCCATTGCCGATTCAAGCGGCGTCAGACCGCATCATGGCGATAGTGATAGCAAAAAAATCAAGTTTGTGAAATAACGCAAAAATTCATCTTATGAAATACTGCCAACACCCCAGAGCGTTCAACATTCATACATAATTCTTCTACATATAGATAAATTATTGTTGACACATTCTACACGGCAATGACTTGCATATATTTCCGCAGAAATTTGCTATTTTTATAGAAATGCCTATATTGCTATTAAAGAACGCTCCAATGGCTCGGCAGGAGACCTTATGTTTTCTGCATACCGCCCCGGTTGCACTCGTTTGATACGAGGTATTTCTTCACGGCAACCGAGTGTAACCGGCGTGTTGCCATCAACCCAAGGAGGTTTCCCATGGCGAGCTACGCCTTATCCCATGCCCGGCCATCATCGCAGGCAACAGTCCGGATCGAGGCACTCATTCTGCGTTATCCCGATCTGGACGAGCGGGAGCTCGACGAACTGGTCGAGCGTATTCCATTCATGCCAGTGATCGAACAGGCCTTGATGACGGCCGATGATCGATTTTCCGCGAAGCTCGGAGCGTTCTATCGAGATCATGGTGACCGGCTCCGCGCACCTACGTTCCGACTTGTCCTAGCGCTCATCTTGCCGCTGATCGCAGGCGTCGGCCTACTCTCGTGGCTTCTTTCCTAGGGGACACTCCCTTGGTTCCTCCATCAGGTCCGCTCCTGAAAACACAGGGAACGGACAACAGATCGTACCTCTGGTACGAGCTCCGCCTCGAACCAGGGGTTTCTGGCGAACCAGGGGCGATTGCGCGGCGACGGATGCGGCAACGGCAGCCAACCTCCCGGAAGATAATCGCGCCAGGCGCGGACTGTCTCTTCCAGCGAGCCTTTACGGTTCCGACCAAGATAGCAGCCCTGGGCGTAATGGCCGATCAAGATGGTGAGCGAAACGTTTGGCAGCAGTGCCATGAGCCGTTGATGCCAGAGCGGTGCACATTCGGATCGCGGCGGGTTATCCCCCGAAGACGCTTTGCCCGGATAACAGAACCCCATAGGGATAATCGCAACATTTTCCGGATCATAAAATTCGTCGATGCTCAGTCCTAGCCAGTCACGCAAACGCACACCGGAAGGGTCATCCCAAGGGACACGGCTCTCATGAACCTTGCGCCCCGGTGCCTGGCCGATGATCCGCAGCCGCGCGCCATAGCCGGCCTGGACGACCGGCCCTGGTCCATGCGGCAGGTCGGAGCAGGCACGGCAGGCACGAATGGCCTCTAGCAACGCGGTTAACGGTTCGGACATCAAGCCTCATATTGGGAGCGCACACCTCCAAGACAACGGTTGACCGCTCCCGTTTGTATCGATCGGCGCGGGACACCCGCCTCGGATGACCGCTCTTGCGAAGCAGCTTTTACTTGCACCAGAATACGACTGCAGGCGCCTGCGCCCAAGCCACCACACGTCCAATCGCCACGGTGGACGCGCAGCCTTCGCGAAACGCGCGTTCAGCTACGAGGCGCTTCTTTTCCCCAGTGATCGTGAGGATCAGGCAGCGGGTTGCCACAAGCGCAGCGCGCGTGAGCGTGATCCGGGCCACCGCTGCCTCCAGTGGCATCGGATCTGGGACTACGCTGCAAGCACGGTGCTCTGACGATCTGTTCAAGGCCGCTTCGAAGTCTGGCCCGGGCAGGATCGATGCCGTATGGCCATCTTCTCCCATCCCAAGCCAGACAAGATCGAGCGGCCAACGAAGCGTGCGCAGCGTTCTGCTTGCGGAGTAGCCGACGGTGTCGATACCGTCGTCGTCATCAAGCAGAGTTACGAGCCTGGCCTCGGTGCTGCCGAAAAACCTCCTGATCAATCCTGCATTGCTGAGCACATGATCGATCGGCACCAATCTGTCGTCGGTTGGCAGTAACGTTACGCCTGACCAGTTCAGGTTGCGATTGGCCAACTCCCGAAAAATCGGCACCGGCGTGGTCCCACCTGGAAGCGCCAGAACCGCCGATCCATGAACCTCGATCGCGCACTTTATGATCGATTCCACAGCGTCCGCCACCGCGCATGCCATAGTGTCAGCGTTATCGAACAGCTTCCAAGCGATCCCATTCCGATGGCCGGCGGCGCACGGCATCATTCACCCCATCGTGACCAGGATTTCATGGCTCTTGCCGTCATCCGGCAGGTCGAAGCAGAGCGGTCGCTCGGTAATGCGGACATCATCCATCCTTGCCTCGGCAATGCCATTTGCGACACCGGCAGGATTGGCGACGCGAATGTCGAAGCGCGTCGACCCGCGGCGCAAGGCGATCTCGAAGCCCGGCCAGCCATGCGGAATACAAGGATCCAGATGGAGCGACGACCCGCGCATCCGCAAGCCCAATATCTCTTCCAACCCAGCCCGGTATAGCCATGCCGCAGAGCCCGTATACCAGGTCCAGCCTCCTCGCCCCAGATGATCTGGCGCCGCATATACGTCAGCTGCCACGACGTAAGGCTCCACCTTGTAGCGACGCAGGTCCGAGCGGTTTCTGGCGTGGTTGATCGGATTGAGCATCGTGAAGAGCCCAGATGCTTTCTCGCCTTCGCCGAGGCGGGCGAACGCGATGATCGACCAGATGGCACCATGGGTATATTGCCCGCCATTCTCGCGGATGCCAGGCGGATAACCTTTGATGTAGCCGGGATCGTGAGCAGTCCGATCAAAGGGCGGCGTGAACAGCAATGCCAGACCATCGTCGCTCCGGATCAACTCACGCTCGACGGCCGCCATGGCGCGCTGCGCCCGCTCGGGGTCGGCCACGTTCGACATGACCGCCCAGGATTGCGCGATTGTATCGATCCGGCATTCGTCGTTTGCCGCCGAACCGATCGCGACGCCATCATCAAACCACGCCCGCCGATACCAACTCCCGTCCCAGGCTTCACGTTCAAGCGCTTTTTGCAGGTTTGAGGCCTCTTCACGCCATGTGGAAGCACGCTCGGTTTCGCCCCGGGCCTGCGCTATCGCCGCGAAGCTGGTGAGGGACATGTGCGACAACCAGGCCAGCCACACGCTTTCTCCCTTGCCCTGCTCCCCCACTCGATTCATGCCGTCGTTCCAGTCGCCCCCGCCGATCAGGGGGAGGCCGTGAACCCCGCGAGCGAGGCTCGCATCGAGCGCAAGCGCGCAATGCTCATAAAGGCTGGCCATGCGCTCTGAAACAATCGGTGTGAAGAAGCTGTCATGCTGATCTTCTTTCAGACCCGGCCCTTCCAGGAAGGCAATCTCCTCTTCGAGCAACGAGGCGTCGCCAGTCGTCTCAAGATAATGGGCGACGCAATAAGCAAGCCAGAGCCTGTCGTCGGAAATCCGGGTGCGAACGCCTTGTCCGGAATGCGGCAACCACCAGTGTTGCACATCACCCTCGGGGAATTGACGGCCCGCAGCGCGGATCAAATGCTCGCGGGTCAGGGATGGCCGAAGAGCGGCGAGCGCCATGCCGTCCTGGAGCTGATCGCGAAAACCGTAAGCTCCGCTTGCCTGATAGAAGCCAGAACGCGCCCAGAGACGACAGGCGATTGTCTGATAGAGTAGCCAGCCGTTGAGCATGATGTCCATCGAGCGGTCTGGCGTCTTGACCTGTACCGTGCCGAGCAAACCCTCCCATTGCCCGCAAACCTCGGCAAGCACACTGTCCAGGTCCGCATCGCGATAGCGGGCGATCAGCGCGGAGGCCTGTTCCGCGCCATCGGTATCGCCCAGCAGGATCACGATTTCGGTTTCGGCGCCCGGTCCGAGATCGACAATCGTGCCCATCGCGCCGCATGGATCCAGCCCAGCCCCGACCGCCCCGGAGAGCGGAGCGCTTGCCGCCAGGGCAATGGGGTCCGACAGACAGCCATTGCGGCCGATGAACTCGCGGCGATCACCCGTCCAGTTCGTTTGCCGCGCCCCAAGATCGAGAAATGCTACGCGACCGGCAAAAGCCGCATTCCACGGATTGCGTGCGAACATCGCGCTCGTCTCTGGGTCAATCGAGGTGACAACATATGGAGCTGAAGCCGCCCGGGCGGTGCCAAGCACCCATTCGACATAGGCTGTGATCGACAGACGCCGCTGTCTGCTCGTTGTGTTGCGTAACTTGATCCGCGTGATCTTGATCGGATCCGCCACGGGCACGTACATCAGCAGTTCAGCCGCAATGCCGTGCGCTTCATGCTCGAACCGGCTGTAACCCCAACCGTGCCGGGCAACATAGATACCGGAGTCGTCGCGTATGGGTAGCGCTGTCGGACTCCAGAGGTCACCGCTATCCTCATCCCGCAGGTAGATGGCTTCTCCGGGACGGTCGGTCACCGGATCGTTCGACCAAGGGGTCAGCTGATGTTCCCGGCTGTTGACCGACCAGCTGAAACCACAGCCTTCGGCCGAAACCTGAAATCCGAAACCCTGATTGGCCATGACATTGATCCAGGGCGCGGGAGTGGACTGGCCAGGTCCGAGAGTGATGACATATTCCTTGCCCTTGTCGGCAAACCCTCCGATCCCATTGGAAAATTCCAGTTCAGGACCGGTTGCGACGCGCGGTTGCCGCCTACGTCCCATCGCGTTTTGCGCTGCACGCACAGGGGCGGCCGGCTCCTTGAGCCGGCCCAGCTGCTCGGCAAGCCCGCCCCCGTCGCCCGTAAGCCGTACCCGCGCGGCCGATGCCAGCAATGCGGTTGTTTCGGCGGGCACCAGGTCAGCGCGCAGTACGAACACCTGGCCTGTCACCCCCTCGGATGCCGGCTGGCGAGCCTGGCTCGTGCGCAAGACAGTCTCGATCGTGGTTTGCAGGTCCTGGACGTAAGAGGAAGCTCGTTCATTGAGGATGACGAGATCCACCTCAAGCCGACGCGCATGCCAATATTCCATAGCCTGAAGCAATTGGTGCACGATCCTGATATCCTCGACATTCGCGATGCGAAGCAGGATGATCGGCAGGTCGCCCGAAATGCTCTGCGGCCAAAGGCCCGATTGCGGCCCGGCGCCGCGGACGATCACCTCCGATGATGGCCTCAGCGCCGGGCCGGCATAGATGAGATGTGCCGCGAGACGCTGGAACGCGCCGGCCTCACCCCGATCGATGCCAAGATGGTGGAGTTCCACCTGAGACTGCGTCCAGGCGAGGGTCACTGCCCGTTCAAAGGCACTGATATCATTGGTCTTGTCGACGGCATCGATCAGATCGTCCCTTGTTTCCGCCACCAATGTCCAAAAATCGATGCGTACGGCCGCACCGGGGGCCAGGCGCACCCGTCGACGCAGGACAAAGACAGGATCGAGCACCGCGCCTGTCGCGCGTGAGAGAAGGCGACCATCGATCACAGAGGCCGGGGTTCGAACCCCGAGTCCGCGGCCGAGGAAGCGGGCTCGGTCGGTCTCGAACTCCGCTTTTCCAACCCCTTCGTTCGATGCGACCGAATGATGCGCCGCCCAAATCTCGGGCTCATCGGGCGATCGGCGGCGACGGGTGGCGAGGATCGCGCCCAAGCGCGCCACATATTCGGTTTCGACAAAGAGTTTCGAGAAGACCGGATGGGCAGCATCTGCCGCCTGGGGGGCGATGGCAATTTCGGCATAGGATGTGACTTCGATCTCTCTTGGTCGCCGGCCGTTGTTGGCAAGCGTCAGACGGCGGACTTCGGCGTCGTCTTCCGTCGAGACCACCACCTCAAGCGTTGTGTGAAGATCGCCATCCTGGCGTGAGAATGTCGCTCGCTCTTCACTGAAGGCTACTGAGTATTGATCGGGTTGAGCGCTCGTCGGCTGGTAGGTTGCGGACCATAGCAGGTCGCTCTCCACGTCACGCAAATAGATGAACGAACCCCAGTCGTCACAAGTTGCGTCCTCGCGCCAACGGGTCACGGCGAGATCCCGCCAGCGGCTATAGCCCGATCCGGCCGCAGTGAGCATAACGCTGTAACGGCCGTTGGAGAGCAGATGCGTAGCAGGCGAGGCGGCATGCGGGTCGGCATTCCGCCATGCCGCCAATGCTTCGAACTCGCGGATGCGGGCATTGGACTTCACATCGCTTGTCCATGAAGGCGCACTAGCGACCTCACGCGGCATTCGTTCATGGAGCAACAGTTCGGCCGCGCGGATGATCGGCTCTGCATGGAAGCGCTCGCGCATCAATCCGCCGAGCAGGGCGTCGGCGATGGCGACCACCGTCATCCCCTGATGATGGGCCATAAATGCGTGAACGACCGCGACCTTCTGATCGTCCAGCAATCGACGCGGCGTAAAATCGAGTGCCTCGAAAAATCCGAAGCGCCCGCGGGCCTCGTAAGCGGCCAACCGTGAGAAATTCCGCGTCGCGGCGACCGGATCGATAATTGCCGCGAGCGCTGTTGCGTAAGGCGCAATGACGGCATCTTCGCCCAGTCCCCGCTTGAGACCAAGTTCAGGGATGCCGAAATTGGAATATTGATAGGTATGCTCCAGGTCGCGCGCATTGTAGGCTGACTCGGATATGCCCCACGGCGTGGCGAGGCTCCTGCCATATTCGATCTGCTTCTTGATTACCGCGCGATTGGTCCGTCCTATGATGCTTTCGCTCGGCGCACGCATGATCAAGGCTGGCATGAGATATTCGAACATCGAGCCGGACCAGGACAGCAAGGCCGCATCGCCGCCGGCGGGAATGACGCCATGTCCGAGGCGGAACCAATGCCGCGCAGGCAGATCGCCTTTGGCGATGGCAAAGAAGCTTGCCAGCCGGGCCTCTGAAGCCAGCAGGTCATAACAGCTTTCATCCAGTGCGCCGTCGCGAACCACAAAGCCGATGGAAAGCAACTCGCGCTCGTCATTCAATAGAAAACCAAACTCCATCGCCAATGCGCTCTCGCGCGCCGCGCGGGCGACCGCCGACAAGCGCGCCGTGAGCTCGTCGCCGGCGCCAGCGTCGCGCTGATGGCTGGCAATCGTACGGCACATCGCTCGCGCCCAGAAGAGGATGTCTGTGGCATCCTCGCCCCGCTCCACCGCGAAGGCTTTGGCCAGATCGACGAGGAGTTCGGCGGGATGCGCAAGCCGGTCGAGCAGGGCCCCGAGCGGTTCTCGGTCCACTGCAGGCGCGCTCAATTGCGCGCGAATGAGTGCGAGTGCCTCATCGAGCTGGCGCCAGGTCACTGTTTCAGTGCGACGACGATCCCGCAGCGTTTCGACCTCTTCCCGGACGAGCGACAGCGTATCGACAATGCCGGAGAGCCGCCTGGCATCTTCCTGGGGTCGCGTGCACCACTCCTCGCAGGCACCGGCCAGCGCGATGAGATGACCTGCAAGATTACCGCTGTCGACCGACGACACATATTGGGGGTCGAGCACACGCAGATTTTGCGTATCGTACCAATTGTAGAAATGGCCGCGATATCGCTCAAGCTGGGCCAACGTCGTCATCGTCGCCTCGAGCCGTTCGACCGTATCAAGCGCCCCCATCCAGCCAAAATCGTGCGCGCTCGCAGTGGACAAGAGATAGAGGCCGATGTTGGTCGGGGAGGTACGTCTCGCGAGGACGGGCGATGGCACCTCCTGGAAATTGTCCGGCGGAAGCATGTGATCGCTTGGCGTTACGAAGGTCTCGAAATAGCGCCATGTTCGCCGCGCGGTCAAACGGAGCGCCTGCCGATCGGTGTCGGTCAACGGACGCTCCGTGACCGCACGCGACGGCCGGCTTACCCATCGCGCGACAGCGGGGGAAATGATCCAGAGAAACCCGAAAGGCGCGGCCAGATATACTGTCCTATCGCCGAGATAGAGCGTGCCTGCGATAACAGCCGCGCCGGTCATGGCGGCACCCGCCATCCACCGGTAATATGCGCCAAGGGTGGGATCGCGGCCGATCGTCGCCTGTGCTGCGGGTGTCCATTGCAGGAGATTTCGCCGGGTGACGAACAGACGAAGCAGTGTGCGAATGACGGCATCAGCCATCAACCACGCTTGATGCGCGAGAAGTATGATGATGAGGAAGGTCTGCGAGAACGCACTGCCCAGATCGGACAGGAATCTCGCAAAATGGGCGCGGGCCGGGATCCCGGGATGACGGGCCCAGACCGCGGCCAGGACCGGGGAGAAGCTCGGCAAGGCGATGGTCGCCAGGAAGAAGAGCGTCCAGACCAGAGCGGCTTCGAACGGCAACGCCCAGCCCGCGACAAGCGCAAGAACACAGGTCAAAGGCGTGATTGACCGCCGCAAATTATCGACCATTTTCCAGCGGCCGCTAGCGGGCATCTCAGCGGGCATGCGCCGGGACGTCCCAAGGAGCGCGCTCCAGCCCAGAACCCAGGGTAGCAATTGCCAGTCGCCACGAGCCCAGCGGTGGTACCGCAACGATGCGACGTCATAGCGGGCCGGGAAAGATTCGACGACTTCGACGTCGGAGGCGAGGCCTGTGCGGGCGAACACGCCTTCGAACAGATCGTGGCTGAGCAGGGTCGAGTCAGGGACGCGATCGGCCAGAACAGCCTCGAAAGCCTCGACCGCATAGATGCCCTTGCCGGCATATGATCCTTCCCCGAACAGATCCTGATAGACATCGGATACGGCTGCGGAATACGGATCGATGCCGCTCGGGCTGGAAAAGGCTCGCTGATAAGCCGACCCTTCCTCTCCGATCGGAAGGTTCGGTGTTACACGCGGCTGAAGGATGGCGTACCCTTCGACGACCCTGCGCCTGGCGGGATCGACAACCGGTTGGTTCAATGGATGCGCCATCTTGCCGATCAACCGCCGGACGGTATCTGGAGGAAGGCGGGTATCCGCATCCAGAGTAATGACATAGCGCACGCCCGCGGGACCTGCTGGCGGGTGTCCGTCGAGCATCATGAAAGTGGTATCTTCAGCGCCGCCGAGCAGGCGATTGAGCTCATGCAGCTTGCCCCGCTTGCGTTCCCAACCGATCCATTGGCGTTGGCTCTCATTCCAGACACGGCGGCGGTGGAGCAGCAGGAATCTGTCCCCGGCGGGCGCCGGCGGGTACTGTCTATTCAGGCGTGCGACGGCATCGATGGCCGTTTGCAACAGCGCCTCGTCGCCCTCGACCGTCTCGCTTGCGGCATCGGCCCAATCGGAGAGGAGCGCGAACTGAATGTCCCCGTTCACGCTTGCGAGATGATGGATTTCCAGTTGCTCGACCTGCTCGAGAACCGCTTCGGGCCGGGTCAGCAAGGTGGGCACGACCACCAGGGTGCGCAAGCTGGCGGGTACCCCTCCGCGAAGCTCGAGACCGGGTACCTGAGTCACACCGAATTGGCGGGTCACGATCTGGTTCACAAGCGACACCGCCGAATCGATCGCCGGCACCGACCCCAGGAGTCCGAGCACGGCTAGCAATAGCCAGCCCATGTTGGCCTCAACATGGAAAATGACGGGTAAGCCCAACAATAACAGAGCGACGAGCGCTCCAGCTCCGGCATATCCGCCGACGCCGAGGGCCCGGTACGCCCGGCTAACCATCCCCCACCAGGAAGGGCGAAAGCCGAGAGCGGCTTCGAAACCCGCGCGACCTTCGGCAGTCAGATAATAGCCGGGATCCTTTCGCCGCCGTTCGGCCGCCTCTGCCGAGGCAGAGACAGCGCGGCGCGCGACATCCAACTCTTCACGGTTCGACCCGCGGGCAAGTTGCTCGATCGCCGTGCGATAGAGGTTGCGCGTGGGAAAATCCATCGCAGCGAAATCGCAGTTCTCGGCGAGCACGCGATCGACCAGCGAGACGCGTTCGAAGAGAACTGCCCAGTCCACATCGGAGATGTGGCGCATGCTTGTTATGATGTTACGCACCGTCACATTGGCCGCGATTTGCCTTTGTTGCTCGTCATGGATGGCGCTGTCCGACGACCGTCCATCTTCGGCGAGCCGCTCGTTGAGCTGATCGAGCATGGCGGTAAGGGCCGGGCTCTGATCCCTCAATCGATGGATCAGTTGCAGCGCCAGCGCATCGGAAGGCGCCGCTGGGCCGAGTTCATCAATGAAGTCCACTTCCGGCTGGTCGGAGGTAGAAGCGCTCAACAGCTTGTCCGCAATTTCATCGGCGATGCGACGTTCGTCGCGGCTGTAGACGATCCGTTCTGCGATACGCCGCAAATTCTCTATCAAAATGATGCGCAAGGTGATTGCCGAAGCCCATAGCTCACCGATCGTCAGTGGCTGCACCTCTTGATAGGCATGGATATACGCGCACCAGATGTTGCTGTCGAACCGGCTGTCGGTATGCGCAACGAAGGCCCAGACCAGGCCGAATACTCTCGGCAGGCCTTTGAAAGGACCATCGGCGAGCTTGGGCAATTGTCGGTAATAGCGTGGCGGGAGGTCTAACCGAATTTCTCGAATCTGACGCTCCACAAGATGGAAGTTATCGATGAGCCATTCCGCAGCCGGGGTGATGGCCGCCTTGTCGACGACGGCCGCCATGATCGCTCGATAGGATTGGATAAGGCTTGTTTCATTCGCCGCCAGGCGATCGAGCAAAGGATGACCCAATTGGTGATGCGACTTGACCGCCTGCGCCCGCGCCAGACTCCGAGCATGCTCTTCCATGCGTTCGACGCTGAAGATCACCTCGCGAATGGCGGCCGTATCGTCCCAAGGTGACCTGGAGGCCGCGCGGCCCAGCAGATGCCTGAAGCCCAAGCTCGACGCGGAAGGATGCGTTGGAACAGTGCCACTGCGATCTTGGCTCATGCAATCCTCCTTCGGGCGTCGCGTCAGGCGCCGTGTAGTGTGCCCCCCGACGATCGACCGTCAGATCGGTCGCGAGCTTCGCCAGCGAACGGCAAAATATCGGACAGTGCGCTCCCGAACTTGCCCACGAACGCGCGATGAAGTCTCCGCCGTGCACGAAAGTGCCGGGTCTTGACGGTAGCGGTGTTGATGCCGAGCGTTTGGGCGACCTCGCCAACATCGCATCCTTCGATTTGTCGCAAAACGAAGACCGTACGGAATTGTGCCGGCAACCGATCGATCGCATCGTCGATGAACCGCTTGATCTGGCGGCATGCCAAAGCATGCTCAGGCGATCCCGACATCGACCCGCGCATCAGGTATTCGTTGTAATCCTCAATCAGGCTGGCGGAGTGCTTTTCGAGCCATACCCGACGTCGGCGGAGACTCCTGGCCTGTGCAAGAGCCGCGTTGATGACGATACGGGTCAACCAAGTCGAAAGCGTAGCTCGTCCCTCGAAGCTGCCAATTGCCGCAATGGCGCTAAGATAAGCGCTTTGCACCGCGTCTTCGGCGTCTTCGCGATTGCCTACGATCCGCCATGCAGCCCGAAACAGACGCTGATGATTGCGTTGCATGACAAAACCCAGCGTCGTTGAGTCAACGCGCTCGGCTTCTGTCCCCAATCCAAGGCCGGAATGCGCTTCAGGAAGAGGCGGGGTCTTGGCGTTCACACCATTTCCCCAATTATCCCAAAGCATAATCCAAACACGGCGGCCTCCTTTCAAACGCTCATCCGGCACAGAAGGTTGCGAAGGCCTGATTCCACGTCAGATCATACTTTCTGTCATCGCTGGGATCATGACGCCCACACCGCTCAACACTTGGACGATGCTCCTGCCTGGATGGATTCGCAGGCGACAGACAATGAAGAAACCCGTCATTATATTGCCAACATTGTTCCGATCGCTTGGTTTTCTCAGAGAGAGCGCCACGAATGCTTGGGCAGGCGCCGCCGAGCTTTTGCCGGAGCGTCATGATCGCCCCGCCATTAATATGAAGCAAGAGAATATAATTGTTATTTGAGACCAATTTAATTGATACGAACTCGTGCGCTGGCTCCGTCACGGGAAAACCCCGATGGTTCCGCACCGCCCAACATGATGACCAGCTTAATGGACAGGCACGACCGACCGGTCTGATGCTGCCCAATCACAATCTGGTCGACGCGTTCAGCCCCGGATCGGCACCGAGAACTTCGCTCGCAGGGCTTTTGATGGCCCATACCAATGAGCCGCGCAGTCCGGTCAGGTATCCTCAACGTCGCGCAGCAATATGTGGGTGTGAACCTTGTCTGCGGAATGCTTCCTGAGGATCGCCATCGCCCGTTCTTCATGGAGCGGGTCCCGGACGCGTACCCATAAGAGCAGACCGCCTCGTACAATCTGCTCCTCAAGATACTCTGCATGATGGTTGCCAAGCTTGTTGGCGAGCATCGAGCCAACAAGACCGCCGGCGCCACCGGCCAATCCTGCGCCAGCAATAACAGCGAGCAAGCTCCCTCCTGTCGCCACGATGACGCATCCCGCGGCGAGTGCCCCCACATAGACGAGCCCGCCAATGATCCCGCCCTCCGCGTCGCCAATGGCCTCGGTCGATACAAAGGCCGTGCGTGGCACCTCGGGATCGTCTGCCAGCAGATCTACCCTGGAATATCGATGGCCCAGCTTCTCCTCCACGGCGCGCTCGCTTGCCAACAAGCTGAGTTCGGCGCGGTGAAAGCCCGAGCTCAGCAGCTCGTCGATCGCATCCTGAAGTCCTCGGTGACTGTGGAAAATACCTACCGCTTCCCGCAGCGCACCTGACGCCTGATCAATTCCCATGATTGTTCCTCCAAATCTTGGCATCTTGGGCGCGGCCATCGATAATATGCACCCCTCTGCAGCCGTCAGGTTTTAGTCGCCCATTGGCAGCAAGGCCGAACCGCCTGGGTCCGGCCTGCCTTCTCGCCGAACGATCGACCGTTCAAAATCGAGTTCAGTGCACAGGCCTTCGAGATCACGGTGGACGAATGCTGCTGCAACCTTCCTCCCGCCGCGCCTGAAAATGATCGAACAAATTCGCTCCTGCAGGTCGCCATCTACCTCGATCGCATCCCAGCCCGCGCCATGACCGACATAAGCGATCCCAAGATCATATTGCTCGGTCCAGAAGAAGGGGATTGCCGCAAATCGCTCATGGCGTCCGAGAATGTTTCGGGCCGCGGTTTCGCCCTGACGCTCGGCCACGACAAAATGTTCGACGCGAATTGTCTCGCCGGTGAGCGGGTCCGGCCACCGCGCGATATCCCCCGCCGCAAACACATGAGGCCTACTCGTTTCAAGATATTCGTTCACCAGCACGCCATGATCAATGGCCAGGCCCGCTTCCTCGGCCAGCGCCGTCTCAGCGCGCGCACCCACGCCGATAACGACCAGGTCGGCAGCGATCTTTTCGCCATTCGTCAACGTCACCCCCTCGTCATCGATCTCGGTAGCCGTTGTTTCGAGATGGAAGGTGACGCCGTGGCTCTCGTGCAAGGTCTGCAGAAACCTGCCTATCTGCGGCCCCAGGACGGCCTCCATCAAAACCGCCTCACGGCCGATTGCATGCACGTCAATCCCACGGGCCCGAAGCGAAGAGGCGACCTCAAGACCGATAAAGCTTGCGCCAATCACGACAGCGCTCTTCGCCGAGGTTGCGGCTGCGACCAGATTGCGGCTGTCGGATACGGTGCGCAGATAGTGGACATGCGCGAGGGACGCACCGGGGATATCGAGCTGCACAGGCCTGGCGCCGGTAGCAAGCAGGAGAGCATCATAGGGATAGCGGCTTCCGTCCGCCAAGATCACCTGCCGAGCCGCCAGATCGAGGCTGGTCACCAGCGCGTTCAGATGCAGATCGATTTTGTGCTCGCGATAGAATTCGATTGATCGAAGCGGGATCCAATCCTCGGGGACCGCGCCAGCCAGATAACCCTTGGATAGATTTGGCCGATCGCACGGTAGGGCATCGTCAGCGCTCAGCATCGTGATCGGCCCAGTATAGCCCTCCCTCCGAAGGGTTTCTGCAGCGGTATTGCCGGCCGCGCCGCCGCCGACAATGACAACCGATGCTGGCACCCCGGCCTCGCCTGCCAGTACAGGCGCCTCCGGCTCGTGGAGCTCTTCCCGGACAAAAGCGATATCGCCGACCTCCTCCACGCGCCAACGCCGCAGGGGATCACGAGCCGGTGCGCGAAGCACGCTGCCCGTGCGCAGGTCGAAACAAGCATGGTGCCATGGGCACCGGATGGTCTCATCAACAAGAGCCCCATCGGCGAGCGGCGCTCCGTAATGCGTGCAAAAGGCGCCAACCGCGAACAGGCGGCCCCCACGTCGAACAAGCAAGACAGCGTCACCCCCCGAATGTCCTTGGAGCATGGTTCCCTCCGGCAGCGATGCAAGTGAGACTCCGAGGCTAAGATCGGGTCCGGACAAGGCGGGCGTTTCGGTGGTCATGCGATACTCCTTCGCGCTGTTGGCGCACTCGCCTGACAGCCCAGTCACGCAAGCAGGCGCCGCTTGGCTCCCTCTACTATTGATAACGATCGGCCGGATTGGTTCCCGGGAATTGATGACCCGTCCGGATGTCACGGGGTGCCATGATCGCATGATGATACGTACAGCGATCTGACGCACGCCGTCGGCGCCTGCCGCGTTCCATATTTCAGACCAAGCCTGGGCCGTATGGCCGACCTTGGCCAGTTCTGCACTCCGAGTGACGAACAGGACCAACGCCGCCGAACAGGCGATTGAGGCCTGGCGCTGGCCGGAAAGAACCGCCTAGTTCGAGATATGTAACAGCGTCGGCACGGTCTTGCGCAAAGCCAAAGCCGATGCCATCACCGCGCCTGGCACCATGGACGCCGACACATGAACCGATGGTTGGACTAGCTGTCCGCCTGATGCTGAAGCAACCGGCAGGAGGTCGTCAGCCACGGCGATTATGACGTTCGAAACCATCAAAATATTGATGCTAAGTGATAATAATATTAATTCGACTTATCTTAAATTTGCGTTCACCTTTCAACTTACGATGCGACCGCCAAATAGCGCTGGGCACCAAGCGGCAGGGAGGAGCCCCGGTATGTCGGTTGAGACATCTTTGAAATCCTCAAGTGAGCATGAGGCTCCAGATCGTGTCCGCGACTTGCCGACGGTAGACAGCGAAGAAGCTGCCGCTGAGGAAGCGAGTGCTTCTGCCATTCAGCGAATGATCGCCTTGGGGCAGATGAGCAGTGGCTTCGTGCACGACTTCAGAAACATCCTCGCCGTGATTTCCGCTGGACTGAGCTTGGCAAGGCGTCACGAATCTGACCCGGTTGCGTCAAATGGATTCCTTGCAGGAGCTCAAGAAGGGGTGGATCGCGGGTTGAAAATGGCGACGCGATTGCTGGATTTTACGAGCGGTCATGACTGTGAAGTCCATGCCGAAAACGTCAATGACGCTCTGCGGCAGTCGGAAGCACTTCTGCGGTATGCCGCCGGTGCCGATACCCGACTGATCCTGCAACTCGGTTCCAATGTCCCGGACTTTGATTTCGATCGTCCGCAATTCAATGCAGCGATCATGAATCTCGTCATCAACGCTCGAGATGCGATGCCAGACGGTGGAGTCATCCAAATCAGCACAGATTTGGTCACCCAACCGGCATTTACCGGCGTGAACCTCGAGGCTTATGTCCAAATCCGCGTGCAGGACGACGGGACTGGCATGTCGGCGAGCGTCATGCGCAGAATCATCGATCCCTTCTTTACGACCAAGGCCGAAACCGGAACCGGGCTGGGGCTACCGCAGGTGGATGCCTTTGTGAAGCAGGCTGGTGGTTTCATGAGAATCGATAGTGCGATCGGGGCTGGAAGCGTATTCGACCTCTTCTTTCCGGCGCGCGCCAGTGCGACTCCCCAGTGACGAGGTCATGTGGATTTGATGGCTTTCCCGCGGCGTACGTCCATCGAGCCTAGCCAGCCTGTCTCCTGAACTATCTGGCACGAGGGGATCACTGTGAGCGCCGGTGACAAGCCATCCGAGATCAGGACTGAATTCCATCCCGTATACCGTCCATTTGATCCATGCCCAAATCCATACGATGGTATCCATCCGGTGAGAACCGCATGAAGAATGGAGCTGGCTGCTGTAGGTTACCGGTTTCAGCGGGAGTCTGCCGATGGATGATCCGCAGATTGACGTCGATCTGATCGACGAGGCGATTTTGGCGTTGATGTTTTTGACGGTGCAGAGGGACGATCGTCAGCTTCCGATCTGGCGCGCGTGGAAGTCATTCGACTGGGCCGCGATGGGCCGGCTCTACGAGAAGGATCTTATCCTCGACCCGGTTGGCAAGACCAAGTCAGTTGTCATCACGGAAGAAGGACGCCGGCGCAGTGAGGCGGCCTTTTATCGCCTTTTCGCCCGCAGGGAGGACTCTCAGGCGGCTCCGGGCAGCTGAACGGGGCCGCTCCAGTTCCAGGGCAGCAGATCGTCGAGGCGGCTGACGGGATGCTCGGCAATGCGGGCAAGGACGTCGGCGAGCCAGGCCTGGGGATCGACGTTGTTGAGCTTGGCGGTACCGATCAGCGAGTACATGATGGCAGCGCGCTGGCCACCGCGATCAGATCCGCAGAACAGCCAGGCCTTCCTTCCAAGCGGCACGCAGCGCAGGGCGCGTTCGGCGGCGTTGTTGGTGAGACAAACCCTGCCGTCGTCCAGGAAGCGGGTGAAGGCATCCCAACGCCGGAGCATGTAGTTGATGGCCTTGGCGAGGTCGTGGTTGCGCGAGAGCCTGGCGAGCTGGGTAGTGAGCCAGGCGTGCAGCTCGGCCATGAGCGGCGCGCTCAGCTCGCGGCGCGCAGCGAGCCGCTCGGCAGCATCCTTGCCATTGATGGCGCGCTCGACGTCGAACAGGCCATCGATCCTCTGCACGGCCTCGAGCGCGATCGGGTAGATCATGCCGGCATGTTCACCGCGGTTCTTCTTGCGGGCCGCGCTGGCAACGTCGGCCAGCTCGAAGAACTTGCGCCTCGCGTGGGCGAAGCAGCCGGCCTCGAGCACGGGTGCAGGCAAGCGACCGGGGGCGTAGAGCTCGCCGTAACCGCCATAGGCGTCGGCCTGCAGGATCCCTGACCAGGATGCGAGATGCGTCCTTGGATGTTCGCCGCGCCGATCGCGCGAGTAGTGGAATAGCGCCGCTGGAGGATCGGCGCCGGCGAACGGTCGATCATCGCGCACGTAGACCCACAATCGGGCCGTATCGGTCTTCACTTTGGCCATGACGGGCACGGTCGTATCATCGCCATGCAATCGCTCGGCGGCGAGGATGTGCGCCTCGATGAGCCGGTAGAGCGGCATCAGCGCGAAGGCGGTGGCACCGACCTGGTCGGCGAGCGTCGAAGTGCTGAGCGGGACGCCTTCACGGGCGAAGCGCTCGGCCTGGCGGTTGAGCGGCTGGTGCTGCCCGTACTTCTCGAACAGCAGCATGGCGAGGAAGCTTGGTCCCGCCCAGCCACGCGGTACGACGTGGAAGGGCGCT
Organism: Sphingobium indicum BiD32; assembly: GCF_000382885.1. Taxonomy (GTDB): domain Bacteria; phylum Pseudomonadota; class Alphaproteobacteria; order Sphingomonadales; family Sphingomonadaceae; genus Sphingobium; species Sphingobium japonicum_C. Next base: position 103,082 of record NZ_CAVK010000061.1, read on the forward strand.
GGCGGCTGCGTGATCGCCTCGCAGTCCCGGCAGGAGAACTTCTCGCGCACGGTCTGGATGACCTTCCAGGCGCGCGGGATCGCCTCGAGCGTCTCGGTGATGTCCTCGCCCAGCCTGGACAACCGGCTGCCGCCACAGGCCGGGCAAGAGCACGGTGCCGGCACGACGACCCGCTCGCGCGGCAGGTGTTCGGGAAACGGCTTCCTGGCCGGCCGCTTGCGTTCGAAGGCGGAGATGGTTGCGGTCTTCTCGGCCGCGGCCTCAGCAGCAACGTCGTCCTCGGCCGCGTCGGCCTCGAGATCTTCGAGCTGCAGTTCCATCTGGTCGAGGAGCCGGCGGGTACGCTCGGCGCTGGCGGCGTATTGCTCGCGCCTCAGCTTAGCGATCTGCAGCTTGAGGTGTGCGATCACCGCCTCGGTGGCACTCTCCCGAGCATGGGCATTGGCGAGCTTGGCCTCGGCCTCATTGGCCCGCTGGGTCGCACTCGCCAGCAGCGCCTTGAGCGCTTCGATATCGTCAGGAAGGGGCGAAACGGCTGCTTCCATGACCGCGATGGAATCACAGAAAAGCGCCCGAATGAAGCGCAAAATGCGAGGGTAGTGAAGAAATCGCGCGCCCTATCCGGCACTCTGGGGGCGCCAGGAATACTGCGGGTTACGCCAGTCGATGCCGTCGAGCAGGCAGGCAAGTTGCGAGGCTGTCAGCGACACCATGCCGTCCTTCGCCGACGGCCAGACGAACCGGCCCTTCTCGAGCCGCTTGGCATAGAGCGACATGCCGATCCCGTCGTGCCAGATCAGCTTCACCAGCGATCCAGCCCGCCCGCGGAACACGAACAGGTCGCCGCCATGGGGATCGCGCTTGAGGCCCTGCTGGACCAACAAAGCGAGCCCCTGCATCCCCTTGCGCATATCGGTGTGGCCCATCGCGATCCACACGCGGGCTCCCGAAGGGATCATCGCAGCGCCTTCAACGCTGAGGCCACCAGCGCCGGGGATGCCGAGGCAAAGATGCTGATCCGCTTGCCCCGTGCCAGGTCGATGACGATTGCGGGCTGCAGACCGGGGTGAGCTACACCTTCGTCCTCGATCATCACGGCCGCGGCGAAACCGGGAGCCGCCAAATCATCAGGCTCCGGTTCGGCATGAACCTCGCGCAGTTTACGCCGCCAAGTGTAGACCAGGGCCGTCGATACGTCGTGCCGCCGCGCGACCTCGGCGACGCAAGCGCCGGGCGCGAAGGCCTCGGTCAGGATCTCTAGCCGCTCCCCGTCGCTCCAGCGTCGACGCCGCTCCGGCCCGGAAAACACCGTGATCTGCCCCATCGACCGCTCCTAAGCGCACTCTTAAGAGCACGCTTAAGACCGGTCGCTCACCTCATCGACAAGGCGGGACCCGCCGGATGGATACATACGATGCAGCTGAAATGCGCTCTTTGACGTGTCCATCTCGATGCACCGGCTCTACGGCCGTGATCAGCGCGCCAGGCAAGGCACTGCTCGGCGATTATGCGGACCAGCACCGAGGCGCATTTTCGTCTTGCACCACGGTCGTTGGGAAGTCCCTACCGAGTAAATCGTTGCCCGGTCAGCCCTCGGCACTCGGATGATAGCGCTTGACACGGTGCAAGGTGTTTCGATCGGTATGATGCATTTCAGTGCCCGTGGCGGCGAGCTTTAGCAACAAGTCCGATGTATAGCTGAAGGTACCGTCGTCGTTGATCGTGAAACAGCTTTTGAAGTCGCGAATTTCGGCGCGCTCAAGAAGATATTTATTCTGCAAAACGCCGTAGCAGGGCGAACCTGGCTTGGCATCGAAGGTCAGGATCTTGTCTTCCTGCCTGGCGTTGCTGCCCGCAAGGATGGCGATCCCGCGCCCGAATACCACTGTACGCATGAGCTCGCCATGCGCCTTATCCCAGAGCAGAAAGCCGATTTCATCATGGAAGGGGTCCATGGCCTCCTCGCCGTGACGCCAGGCAGTCATGCTATAGTTCAGCCCCCACAGCGTTTGCTGACCGTTCTCCTGCACAGGAATCGGCTTGAACGACGCCTTTTCGAAATAGGTCGTCTCGGTCGTCCAATCATCCTTATTGTGATAGGAAAGATCAACCCCGACATTGCCTTCCCACTCACCGACGAGTGGTGTCAGCGGACCCAGTTTGCGCGAATAAGCGATATCGTTCGGCACCGCGACCTTCTCCTTCTCTTACGCTTGGTGGTCACGTTACCATTTGAAGGCGCGAGACAATCAACGAAAGATTTTCAGACCTGCGAACACTTTCTTGCATGTCTTCTGTTTATTTCCATCGCTGCGCGTTTCCGCCTTTTTTGCCCGGTAGCATCGGAGCCGGCGTCACCTCACAACCACAGAAACCTGCCGCGAACCGCTCCCCATGCCACCCCCTGTACCTGCGGAGGGCAATAGCAGGCATAGTCGGCAGCCTCGCACAACCGCTAACGCGGAACAGCGTATAGTGCTCGACGGCCCTCAACGAGCCATTGAGTTCCTTTTGGATAGAGCGGGCCTTGGACGCCGCCAGCGTGTCGCACGCACCCTCGATCTCCGCGAGCAGATCCGCAAGGAGTCCGACCGAAAGTGGTAGGAAATCTTGCCCTATCAAACCAATGTTCCAGAGCTGCCCTCAACCCGGTGCCCGTAGCTGGCCATCATCTGAGCATGCTATTTGCAAGCTGATCGACTTTGGCGTGGAAGAAGCGCTCGCTCCACAGGCTCAACGACTTCTCCTCGGCCGGACGCAGGAATCTGCTTACATCGGCCGCCGCCGCATCCCAGTCGATCGAGGTGATCTTCGCCTTCAAAGTTGCGATTACCCACGCGTCGTCGATCGAAAGACCAAGCTCATGCTGCCACGGCCCCGCCTGGCGCAGAGCGGCAGAAAGGAGCGGGAGATTTGGAGATGTGCGATTTGCGACATACCAGGAGAAGTCGAACCAGTCGCGGCCTTTCAGATAGGGTCGGCAGAGCAGCGCGTGGATCTTGAGCGCGAAATTGGAAGGAAGATCCTGATGCCGCACCTCATAGTCGGCGGGAAAATCGAGGAAGGTCGCCCCCTCACCGGAGCCCGCTGGCGGATTGGTGTCTATCTCAAGCTTGATCTTGATCGTTTTGGCGCGTCCTGATCCGGCGAAACTCAGATTGAGCTGGCTTGCGATTGAATCGTCCTTGAGGATGGCCTCGCGCACCACCCTGTCCATTTTGTCCTTGGGTTGCGCGTCCAGCTTAAGCCCGAACTGACCGAAGATGTCTACGAGCGCCGAAAGGTAGGGGGACCACTGGAAATCGGGGTCGGGTGCGCGGAGCAGGAAGTCGAGATCCTCCGAGAAGCGGGGGAGGGCATGCAGAATGCGCAAACTCGTGCCCCCCTGAAACAGCGCCACATCGAAAAAGTCGGCGCGCCAGAGGGCATAGAGAGCGATCTCCTGGAGGATCTCCTTGGTCGCATTCTCCTCCTCGACGGCGTTGGTCGCGCCATAGTCGCGCAGTTTCCTCTGGAGCATCTCAATCATCGGGCAGGGTTCCTGGTGATGGCGGCCCGTCTCGCCGGACGGCAAGCTCAAGCAAGCGGAGAAAGTCATTTACCGTCTTGTGCTTGTAGGGGGTTGAGTAGCAACGGA
>NZ_CAVK010000060.1 GCF_000382885.1 Sphingobium indicum BiD32
CCTGCCATGCTGCTCGGCGGCGCGGCCAGCAGTGGGACTTCCGATGGCGAAGATCTCGCAGCTCCCGCGGTCGCTTCGCCAGCGGCGGCCGCGCGCGAGCCTATGCGCGCGCGGCCGGACCGCGCCCTGTCGCTCACCGGGCTCCCCAAGTCGGGAGCGATCATCTGGGGTAATCTGTCAGGCCCGACGGTCACCGTGTTCAGCGATTTCACATGCGGCTATTGCCGGGCGCTGAGCGGCGTACTCACCGAGCTCAATGTTCGCGTCGTGGAACGACCGATCTCGATCCTTGGGAGCCGCGCGCTGAGTGAGCGCGTCTATTGCGCGAAGGATCCGGCCCGCGCACTCCGCAGGGCCTACGCTGGCGATACGCTTGAACCGGCGAACTGCGATACCTCGGGGCTTGATGCCAACGAGAAGTTCGCCGCCGCCAACGGCATCGCAGGCACACCGGTCATCGTGCGTAGCGACGGCGCGATGATCGAGGGCTACCGCCCTAAAGACGCGCTTGCCGCCTGGTTGAAGGGAGCGCGGTGATGCGGGTCCGATCGATCGCATTTCGGGTGCGCATGGCAACGCCTATCCTGGCGCTTGGCCTGCTTGGCGGCTGCTCGATACTCAACGGCAATGTGAAGGGCAATTTCGCGTGCCGTGCGCCCGACGGAACCTGCGCGCCGACCTCGCGCATCGATGATGCAGCGGTCGCGCTGCTGGTGGGAGAGACCGCAGAGGAAGCCGGGCCGGCGGCCGTCCGCTGCGCCGGTGGGCAGTGCAACAATGCCGTGGCTAGAGCTGTCAACGCACCGCAGCGCCGATCCGGGGAGAAGGTGCTGCGCATCATGTTCCCATCCTATATCGACGATCTCGGACGCCTCCACGAAGCGAGCGCGATTCATACCGTCGTCGAGAGTGGAGACTGGGTGCCGACAGGCGAGGTGACGCACGTTCCGGGTGTCATAAGCGGTGCAACACCACGCGTCACTGCGCCACTTGCCGGTACGGCCATGGCAGCTCCGCCCTTGCGGTACGGCAATACGCCATCAGCCGCAGATGCCCCGATACCGGGGCAGGTCGAGACGGAAACTGTGCGTCCACCTACTTCTGTCGAAGAGGTCCGCGCGAAAGTCGAAGCGGTGCTTGCAAGGCCAACACGCGATTCTGACGCTGAACCGAAGCTGCCGCCCTCCATTCCTTCGCAGGCCGTTTCGCCCGAGGCCAGCGCTACGGGCGCGGTCCCCATACGCGCACCGGGATTGCCGGGCGCCCCGGAGGAGGATTGATGACTGCGCCCGGTCTCTTCAGCGGGATCTTCGAGCGGGTTCTCGGCGTCGACGGCAAGCCCGATACGCGGCCGCCCAGTCACGGCGTTCCAATGCTCGCGCATTGGCTGCCCTATCGCAGTTTCGACCAGAAGACGTCGCTGTTCTTCAACAGCGGGTCGCGGGGTTTTGCAATCGAGGCGGCACCGCTGGTCGGAGGAGATGAGCGGACGGCGGAGATCCTGACCCAGTTCCTCTCGGAGGCCATCCCAGCGCAATGCTGCGTCCAGATTCTCCACTGGATGTCTCCCCGGATCGGGGACCGGGTCTCGCAATGGTTCGTGCCCCGCTACCGGGCGCGTGGCATCTACGAGCGCATGGCGCGACACCGCGCCGATTATCTGAGCGCTGGCGTCTGGCGGTCGCTGTCGGCCGACGCTCCCTTCCATCTTCGCAATCATCGCATCGTGATTTCGGTGAGCGTCCCCGATACCGCATCGGTAACAACCGACGCATTGGTTTCGGTACGAGAGGGCCTCGTCTCGACGCTCCAGTCGATCGACGTGCCAACCCGCGTGTTCGATCCCGTCGCGCTCATCGCGCTCATTGACGACATGACATCGCCGACAACGGCGGCGGGTGACGATCCGACCAGCTACAGTCCGTTCGACCCGATCGCAGACCAGGCCGTCCGGCGCGACATCGAACTCAGGATCGAACCCGACCGGCTCCTGCTGCGTACCGAGCGCTTCCGTCCGACGGGTGCGGATGTCGATGGCGCGCCCGAGATCGGCGAAATCTATCCCGACACGTTTGACCTGCGCTCCTTCTCGGTACGCAACCTGCCGAACCGCTGGGCGCCGTGGGACGTAGCGAGACTGATCGGCGACCTGTTCACGGACAAGCTGCGCATGCCTTGCCCAGTCGCGACCGTGCTTTGTCTTCAATATCCCGACGAACAGGCGTCCGCGAGCAAGGCGGGCTACAAGTTCATGCGGACCACCAGCCTCGCTGATTCAAAATCGGCGCGCTTCCTGCCGCAGCTGCGCGAACAGTCGCGCGAATGGCAGTATGTCCAGGATGAGCTCCGCCAAGGCCGCAAGCTCGTGCGCTGCTTCTACTCGCTGACGTCGTTCTCGCCCAAGGGGCAGGGCGACGCTCATGAGCGTATTGTGAAGTCCGTCTATCGCGCCGCAGGCTGGGACCTTCACGACGATCGCTATCTGCAGATCATGGGCCTGCTCTGCGCCATGCCGATCACGCTTGCCGACGGTCTGGCCCGCGACCTCGAACGCATGAAGCGCATGCGCACCATGCTTACGACCACGGCCTGCAATCTTGCACCGCTGCAGGGGGAGTATCTGGGCGGTCCGATCCCGCATCTCCTGCTGGTCGGCCGGCGCGGACAGCCCTTCTTCTGGTCACCTTTCGAGAACGCCGCCGGCAATCATAATGTCGCAGTGTTCGGCAAGTCGGGCTCGGGCAAGTCGGTTGCGCTTCAGGAACTGTGCGCATCGCTATGCGGCGCCGGGGCGAAAGTGGTGGTGATCGACGACGGGCGTTCGTTCGAACATTCTGCGAGACTCCAGGGCGGGGCATTCGTCGAGTTCACGCTTGGCTCGGGCTTCTGCCTCAATCCCTTTGCCATGATCGACGGCGCGCGGGCGGAAGAGGACGAGGACTATCTGCTCGATTGCATGGCGATGCTGAAGGCGATCGTCGCGCAGATGGCCCGCCACATGGACCGGCTGAACGATACCGAGCGGGGGCTGATCGATGGGGCGGTCAACGAGATCTGGAACGAGAAGGGCAGGGCGGGCAGCATCGACGATGTGATCGCCGCGCTCGATGCCACCGGCAACATGCTTGCCGGAGATCTCGCCATCGCCATGCGCCCGTTCTCGAGCGCAGGCACATATGGCCGCTTTTTCAGTGGCGATGTGAGCTTCCAGCTCGAGGCCGATTTCACCGTATTCGAGCTTTCCGACCTCGCATCGCGCGAGGAGCTGCGTTCGGTCGTGCTGACCGCGATCATGTTCATGTCTTCCCAGGCGATGCGCCGGATCGACCGCGCGATCCCCAAGGCGCTGCTCCTCGACGAAGCCTGGCAGATGCTGCGTGGCGGCGCCATGGCCGATTTCATCGAGACCTACAGCCGGACGTGCCGTAAATATGGCGCGTCGCTCATCACCGCGACCCAATCGCTCAACGACTATTACAAGTCGGACGGATCGAAGGCCGCGCTCGAAAACAGCGACTGGTTCGTCATCCTTCAGCAGAAGCCGGAAACCATCGCCGATTTCAAGAAGCACGACCGCTTCGACATGGATGGCCATACCGACGCGCTTCTCCGCTCGTTGAAACGCAACGGCACGGAATATTCCGACATCATGATCAAAGGCCCGGACACGCTGGCGCTGGGCCGGCTCGTGCTCGATCCCTTCTCGGCCGCGGTCTATTCGTCGAGCCCCCGCACCTTCGCAGCGATCGAGGCAGGCGTGCGCGATGGCCTCACGATCGAGGAGGCAATCGAACGGTTGCTAGAACCGGCGACCGAAGCAAACGGACAGGAGGCGAGCGGCGGGGTTCCGCTCGCAGCGGAATAGCCATGCCTGTCCCCGAACGCATCGTGCTGCACCGCCACCGTCCTCCGCGGCGTCGCCGTGCATTGAACTGGCAAGCGCTGATTTATCATGGACTTCGCACAGCGGGATGGGCTGCGACCAATATGCTCGTCGTCCTCGGCCTGTTCATCTGCTTCCTGGCTTTGCTCGGCAATCTCAGCTTCGATGGTTTCTTCCTCCAGCTGAACAATCTTTCGGCGCGCTATCTCGAGGCCGGTGCACGGCGGCAAGGCTCGTTCCAACTGCTGCTAGTCGGCCTGACTGCCGTTCTGTTCCTGATCGTGGGCGTGCTCCGCTGGCATAACCTGCGGCAATCCGGGTCGTCGGGGGGAGAGACAACATGACCGATCTTTCACGCGAACCTGAGCTCGATCTCCCACACCCTGCCGGCACTGAGCAGCCGCGCAAGCGCCGAGCCGCGTTTGCAGGTCTTTCGGTGCTGCAGCTCGCAGCCCTGGCGATCCTCCTTGCCGCTCTCGCCTGGGGCATGTGGGTAACGCGCTCCTTGCTCTCACCGCCAGCGCAACAGCGCATCGTGGCGGTAAAACTGTCCGGTCTTGTCGGCGAGTATATCCAGGCGCAGGCCCGTAGCGCGTCGCCGCCGGAGCAGGTCGAGCACGAGATGCGTGCCTTCATGGCATCGCTCGATGGCCAGATGGCTGCGCGCGCCGCCAAGGGCGAGACGGTTCTGGTCGCGGAAGCGGTCCTCACGCGCAATGTCCCGGATATCACCGATGAAGTGCGACGGGCGGTTTATGCGAGCGGCATCGCAATTCCACGTCCTGCCTCTCCCGCCGAACTCCAGGCCAGGATGGGTGGTGGCTCTCCCGCTCCCGGACCGGCTGCACCGCAGGCCGGACCCACAACGGCCTCACCTTTCGGGAGCGCGCCCGATGGCCCCGCCAACTGAAACCCGCGGACCGGTCAGGCAGCGCTGGGTGCTGCTCGGCCTCATTGGGATTGGCGGCATCGCCGCAAGCGCGCTGTCGTCCTGGCGTGAGGACCACGCATTGTTCATCAATGCTTCTGAATCCCTGCCCAACTGGGCCTTCACCATCGATCGTGGCAGGGCACCCAAGCGCGGCGATTATCTCTTCTTCGTCCCGCCCGCGACCGCGCTCGTGCGCGCGCATTTCGGCGAGAACCCAGGCGCGTTCGGCAAGATCGTCTATGGCATGGCCGGCGACACCATCGAGCATCGAGGCGCAGAAGTGCTGGTGAACGGGCGCCTCGTGGGCGCGATGAAGCAAGTGACGCGGCGGGGCGAGAAGCTGACACCCGGGCCGATCGGCACGGTGCCGGACGGCTGCTATTTCGTGGGAACTCCGCATCCCGACAGTTTTGACAGCCGCTACGGTGAAATCGGGTTCATCTGCGGCCCGCAAATTCTCGGCACCGGGGAGGCGGTGTTATGAGGGCGCCCGTCCTTCGCATGGTCGGGACAGGCCTTCTCATCGCCGTCGGCACCACAGCTTCCACCCAGGCGCGCGACTATGGAACGCAGGCGCAAGCCTTTCCGATCATCGAACCCGACCTGCTGGCGACGATCGAGGCCCGCTTGGCCCGGCTCCAGTCATCGGGCCAGATCGACGCGCTCAATCAACAGTTCGCGCGCCGCGTCGAGCAGTCCGTGCGTCGGCCGAAGCCAGTCGACGGCATCACACCGGCAACGCGGGAGCGCAGCTGGCAATTCGATCCGGCGATGGTCGTCGAGCGGGACATCCGCGATCAGAAGGGCAATCTCATCGCAGCCGCGGGGCAGCGCGTGAACCCGCTCGATTTCGTGACGGTGCGCCAGGCACTCGTCTTCGTCGATGGCGACGATGCCAGGCAGATGGCGTGGGCGACCGGACGCTGGAATGCGACGGATGCCAAGATCGTCCTCGTCGCGGGTTCCCCCATTGATGAGATGACCAACCGCAAGCGCCGCTTCTATTTCGATCAGAATGGCGTGCTGACCGAGCGGTTCGGCATTCGCCACACGCCGGCGGTCGTGAGCCAGCAAGGCAAGGTCATGCAGGTGCGCGAGCATGTGCTGGCGCGGCAGGGGGCGAGGTGATGCCGCTCTGGCTCGACATGCTGCGCACACCGATGGCAGCACCCGAGACGAGGGTGCTTCGCCGCAGGCGCCACCTGTGGCAGCTGCTGTGCATCGCGCTTGCGGCCTCGATCCTCTGCCTGCGACCGCTTCGCACGCTCGCGGGCAATACTGCGGGTCTCGTTTGTGCCGTGCTGCTGCTCGCCGCACTTCTCTGCGGCATCCGCTACTTCCGGGCGAAAAGCGCCGCCGATGATGCCTGGCTTGCCGGGCGTCAAGGGGAGGGCGAGCCGTGAGACCGCTCCGCCTCCTTGCCGCCATCCTGGCGCTGTTCGGATCGCTCGCGCTTCTGCCGGGCCGCGCGGAAGCGGTCGGATGCTCGGGCAAGTTCGTCAATCCGGTGACCGACGTTTGTTGGTCCTGCCTGTTCCCGCTGTCGGTCGGTGGCCTCAAGATCTGGCCCAGTGGTCGGCCGGACACGAACAACCCGGCGTCGCCGATCTGCGCCTGCGCTGACCCGCTGCCGCGCATCGGGATCTCGGTCGGCTTCTGGGAGCCGGTCCGGCTCGCGGACGTAACGATGAAGCCGTGGTGCTTCGTCAATCTCGGCGGCAAGAAGATCGCGCCCGGTTTCGACATCGGTCAGGGCATGCTCGCGGGGCCGAGCCAGGTCGGCGGCAAGAGCCAGAACACAGCCAAATGGCACGTCCACTGGTACGTTTACCCCCTCTTGTACTGGATGGAGATCCTGACGGACTTCCTCTGCTTCGAGCAGGCCTCGTTTGATATCGCCTATATGACCGAGATCGATCCGCTCTGGCAGGACGATACGCTGACCGCGCTCATCAACCCCGAGGCGGTGGTATTCGCCAACCCACTTGCGGTCGCTGCTTGCGCCGGGGATTGCGTCGCAGGCACCGTGGGCCTGCCGCTCGACTCCCTGTTCTGGTGCGCAGGCTGTCAGGGCACGATGTACCCGCTCAACGGGAATATCCCCTCGCATATCGGCCATGTGCAGTCCTCAAGGCTCGCGCTGTCGCGCTTCGCCTACAAGATGCACCGCATGGGTCTTGCCTGGGGCACGATGGGCTCGAAGGGCCTGTGCAAGAAATACCTCATGCCGATCATGAGGAAGCAGCAATACCGGTTCCAGATGACGAACCCGATCCCGACCGTCTCGGGACGTTACGCCTGTTCGCCGATCGGAGCGTCAACCATGCCGCCGGATGCGGGGCGAGCCTATCCCGCAGCGGGCGAGGACATGGGCTACCTCGTCTGGCGCAAGCGCAACTGCTGCGTGCTTTAGGGAGGGAGCGATGCGTACCATCCTTGTTGCATCGATCGCTCTGGCCGGTCTCGCTGGTGGCGCCGCGTTGTGGGCGCAGACCGCGGACGACCTCGATGTCGAGGCGGTCAAGGCGCGCGCGGCCGCCATGGCGGCTGACGCTGAAGCCTTCGTCGCGCATGTAAAAGATCGCGGCGATGCCCTCCGCGAAGAGGCGACGTCGACGGCCGATGCGGGCCGCGAGAATCTGAAGCGGCTGTCGCCTGCCGATCTGCCCGCAGGCCCCAAAGACGCTGTCGATTTCGACGAGCTGGTCGCAGGCGCGGTCGGTAATCTCGACGCGCCGCGCGGGCAGGCGCCGCAGTTCATTGCCTTTGCAAGCCTGTCCATGCCTGAGGAATCGCTGAAGCGGATGATCGCCGACGTCTCGCGTGCGGGCGGCGTTGTGGTGTTTCGGGGTTTCCCCGACAATTCCATGAAAGGGTTCCAGTCGGCGATCGCGCGCATCGTCGAGGACAAGGCCGATCACGCGAGCATCGGCATTGATCCGCGCCTGTTCCGGGCATTCGAGATCCAGGCGGTCCCGACCTATGTCGCAGTCGGCTCAGATTTCGACCTGTGCGAGGGCTTTCGCTGCAAGACCGTCGTTCCGCCCAATGACCGCCTGACGGGCAATGTCACGGCCGAATATGCGCTCGCTTCCTTCGCCGAGGGCGGCGGTCCCGGTGCGAAGGTTGCTGTCGTCGCGCTCGGCAATCTTCGGAAGACCCAGCCGTGAGGCGGGGCATCGCCATGCTGGCGGTGGCTATGCTGGCAACGGCAGCTCCGGCGCTGGCCCAGGAGACGACGGCCGATGCGCGCGCGGAGGGCAAGGCGATGGCCGAAGCCTTCCGGCAGGACGGGTCGCTCGTTCCCAACACCGAAGGCCAGGCATTGGAGATTCCGGGCTATCAGGGAACGACGCTGCCGCAGTCCACCTATTTCGACGATCCGGACAAGATGGTGTCCGAAGCGTCGGCGCAGACCTCGTCGCACGGAGGATATCAGACGGTCGTCGAGGGCGACCGCGTGCGCCCGAAATTCGATGCCGCCGAGATCAAGGCGGATATCGCACGCGGTCGCGCGATTGAGGACGACCCGCAAGCCTATCTCGACGGCGAGGACATCAGCGGGGGGCAGGGGAGTTGCATCCCGCTGCCGCCGAGCCAGTTGCCGGAAGGGTGGTATGAGGCGAGCTGCAATATCGGCACCAAGCTCAACGAGCAGACCCGTTCGTGCACGATTCCGCTGAACGTGGTCGTCGAGAAACGCGAGACCTATACCTATTGGACCGGCCGCATGAGCACAATGCCCACGGACGGCGGCGTCTATCCCGCGCGGGCGGCATTCGACGACGAGGTCGCGAGCGGGATCTGTCGAGAAACGCGAGCGATCGACTATTGCAGTAATTTCGGGCCGTTCGGATTCACGCCGGCACCATCCTGCCCTTCACTCGGCCACACTGCCTACGAACTCAAATGCAGCGCGCTCGCGCAAGGGATTTCGCCCGGCACCTATCATCCGGGGATCGTGCTCGCGACCGGCGAATATTGGCTGTCGAAGGAAGAGGAAGCTTCCACCGTCAGCGCCACGCGCAATGAGGGAGCCTGCGCCACCTTCGCGGGTGACAGCATGTGTGTACAGCAGGAGGAAGTCTGCACCTCGAGCGATCCCGTGACGCGCATCGTCGACGGCGTGCCGGTGACCCAGCCCTGCTGGGCATGGAACCGGAGCTATTTGTGCCACACCACTTCTGCGGGCAACGACTGCTCGACACTCGAAGCCAATGCTCAGTGCGCGTTCGTGCGGGAGGAGTGCCTGGACGACGACGAAAGTTCTCCGGGCTGCGAGGTGCGTGAGCGCGTCTACCGCTGTCCTGTGCCGGGCTCGGGCGGCAACGCCGATGAAAAGCAGTATATCTGCGGCGGCGACGTCTACTGCTTGAACGGCGAGTGCGAAACCATCGAGCGCGAGGCGTCTACCGAGCTCAAGGACGCTCTGGTTGCCCTCCATGCGATCGGACAGGCCGGCAAGGAGTTCAATCCCGACGAGCTTACAGTGTTCAGCGGCGAGAGGGAGACGTGCCACAAGCCGGTCTTCGGGCTGATAAACTGCTGCGCTGGCAAGGTGTCCGGTCTGCTCACGGTCGGGGCAGGGGCAGCCGCGCTCGCCGGGGGGCCTGCCGCGATCGCAGCCTTGGCGACCCCGTTCCTGACCCTGTTCGCCTGCTCCACCCAGGAAAAGATGCTCGATATCAAGGATCGTATGGGGTTCTGCTACCGGGTCGGAAGCTATTGCTCGAGCAGCTTTCTCGGCATCTGCAAGACCAGGCGCACGGCCTATTGCTGCTTCGAAAGCAAGCTGTCGCGCATCCTTCAGGAGCAGGGCCGTCTCCAGCTCGGCAAGCCCTGGGGCAAGCCGAAGACCGAGCAATGCCGTGGATTTTCGATCCACGAGTTCGCGAGCCTCGACCTGTCGAAGATGGATTTCACCGAGGTGTACGCCGAGTTCATCGACGCCGCGAAGCTGCCTGACGAAGTTCAGACCATGTCCGACATCCAGAAGAAGATAGAGGAATATTATGCCCGATCCGCTCCTGGCGGCGGCTGATCCGCGCCGCACTTCGCCGCTTTGCATCCAAGGCGTCTTTCGGCGCCGGTACTCCGCTTCCTGCGGCGTCGGGGTATCGCGCCGTCCCGTTCCAGCCCTGCTGGCTGCATTGGCAATTGCCGTTACGGCGTTCGCTTCCTGCCCAGCGGCTATTGCTGGCGAGGAAGGCGGGCAACAATCTACCGGCGATCCCTTCTATTGCAGCGAACGGCGCCTCGGCACATGGTTCTATTGTGATCCCGCGCGGCGGGCACCGAAAGACAATCCGGTGTCCCCGCCGGCGCCGGCGGCCGAACGGCTCGCGGCTGTCAGGGCCACGCTTGATGAGCTGAAGGCACGCGCGATCCTCGACCCAAGCGAAGAGAATGTCGTCGCCTATGTCCGCTTCCAGCGCGAGCAGCTGGACCGCGCTTCGACCTTCTCCGACGTCTGGCAGCGGGCGATCTGGCAGCATCCAGACATGGACTACACGTTGCAACGCCCGGTCTCGACATTGGGCAAGCGGACATGGATCGATAACCGCAAGGCGGACCGCGATGCGGTGCTGACCCGTCTCGGCGAGCGTTACGGCCTGTTCTATTTCTACGCGCAGAGCTGCGCCGCATGCGACGTGGCTGGCCCGATCCTCCGCTCGGTGGCGGACAGCCATCGTCTGACGGTGATGGCCGTGTCGATGGACGGCGGGCCATCGAAGGATTTTCCCAACTATCTCGTCGACAGCGGCCAACGAGAGCGCATGGGAATCCCCGGACGGGAGACGCCGGCCCTGGTCCTGTTCGACACGGTGACGAAGCGGACGATCCCCGTAGGTTACGGCGTCTTGTCGGCCAACGAGATCATGGACCGCATCTTCACGCTCACCAACACGACTGTGGGGAGTGATTTCTGATGAGCCGTTCCCTTCGCTCCCGAATTCGGTCCGCGGCATCTGCGGCCGCCCTTCTTGCCTCGCTCCATCTCGCTGTGCCTGCGGCGCATGCCGGTGTGGCGAGCGAGATGAACGCTTTCTTCAACGACGCCGGCGGTGCGGCCAACGTCACCGGGCCCAGCGCCTTCGAAGGCCAGTCGGCGGGCTACTATTCGCTTGGCAATCTGTGGACCCGCTTTCCCCAGAAGTCGGTTTCACCCTTCAACCTGCAGCTGCCATCGGCCCGGGCGGGTTGCGGCGGTATCGATCTCTTCTCGGGCAGCTTCTCCTTCATCAACACGTCCGAGATCGTCGCGATGCTGAAGGCGACGGCGAACAATGCGCTCGGCTTCGCCTTCAAGCTCGCGATCGATTCCATCAGTCCTGAGATCGGCAAGGTGATGGACGAATTCGCGCAGAAAGCTCAACTCCTGAACCAGATGAATATTTCGAGCTGCGAGACGGCGCAGGCTCTGGTCGGCGGGATCTGGCCGCAGATGGATACAACGCGAGCGACGATCTGCGAGGCGGTCGGGAACAGCCAGGGCATATTTTCCGACTGGGCGTCCGCGCGGCAGAACTGCAACAACGGCAATCGTCGGGATTCGACGATCGCCGCCAACAGCGATCCGGCGATGAAAGACCAGCTCGTCGGCGAACCGCACAACTATACCTGGGAGGCACTCCGCAAGTCGCAAAAGTTCGGCGCGTTCGACAAGGAATTCAGCGAATACATCATGACGCTTGTAGGAACCGTCGTGACGCGACCTTCGACCGATCCTAGCGCCGGGGGCCAAGTGACGATGGTCGGACCAGCGGAAGAAGCGGTCGTGACCGCGTTGCTGGACGGCACGTCAGGCGGCGCGACGGTCAACATCCTGCGCTGCGATGAAGAGACGCTATGTCTCAACATCTCGACCCAGACCCTCGCGATCCCTGAAAGCGCCGCGTTGCGCCCGCGCATCGCCGCAATGATCAAGGATATCGCGACGAAGATTCGTACGGATGTGGCGATCGATGCGGCCGAGAAGCAATTGCTCAATATGTCGAGCATTCCGCTCTTCAAGATCCTCGCGGTGCAGTCGGCCGCGCGCTACACGCTGACCGATGGTGAGATCCAGACGCTCGCCGAGATCGTGTCGGTCGACATTCTCAATGCCATGATCGACAACATGCTCGATCGCGTCGAGCAGGCGAAAATCCACTATCAGACCTTCGATCAGGAAACCGCGGCGCAGTGGCGCCAGCAGATCGCGGCCACGCGCCAGAAGTTTCAGCAGCGCGGCGTGCGGCTCGATCAGAAACTGCAGGTGACCATGCAGATCATCGACCGCTCGATCATGCTGGAATCGACGCTGCAGAACACGATGACGCCGGGGATGTCGGCGGCGCTCAACTTCTCCCGCGGGCTCAGCGCGCAGGGTCTCCAATAGCGGGAAAGGAAGGCCGGCCATGCTCGAGGTCTTCACGATCGGCGGCGGCGAATACATCGTCAACACGTTCAACGCGGTTGCGGCCTGGGCTGGAGGAGGCGGCTACCGGTCAATGCTGCGCGTCGTCATGGTGATGGGCCTTATCTATTCCCTGCTGGTGGTGGCGTTTAACCTCGACTGGCGGGCATGGCTGAACTGGTTCCTGCAGGCGACCGCGATCTACATGTGCCTGATGGTACCCACAGTCGGCATCAAGGTGACGGACCGCCTCAATCCCTCGCTGGCTCCGGCGACGATCGACAATGTTCCGATCGGACTGGGCGTGATCGCCAGCTTCACAAGCCAGGTAGGCGACTATTTGACCCGCACCGCCGAGACGGTGTTCGTCATGCCGACATCGCTTAATTATACCACCAACGGCATGGTCTATGGCGCGCGGCTGTTCGATGCGACGCGCAACCTGCGTATCCGCGATGCCGAGTTTTCGACCAACCTTGAGGAGCATTTCAAGGCATGCGTCTTCTATGACGTGATGCTCGGCTTCAAGTCGATGACCGACCTTGCCAATGCGCCGGACCTGTGGGCGGCGATCGGACCCGGTTCCCCCGCGCGGTCGCAGATCTGGATTACACGTATTTCCGGCGGCGGCGTCGAGAGCCACATTCGCACCTGCAGCGACGCCTATGCGGCACTGGACGCGCAGTGGACGCCGATGATCGAGGCCAACCTGCCGATCTGGGGCAAGGAACTCTACCCCAAGCTGAGCAATGCGCTGGCCGCCCAGAAGCTGCGCGACGACGTGCCCGTGATCAACCAGGCATTCACCGGGACCGCGGGCGGCCATGTCAGCATCCTGCGGCAAAACACTGCGATCAACGCGTTCATGCAGGCACGCAATTCAATGTCGGGGAGTACCGGCGCGGCGGCGATTGACACCTTCGCCATGACACGAGCCGATATCCAAGCGCGAAACACGTATGGCTCGATCGCGCAGCAGGCAATGAGCTGGGTTCCTATTCTCAACGTCGTGCTGACCGTCGTCTTTTTCGCGATGTTCCCGGTCATCTTTCCGCTGTTCCTCATGCCGCGAACCGGCGTGCCGACCCTCAAAGGATACACGGCGGGATTCTTCTATCTCGCCGCCTGGGGTCCACTCTATGTCGTGCTGCACATGATCATCATGAGCCGTGCAACCGGCTCCGCCACGGCGATGGCGCCCAGCGGCGTAACGCTCTCCACCTTTGCCGGCATTGGCGCAGTCAATGAGGAAACCGCAACGATCGCCGGATTCCTGTTGATGAGCGTGCCGTTCCTCGCAGCTGGAATGGCACGCGGCGCGATGGGTATCGCGAGCCATTCGATGGCGATGCTGGCCCCCGCCCAAAATGCCGCCGAAGCGGCCGCGCTCGAGCAGACGACGGGGAACTATTCTTACGGAAATGTCAGTTACGCGAACAGTTCGGCCAATATGCGCCAGTCGGATCAATGGTCGACGGCGCCCAACTACATGGCCGGCATTCCGCGATTGGATTACCGCGCCGACAACGGCGCGATCATCTCAAGCTACGGCAACGGTCAGGAGGTGATCGACACGACCGGGGCAATCTCGCGGCTTGCGTTCACACCGACCATGTCGACGAACAGCGTCGCCGAGATGCGCGAAGTCGCCTCCGAGGCAAGGAGGCAGGCGGAATCCTACCGCAATACGGCAAGCACGCTCCTGACCGCCACTGATCGCGACGCATCGGTTCACACGCGCTCCAGCGAAACAACGTCAGGCGTCGAAAGTGCCAGCGGGTCACAGTCTGCCACATCCGTCGATCGGTTCGATCGCCGAACCGCGAATACGTCGGAAGGCATCGAGCAGTCTAACACAGATAGCGATCGCTTCTCGGTGGCGAACAACAGGGGGCGGCAAGCCATAGTTCAACAATCGGTCGAAGGTCAGGCCGGTGCTGGACTAGGGGGTCGCGGGCGGGCTGGTGGCGGTAGCGGTGGTCCGTTTTCTGGCTCGTTGGGAGCGAGTACCTCCGCGCGCGGAACGCAGCAATCGGATTTGAGCCACTCGACCAACCGTAATATCTCCAGCGAGGATCGCAGCGCAGCATCAAGCAGCTTCCGCGACGATCATGCGAGCGGATCCAGCGCCAGCGAGTCCGCCGGCACCTACGAGCGCTCGGGCAGCTTCAGCCGGTCGTCCATTACGGATTCGAGCGCGAGGATTTCGGAAGAAAGCCTTGCCCTTGCTCAATCTTACCAACGGTCGGCCGAGAAGCTCGACGAGATTGCGCAATCCCTGTCGCGCGACGCCAGCTATGCGGAATCGCATGGGCTCAATCTCAGCGAGAACCTGAGCCAGGATTTGGCCCAATGGTATCGCGCGGAGCAGGCGCGCAATCCGGCGATCAATGTCCCTGATCTCTGGGCCACTGACTTGTCAGCGCATGATCGCGCGACGCGCAGCGCGATGATCGAAAGGTGGATGGACGATCGCCTCGAGACCATTCGTGAGGAGATTCGGTCAGAGATTCAGGAGCCGAGCCTGGTGTCCGTTCAACGTCCCGATGTCGCGTCAGAAAGCGATGTTCGCGGTCACTACACACCTTCAGGAGGTGGCCGGCGACCCTCGGGCCCGAGAGGCGGAAACGATCCCGGCGCGGCTGCGGCGATCATCGATCAAGGTCGCAAGGAGATCGATGAAGGTCGCGCCGCCGCACAGACAGGAAGAGCGGTCAACAGGCAAGGAGGTTCGCGTGCAAGGTCAGAAGTATCGGACAGTCAGAATGTCGGCTTCTTCAACGATCCTGATCTGAGGAAGTAGCGAATGCACTCAAATGATAGTCGAGACGAACGCAAAAAAGGCAAGAATGCCGACAGCAAAAGCGAGTCCGAGGACAACCTGCCAAGTCGTCGGTACGGCACTAGGCACATCCACGGAATCATCCGCTGGGAGGTACTCAGTCCAGTCAATTTTCGTAGCATGCACTGCACCCGCAGGTGAGTCCTTAGTTGCGTTGTAAGTGTCCCAATCGAACCCGCTCATCGAACTGCCTCCTAGCCTGAACATAGCACGAACAAGGATGCTTTCAAAGCAATTGGGGCCCACGTGAAGCACTTTATCTGGACCGGAGGAAATGTGAAAGACCGGAAGAGATCAGAACTCGAGAAGCTGCTGTCCGATCCAGCGACAAGTTTCTGGCTCAAGGCCGCGCTGCGTTCCGCGCTGACGCGAGACCCTCTGGATGCGGAGCGGGATGCCGGAACGCTTTACCTCGTGTTGCGCTGTCGGGCCGAACAGGCGCTGACGGGGGAAGTCACGCCGCTTCAGACTTGCCCTCATGTGCGGGGCAATGTGAGAGCTGATCGCAATGGGTGAAAAACTCCTGTTCGCTCACGAAGGAAAACCGCCAACTCGATCAGCTCTCGGGCTCTTGAAGCAACAAATGCGGGCTGATATTCAGACCCTTGGCTATTCTTTCAATGTTATCAATGGACACGTTGCGCTCGCCCCGTTCGATGCCGCCGAAATACGTCCTGTCCATCTCAATATCATATGCGAAATCCTGCTGGCTCAGCCCGCGCGCCTTCCGGCAGCGGCGAATATTGGCGGCCACAATCAGTCGCAGTTCTCCAGGATGGGTGCGTTTCACCCTTCATGTGTCGCCCGTAAGATGCTTATAAGGCGACGGGTTTTAAGCATCAATTCACCGCCTATGCTTTACGGTGGGTTGCAAGAAGACCAAGGAGTGATGCTTGCGTGAACAGTCATTTACCTGTGGGTCGACTGGCCGAGCGCCTTGAAGCCCTGTCACGAGAACAAGTCTGGTTGGCGATCGGCATCGTAACAGCGGGGATCGCTTTCGTCGACCGCGCATTGCCCGGTGTGGGGTTTGCTCCGGTTTACATGACCGTCATTTGCGCTGCCTGCTGGAGACTTGGGCCGCGTTCCGGCTATTTTGTCGCCGTCGTCGCGGCATTCCTCGCAGTTGTGCCCTCGCTGGAAGCCGCCCCGGACGCCTCCGCTACATTGCTGGCATTTCGCATTGGGGTCAGGATCGTAATGTTCATGTTCATCGCGGCAACCATCACCAGTTTTCGCTACTCCTATGACCGCGAGCTGTTTCATGCCCACCAGGACCGAATGACCGGGACGCTGAACAAGGAGGTCTTTCACCGACGGTCAGCCAAGGTGATCGAGGACGCGAAACATACGGACCAGGCGCTGCTTCTCATCATCCTCGACCTGGACGACTTCAAGGCTGTGAACAGCCGCGAAGGCCATCGCGCGGGAGACGAGGTTCTGCGCTCCTTCGCAAAAGGCGTGTCGTCGATCATGCGACGCGAAGACCTGGTAGGCCGGATCGGCGGTGACGAATTCGCCTTACTCGTTCGCGTGCCGTCGATGGCTGAAGGGCAAATTTTTGCGTTGGAGCTTCATAGGCGCCTCTCGGCGCTGCTTACTTCGTCCCCTCATCCGGTCACATGCAGCATGGGGGCACTGCTAGTTCCACCCGACAACGCCCGAAATGCCAGCGAACTGATGCATGCGGCCGATCTCGCGATGTACCGCGCCAAGCAGACCGGCAAAAATGCTGTCGAGATCGCCAAAGGCGGTGAGCCGCAGCCTAGCCCGCTGGCCGGCCGTCGCGGTCGGCGCAGACAGAGCCTTGCCTGAGATATGGTGCGCCTTGTGTGGTGAATCAGAAAGGAATTTCCTCGATCGCGCCTAGAAGCGCCAAGCCCGGACGATGAGACCATCGAGAACGGACGATTTCGATACGGAGCAACGCGCAATGCCATTGCGGAGGAATTCAAGCATGCCGTCCTCATTGCCACCTTCCGCGACGCCAGAATTGGGCGCGGGTGCTGCCACGCGTGCGCACGCCGCCGGAAAGGTACGCCGTATCTTCCACCGCCATATGCTGCGATTTGACGAGCGCGTTTGCCGGTATTTGCGTTTCCCGCCCGCCTATGATCTGCCAGACAACGAAACAGGCTCGAAGATGAGAGATTTTCTCGAGCGCCTCGCATCAGGGCGCGTCAGAGCCTATTATGAGAATGGATTGCAGGTTCCGCGCTCTCTGTTCCATTCGAGGATTGCCGTGCTTCTCCTCTCGCAGGAGGCTCGTACGCGCGCGATCGTTTCCACACCCTATTTCTTCTCGAGCCGTCTCGAAATTGTGGTGAAAAGCCGCGATCTCAAAGGCCCCTGGGGCGGTCTGTTTCGCGTTGGGTCGTGATCGGCATAGCGCCGGATCGAGATTTCGGGCGGCCGTTCAGATTGCAGGTGCGATCGATTCGCAACAACGCCGCTTTCAGGTTATGGGCGCGGCATGGCCGGAGAGGGATACTTGATTGCCAGGCAAGCGGATAGCCTGAGCTATTATGAGGAACGCGCTCGTCGGGAGGAAGCCGCGAGCAATCCGCAGATCGCTTCCGTGCATCGGCTACTGGCGATCGAATATGCAGCGGAGGCTCGCGAGCTGCGTAAACAATTGGCAAAAATCTGAGGGAAATTCGCCGGAGCACTGAGGAGCTAGCTCTGTCGGTTCCCAGGGTCGCCGCAAAATCCCGCTTTATCAACAGTTGATAAAATGCTATCCCGACGGCACAAGGAGACACCTCTGTGATCAGCGCCGATCTTGGGCAACAGCTCGAAAGTTTCATTACACGCCTTGTGGAAACAGGGCGCTATAACTCCAAGAGTGAGGTGCTCCGCGAAGGGGTGCGGCTCATTCAGGACCGGGAAACCCGGCTTGCGGCGCTGGACGCTTCGATCGCGCGCGGCCTGGCCGATGCAGACGCGGGCCGCACGACACCGGCGGAAGCCGTTTTCGATCAGCTTGAGGCAAAATATCGCGCGATGGGCGAATGATCGTCCATCTGTCGGCGGAAGCCGAGGAGGATCTTGAGCGCATCGCTGACTATATCGCACTGGACAACCCGGCGCGCGCGATCAGCTTCCTCCAAGAGCTACGCGGCAAATGTCTTGCGCTTGCCGATATGCCGGAACGCTTCCCGCTAGTGCCGCGCTACGAGGCATCGGGCGTGCGACGGCGCGGACATGGCAACTATCTGATTTTCTATCGCGTGGAGCCGGAGAAAGTCGTCATCGTCCATGTCCTTCATGGCGCTCAGGACTATAGCGCGATCCTTTTCCCGAACTGACAGCGCGAACATTCAGCCGCTGGCCACGAGAGTGCAGTGCCAGCTATCATATCAACCACGCACTCGCGAAAGAACGCGGGCGGCAACATTGCTCCGCACCGCAAGTTTTCTGCCGTACCGCAAGGCTGTAGTCGGCGAGCTCCAGCGCAGGGCTTGGGCAATGCCGGTGCCGTCCTCACCCGCCGCGAAAAGATCCTGGGTCAAGCCGACGCGCAGCGAATGGCTGGACAGGGCCTTCACCGCGTCGGTTAGCTTGCCTACGGGCAATGTCACCAGTCCCTGCTCATAAGCTGCATAAGCCACGCGGCGATAGATGCCGTTGACACCCTGCCGCGTCAGGGGCGCCGTCCCAATGGCATAGGTCGTTCGCGCCAGCGCGGTTTCAGGTTCCGTTTTCCGCGCGCGCCGCCGGTCGACCCCGACCCTGCGGAAAATCGGTCCGTCCTTGATGCCGCTTGCGTCCAGCCACGCGCCAACCCGCCGCATGGTATCGGCGGACAGCCATGCCCATGCGCCTTCCTGCTCCTGGTCAGTCTTGGAGAAGGGGATGAACAGCGTCGCGGAGCCATCCTCCTGCGGATCGATGTGCTTTTCTTCCACAACGGTGAGTTCGCTGACCCTGAGGCCAGCGTCATAGCCGAGTGAGAGCAGCGCGGCGTCGCGCAGGCCCTGAAGGTCGCCACCGCAGGCGTCGAGCATGGCGGCCAGGGTGAAGCCCTTCGCGGCATGGGGATCGAGCGCCTTGCCCAGCCGCAAGGGGGCTGCCTGTCGCTGGAGCGCACCTCTACGCCGGCGGACGGCCTTCAGTGCATCGCGGACCATCGGGGCGTCGGTCGGCGCGGCAGGCGAGGCCAAACCCATCAGCCGGTGGACCGATCCGAGGCTCGCGATGCGCCGCGCCAGCGTCGCTGGCTTTTTGCCCCTGGCGTCGAGCGCGTTCACATAACGCACCATATCTTCGGGATCGGCCGGCAGCGGTGTCCGGCCTTCCTCGCCGCACCAGTCGCGCCAGCAGTCGAGATCGGAGGCTATTGCCGCTTTCGATGCGTCAGCCATGGCCGCCAGCGCGGTTTCGAGCCCGAGCTGGCTGATCGGGGGCAGGTCGGCCGGCACAATGCCGCCGATCGTGCGCAAGAGCCGCATGTCGACAGTTTCGGCGTCCGCGTTCCGCGAGCGCGTTGGTAGCGCCGCATCGTCGGTCCTGACGACGATGATTTCCGCGTCGGGAAAGCTGGCGGGTTCTTCGGCCATTGCTTGTTACCGACCCACGCGCCGGGCTTTGCGATCATGCAGCACAACGCGCGGCACATCTGTGCCGCGTGGTCTCACCGACATCTGCGCGATCGTCATTTTGCCCCTTCCCTGCCGGTTTCTCGGCTATATACTTACCATAATGTCCGATTATGGTAAGTGCGAAAATCGCGCGGGGAGGGGGATTTTCTGCTATTTCGGCGTCAACGAAACTTGGTGCCGGAACTGTGAAATGGCTGTCGGGACAGCGCTAGACGGGGCTGAGCCCACAGCGGATCGTCAGGTCCATGACGTCTGGTCTTTTGGCAGGCGTCCGCTTGGATCGTAGACCGCGACCTTGTGCGGAAGGTCCGGCCCCCAGCGCCATAAGACCAGATTGTGATGGGAGGCAGGCGCACCAGGGGCGAAGCTCGGTACAAGGATGCCGCAGAAATCCTCCTTGCGAAGCTTATCGGCAACCAGCCAGGATGGTGCCTCCCGCCGGTCGCGCAGACATGTCATCCAACCGCAGGCGAGATCCGCTAGTTCGACACCGTGCTGCTTGCGCCCGTCCTCATCGCGGAGATCGGCGACCTCTGTGCAATCCACATCATATTCGCACATCGTCAGCGGCTGCAGCCGGTGGCTGAACCCCTGTGTGCATTCAGATACGGCCGTCATTATGTCCAACGCGAGGTACAGCGTCGGTTCGCCTTTGCGGTTGAAGCGCCCGCCCGTGATCGCCGCTCCTTCGCCCGAAACGGGTGAGAAGGACCAGACGGGATCGTGGCCGCGAAAACAGCGACCCTCGAATCTCAAGCGAAGCCGCCGAGCGCCAAATGGTCGAGATAGTCGCGCACGGCGCCAGCCTTGCCCGATTTCACCAGCGCCTCCGGTGTCCGTCCATCGAGCGCCGGGATCGGCTGCGAGCGATACCAGGCCATGGCCTGCGCCTCGCCACCTGCCCACTCCCGGATGCGGCTGATGATCTCGAGCATCTCTGTGACACGCGTCTGGGCACGGGGCGACGTCCGACGATCGGCTTTTGACACCGTCGCGGCTCCCAGACCCGCCGTTTCGGCGAGTTGGCCCTTCGACATGTGAAAGGCATCCGCGACCCGATCGACATCGACGATGCCGCCCGTATCCATGAACCGCATCACAAAGCTGCCGCTGCCCGCCAGGCTGAATTGGCCGGAGGCAAGGTGTCCAGTCCGACTCGAACGCCGTGTCCCGACCGTGCCTTTCACTGCCTTGGGGGAACCAGCCATGTCTATATCTCCGTCCGTATTCTGGACACAATATGGGACATCATGTAATTCGGATCAAGCGCAATACCACGCCCGGCCTTATCAACTTGAGCATATTTCAACCGAGCCGCGCTAGCCGATGGATAATATGATGAACGCCGGGGGATGAATGCACACGAGCGAGCCACCAGTCGAGACGATGGAAGATTGGCTCAAATCTTATCCTAGCGTGGAGGGCAACTATGGCCATCTGCTGCTGGAGCAAAAGATGGCGCTCGCCCCCGGACTGGTCGACGGCCTGCGCCCCTATTTCGAATCCGCTCATCTCGACGCTCGCGAACATTTCCATGCGCAGATAGCGATCGATCTGCATCCCGACGCCGACGCGCCGGGTGCACATGCCTGCTACCCCAATTGCCTGCCGCCGACCGCCCAGCACGGACTGTTCGGCGAGGTGATGGCGGGCCTGCTGACCGAAGTCTATCAGGAGAAGTTCGTCGGCGGCCACAGCTGGACGGTGCCGATCTTCCTGTTCCGCTACCATGCCGATGTCGAAAGCTACCTCTGGACCTTCGCCCGGGATGCCGATCGCGCGCGGCAGATCTTCGGACGCTTCGGCTCCGACTTCATCGGCCTCTCGCTGGGCGACGATGGCGAAATCGTCCGCCTGATCGCCGGGGAAGCGAAATGGCGCAACCGGCTGACACAATCGGCGGTCGATACGCTGATGCTCGGCGACTATGAGGATGAGGAGGACGAAGACGGCGAGCGGGTGCGGAATGGGCGCGGCGTCTGGTTCGAGATCAACCGCGACATGCCGGTTCCGCATGGTTTGCGCCAGTTGCAGCGCCTGCTCGAACTGCGCGCACCGGAGGACCACGCCGCCGCCATCCTGTCGATTGATCGCGCGATCGCGCTCGACGGACCGCCGCTGCCGCGCACGAACCTGGTCCTGATCTCCGGCAATGGCGCGCGCCGCCGCGAGAAAGGCGACCCGCTGATCCCCTGGGATGAATGTCCCGAGGAGTATACCGCTCCGCATGACCTTCAGGTCATCGAGTTGGTCCTCGACGGCGGTGCCGATCTGATCGAGCAGATTTACTCGAGCCTTTGGCGAGCGCGCCCAAATGCCTGAATTTGATCGCGAGCGGCTTGAAATCGCCGAGGGCCTTCGGCGTCAGCTCGCCATCGAGAATGAACTCTCGCGGCCCCAAGCGAGGGCCTTCGTCCGGTGTCTCCAGACAAGCTGGCAGGTCCAGACGATCCAGTGGACCGAGCGCGATTCCAACGGGCAGCTCTCCGATGCCCGCCGCCTGCTGCATGCCGCCCATGTCTTCCGCGAGATTGAAGGGCCTGGGTCCAGGCGCGCGATCGATTGCTACCGCCGCGCCGGTGAGATTCTCGAATGGCTGGCGCGCGCCGCCGACGATTCCCGAAGGCAGGTGCCAATCGAACTGCTCGCCGCCGGCGCTTACCAACTCGGCGGGCTGCCTGCGATGGCCGCGGGACTGATGGCGCAAATCCCACCCGAGCACGAGGGGGTCGCGCTATATGGCGCCTTCTTGCGCGCCGATTTCGACGGCGTGCTGCGGCGCGCGGCGAATTATTGGAGCGCCAATCCCGACCTGACGGAGCCCGCTGCCGGTCACCTCCTCGCTGCGGCCGAGGACCAAGAGGATATCGAACGGGTCGGCCGCTATTTCACGATCGAGCTGATCCGTAGCCTCGGCCTGATCGCCGACAGCCTGCGGCGAGGTGACGATGCCCGCCTCGCGCTGGCGACGGGCAAGCTCCAGGCGCTGGAGAAGATGGCGATGCGGATTCTCAGCGACGATGCCTCACTGATCATATCGCTGCTTTATCAAGTCGCCGAGAGCTACGGGAAGGCCAGCATCTACGGCGCAGTGCGCGCGCTCGCTGACCTGAACCCGGAACGGCAAGGTCGGCTGCTCGCTTATGCGCGCGATCAGTTCAGCCGGGGGCGCGGCATCCTGTGGACGTCGCAGCTCCAGGGCATCGATCGCCTGCGACAGGAATCATCCTTCGCGCTCTGCACGCCGACCGGATCGGGCAAGACCCTGATTGCCAACCTCGCCCTGGTGCGCGAGCTGCTGCTGCGAGAGGCCGACGGGCTCGCACCGCTCGCCATGTATCTCGTCCCGTCGCGCGCGCTGGCCGGCGAAGTGGAGGCCAAGCTCCGTTCCGAGCTCGGCAGCGACATGACGGTGACCGCTCTCTACGGTGGTGCGGATTGGGGGATCACCGATGCCTGGTTGACCGGCGACCAACCAACCGTGCTGATCGCGACGGTCGAGAAGGCCGACGCCCTGATGCGCTATCTCGTACCGATCCTGGCGGCGCGACTCCGGCTGATTATTGTCGATGAAGCCCATCAGGTCGTTCCCGAAGCCAATGAGAGCACCCGCGTCAGCTTTTCAGAGCACAGCAATCGCGCCATCCGGCTCGAGCAACTGGTCTCCCGTGTGCTGGTCCAGCGCCCCGATGTCGTCCGCATCGCGCTTACTGCCGTAGCGGGCGGCGCCGCGGGTCCGGTCGCCAAATGGATCGAGGGCCGCGCGGATGCGACCGCTGTCGGGGTGCGCTATCGCAGCACCCGCCAGGTGATCGGCGTGCTCGAGACCGCGCCCGGCGCGCAGGGGCGAATCCTCCTCGATATCATGAACGGCCGCACGCTTTACGTCCGCGGTCAGGAGCAGCCCGTCTATCTGCCGCTGCGGATGCCTCCGATGCCGGGCATCCCCGCACGTATGCGAGGCAGCCTCAATCGCTTTAACTCCCTTAGCGTGCTCTGGACCGCGCTCCATCTCGTCGAGGAAGATCAGCGCATTCTAATCTCGGTGGCTCAGGAGCCGGAGCAGACCATGCGCTGGTTCCAGGAAGCGCTGTTGCTTCCGGCCTGGGCGAATGCGCCCCAGTTCCGAGCGCCCGAGGGGTTCCTCCGGGAGCGTTTCGATGAAGCTCGCGCAGCCTGCCGTGATTATTGCGGCGAGGCTTCATTCGAGATGTTTTTGCTCGAACGCGGCATCGCTTCTAGCCACGGCCAGATGCCCCAGCGCCTGCGGCGGCTGATGACCGAGATGATCGAGCGGCGGATCTGTCCGATCACGGTCGCAACGGCGACACTGACCGAAGGCGTTAACCTGCCCTTCGATCTCATCTTCCTGACCTCGCTCAAGCGGCGATCCTGGGACCAGGTCGCCGAGCAACAGGTCGTCACGCCGTTGCCGACCTCCGAGATCCGCAACCTTGCCGGGCGCGCGGGTCGACCGGGCGCGGCCAAGGGCATCGAAGGCATGACGCTCATTGCCATCCCGACGCGCGAGGCGGCGACAGCACCCAAAACAATTCCTGTCCAGCGTCAGCAGCGTGCCGAACTCCAGCGGGACTATGACCGGATGCGCGAAGCCCTTCTGATCGAGGAGGCCGAGGCCGGCGAAGTGGAAAGTCCGCTGGCGCTACTGCTGTGGACGATCCGCGAGCGGGCCATTCGTGTCCTTGGTATTGAGCCCGATGATTTTCTCGACTGGCTCGAAAGCACCGTGCCGACCGAGATCAGCGATGACGCGGGGGAAGTTGCCGCCGATCGCAGGTCTCGCCTGGCGGACGCCGTAGACGAGCTGGATGGCATCCTGCTGACCGCTATCGAGGAAATCGCCAAGGCCGAAGTGCAGGACATGACGCCGGCGCGCGCGGAGGAGCATCTGGCGCGTCTCTGGAGCACGACCTTCAGCGCCGTCGCCGCCGAGCAGGAGGCTTGGCTCGAAGAGGCTTTCGTTCAGCGCGGTCGCGGCATCGTCGAGACCGTCTATCCCGATGCCGCCGAGCGTCGGCGCCTCTACCAATATGGCTTTACTCCGCTGGTCGGTCGGCGCTTCGAAGAGGTCGCGCCGCAAATTCGCAAGCTCATTGAAGAAGCCGACACCTACGGGGAAGCCGAGGCGACGGCGCGCATCGATGCCTTCGAGGCGATCGGTGAGCTGCTCGCCGCTGACCGCGGGTTCGGCTTTCGAGTGCGTGGCACCGACACGGACCAGGCGTTGCTCGAACGTTGGGCTGATGTGCTGGGATGGTGGATGGACGAACCCGACAGCCTCCATCCCGATGCCGACGCGCTGCGAGGGTGGCAGCGATTTGTTGCGGACAATCTGGAATTTCGCCTCGGCGTCGCGATTGGCGCGGTCGTCGCGCAAGCGTGGTCCGACGGCGCGGCAGATGCATTCGCAGTGCCGACGCTCGCCGAATGGAAGGATACCACCGGTATGCCCTGGTTCGGTTTCTGGGCGCGCGAACTGCTGCGCTGGGGTACACACGATCCTTTCGTCGCGTTCGCACTGTCCCAAGGCCTCGCGCAGACGCGCGAAGCCGCGGCGGGACGCCGCGAAGAATTTGAGGCGTGGCTTGACGACGAACTCGAGGAGGTTCTGTCCGAGGACCTGATCGACCCGCAGCATTTCTTGCGCTGGCAGCTCAGCCTCGGGCGCGACGTTCGCGACCTGTTCGAGGATCTCCCCGAATTGGTCGAGCTGACCGGCACAGATGGCCGTCGTCGCCGGTACAATGTCATTCCCGCTCGCCGCGACGGGCGCGTGGGCTGGATGGATCCTGCCGGGTTCGAATTGGCACAGTCCGATGACATCTTCGATGAGTTCGGCCCCGGCGCCATACGCAGCGATTACGAGCTGCGCACAGACGGGCTAGAAGCACACGTGCATCGTACTTTCATGGCCGGCAAGTACGGCCGTGGCTCCCCGCATAGCTCGATGTAGAAAATTCTGGAAACTTTCATAAATTGGAAGTATCAGGAATTTCATGTCATCGCTTGCGCAACAAGTCACGGCGGCGGGTCTGGCTGACCATATCCTCAGCGAGCGCCAGCTCGGCAATCTGCTGGGCGGCGGTGACGCCCGGCGCTATGGGCTGGTCAACCGCGCGCTCAAGGACGGCACGCTGCTTCGCGTGAAGCGCGGCACCTATCTGCTGGGCAAGCACTATCGGAGCGAAACCATCCATCCCTTCGCTATCGCGCAAGGTCTCGTGCCAGGCAGCTATGTCTCTTTTGAAAGCGCCCTCGCCCATCACGGCTGGATCCCTGAAGCGGTTTTCGTGACCGCAAGCGTGTCTCCCGGCCGCAAGACGCTCCGCTTTGAAACGACCGACTTCGGTGCGTTCAGCTTCCATCCGCTCGCCATCGCGGACTACCAGTTTCTGGCCGGCGTCGATCGCGTGCAGATGGGCAAGCTCACGGCCTTCGTCGCACAGCCGCTGCGCGCCTTGTTGGACCTCGTTGCCTTGCGCAAGGAGGAGTGGACCGGTTTCGACTGGCTGACCCAGGGCATGCGGATCGATGAGGAGATGCTCCTCGGAGTTCGGCGAAAGGATTTCACCAAGCTGAAGCCGGTCTACAAGCACAAGGCCGTAAACGGTTTCCTTGCTGCGCTCGAGATCGCCGTCATGGCCAGAAAGGGCCGCTCAGCAAATGATTGATATCATCCAGGAGAAACTGCGCCGCTACGATGCCGCCAATGCGCTCGAGGAAGAGAATGCGGTCAAGGAAATCCTCCAAGAGATCGCTCTCTACGCCCTCTGGCGCGGTGACTTCTTCGACGTCGCCCTCTTTCAGGGCGGCACGTCCCTGCGCATCCTCCACGGCCTGCCGCGTTTCTCAGAAGATCTCGACTTCCTGCTACGGGAGCCTGACCCGGGGTTCGACTGGACGCCCTACCTCAAGACGCTGATCGAGGTGTTCGGCCAGTTCGGGCTGAAGCTCGAAGCGCTGCCCAAGGCGAAGATGGACACGGCGATCCGCCAAGCGTTGATCAAGGATGATTCGATCGCGAGCCAGCTCGCCCTGTCCTTCGCTGGAACGGGCAAGCCGAAGACGATCCGCATCAAGCTCGAGATTGACGTCAACCCGCCCGAGGGCTCGGGCGAGACGTCGAGCTATCTGGATTTCCCGGCGGATCATGAGGTTAGACACCAGGATTTGCCGTCCAATTTCGCGCTCAAGATTCATGCGCTCCTATGCCGGGGCTTCCTCAAGGGCCGGGACTGGTTCGATTTCTCCTGGTATGTCGCCAAGGGGGTGGCGCCCAATCTTCCACTATTGCGTATGGCGCTCATCCAGGCCGGTCCATGGGCGGGCAATGAGGACATTGCCGCCGATATGCCATGGCTGACAGAAGCACTGGGGAGTGCGATCGCGAAGATCGACTGGAAGGCTGCGGCCGACGATGTACGGCGCTTCCTGCGCCCGACCGAACTCAAATCGGTCGACCTCTGGAGCGAGCGCTTCTTCCTTGCGAAACTCGACAGGCTGCCTCCGCCGCCGGGCGAAGTGGCTCACCCATGAAAGGGAAATTCGTCATCAAGGCGCTAGTCGATACGCTCTCGGCCACGGTGCCGCAGGAGCTTTTATGACCGCCGATCATTTGTCCGAACGTTTCGTCGAGATGCAGACGCTCACTTATGCACCGGCACTTGCCGAAATCCGCCGTGGCAAGAAAGTCACCCATTGGATGTGGTGGATTTTCCCGCAGCTCGCGGGCCTGGGGCAAAGCTCGACTTCACGGCAGTTCGCGCTTCAATCGTTGGATGAGGCGCAGGCTTATTTCAGTCATCCGGTCCTGGGACCACGGTATATCGAATGCGTCACAGCCTTACAGGACTTGGCAACCAATGATCCGATTGCCGTGTTCGACACGCTCGACGCGATGAAACTTCACTCGTCGCTGACATTATTTGAAGCCGCCACTGCTCATCCTCTGATCACGGCAGCGCTCAACCGCTGGTTCGGCGGAGCACGCGATCAGAAGACAGTGGAGCTTCTCAAGGCGAAGAGCCCACGACGCGTTCGCCCCAGCGAGACCAACGAACCCAAAGGCTAACGGCAAGGCTTCGTTAAACACGGAAGGCCGCAGCCGCTTAGGCCGGCTGCAGCACGGACGCGAGGAGCCGTTCGGCGCGGGCCGAACCATATTCCTTCACCGCGCGCGCGAGCCGGCCACGATCCATTTCCCCTGCCCTCGCCAGCGCACGGGGAAGGATTGCCGCCTTGTCTTCGGGCAGCCGGTCGATGTTATGCAGGAGGTCGACAAGCAGGACTTCCTTGGAAAGCCGCCGGGGCACCGCCGGCCGCATGCGGAAGTCGTACGTTCGTCCATCCAGTTTGAACCGGCCATGGCGCTTGCGATTATAGACCACGGGCTCATTGTGGAGTTGGGTCGTGCCTACGCCAAGCCCGTTGAATGCGTTTGGAGAGACCAGCAGGAACCGATCGTCGCCGAGAAATGTCTCGACAAGCTTTTCGGGCTTCGCGGGCGCGACACCGAACCGGGTCTTGCGTGGCGCCATATAGACGCCCGCCGACACCTTCTCGAGCCGCCCCTCATCGACAAGCTGGCGAACATGGCGATCGACCGCGTTCGACCAGCGCGCCAGATCCTTGCGGCGGTAAACCTGACCTGGACGCAGGTGGCGCTTGAGTTGCGCAAGGGCGGACATGCTTCCTGTTTCCATCCATCGCAGATATGCTTCCGGCCTGGAATTTGCAACTAATCTTATTAAAAATTCATGCAACCACCTCTAAGGCCCTACCGCGCTGCTGCCGTTCGAGGTTGACCGTGCGCACCGCGCACATAAGGTTTCCGCTGGTTTTCGCTGGTGGCGATGCTCGGGTGAAGCGCGGCGCGGACAGTGTCCGTTACCGTATAGACCGCATGGCGCTGAGCGCCGCGGTTCTCGTGGTCGACCCAACAGCCCTGGTAATGGCGCTTGATGAGCCCTGCCCGCACCAGTTCCGATACGGCGCGGCTGATCGCGGTCATGCCGGTCTCCCGGATGCGCTCCCCAATCTGGGCATCAACAAGACGCTCAGCCTCCTCCCGGTCATCCGGCAATTCCCCTTTGGCGTAGAGCGCCGCGCGGACTTTGTCGGCGGTCACCCGGCGGTGATGATAGCGCGCTCCGCTCGGCGCGATTGCCGCAGCCAGCCACTCCCGGATCGGCACCAACGCCTCGCCATCGCGAACGAGAGGGCCGGCCTGCCCGTTCGGCCGGGCGACACGGGCAATAAGGTCCAGCACCATGAAGGTATAGCGCGGCCGCGCGGAATGCTCCGCAATCGTGCGGACTATGTCCGGCATGCTTGTCGTTGGCTGGGAGGCCGGCGATGCGAAGAGGTCCTGCTGGAACATGGAACGAATCAAGCACAAAGCGGGACTCTTGTGAATCCCCCAATTGCTCATGAAGACCGGCGAACCATGCTTTTGCCACCTATGTCACTTTAGCTCAGCACCTCAGGGGTAAAGTGACATAGATGTCATTTGTCACTTCCTTAAAAAGCTGGTGTTTCGGGCACAATTCTCCATGAAGCGGGACGTTGCGACGCTTGTTGCGAAGGAAGCCACTTCCCGCTAGCCACGCTGCTTCACCGATCCTCTCTGCCTAGCCTGGAAGGCCAGCAAAGCATGACCGAAGCAACCGAACGCGACAGCACACTCATCACATTGACCGCCGACATCGTGGCCGCGCATGTCACAAACAACAGTGTTGCCGTGAGCGATCTGCCATCGCTGATCCAGAATGTGCACGATGCGCTCAACCGTCTCGGCAAGGCCGAGACGGTGCCGGAAGCGAAGCAGGAACCTGCGGTGTCGATCCGGGCTTCGGTCAAGCCCGACTACATCGTATGCTTGGAGGATGGCAAAAAGCTCAAGATGCTGAAGCGGCACCTGATGACGCACTATCAGCTCACGCCAGCCGAATATCGCACCAAGTGGAACCTGCCCTCCGACTACCCGATGGTAGCGCCCAACTATGCCGAAAAGCGCCGCGCGCTCGCCAAAAAGATCGGTCTCGGTCGCAAGCCGAAGGTAGCGGCTGCTCCAGCGGCCAGGACGAAAAAGGGGCCAGCGGCCGGCAATCCCACACAGGAACGCAGCCCAGGCGGGGCACCTCGCGCAAAGCGCTCTGTTCTCACACCAGCCTTTGCGCCGCCGAACGACGCCGACGCGGGCTAAACGCGGAAATCAGCCCGAAAAGGCGGGTCGGCGTCATGTCATGCGGCGGCGGCGCGGTCCGACATGTTCGGCAGACACCTCGAGATCGACAGCAAGCTGGGTAAGCGTACGGTGCGCGCCGAGGCGCTGGAGGCCATCCAGCCGCGTATCACGCTTGAGATTGTCTATGCGCGAGCGCACGAGCGAGGCGGCGACGCGAAGCGTGTGAGGATCGAGTTCGGTCATGGACCGTACTATAGCGCAATTGAACATACGATGCGATCATCTACGGAAGCATGTTCCAGAAAGAAAAACGCTTAAATTCAGCGTGGTAGACTTGAATATGGGATATGACAGCCTCGTCATCGGCGATATGGTCAATCACCAAGAGGGGGCGCTATGACCTTTGAACTTATCGACAAACTCGTAACGGAAGAAGGCTATGCCTTCCAGAGTTGGCGGGACCACTATGGAAAAGGTGTTTGGGCCGCGCTCGGATTTTGGCAGGACCATGTTGATATTGTGCGCGACCTGTCGTGGAACAGCGAGGATCAAATCGTCTTTCCAGCGATGAATTACGTCTTTTCCGCCAATTGGCTTCCTGTCGTGACGGGGCGAACCTTGACCGAAGCGGCGCAGAATCTGGAGGAGCGCCTAAGGCTCCTGCCTCAAGACCAGCTTACTGGCGATAGTGAATGGACGAAGGTGGTGTGCAAGGCCCTGCTGGACTTGCGTGAAGCCCATAGCGGGCTTTACCGTAATGGCGAACGTATAAAGTGGCCCGAACCGCTTGACGATCTCCCTGAAACTTTTGAGTTCGCCGTCGAATGGCTTGCCGCATCCGAACGCGCGTGGGTGGGAGAGCTTTAAGCAAAGCGAGACTACCTTGCGACAAGCGATCTGGCATCGCTGCTACTTCGGCGAGCGTGATTGATAGCTCGGCGGGCACTCCAAACGACCATAACGCGGGACAACTTGCCCCGCCTCCACCTGTTGGCAGGAGAGATCGCCATCCTCGTTCCAGCATTGCAGGACCGGCTGGCCGTAGCGGTCGGTGTCGAGTTGGCGGCACATGATGTTCCCCTTCGCAACCAGCGCGCGCAGATTGTCGCGGCTATCGTAGGGATCGCCCGGCACGCAGTTCCGGCCGGGCCGGCAGGCCCCCGGCATTTCGGGCGCGTCTATGCCGTAGAGCCGTGACCGCCCGAACGGCGCACACCGGATATAGTCGCCATTATAGATATAGGGCTGCACGCACGGAACCGCTTCGGCTCCCCGAGCTTCCAGCTTCTCAGTGCAGCCGCTCAAGGTAGCCGTCGCTACCATAAGGGTCGCGGCGAACCGAGACCGAAGGTCGCAAGAGCGAGCGCTTCGGCGGGACCAGGACATATAATCCTGGAGGGGACATGCCAGATTCAGTCGCGCGACATGCCTGAGGTGCGGACTTCCCCGACCGCTCACAGGTCGAGCCCCAATGTCCGCTCGGGCAGCGGCGGCAGGCTGTCGAGATCAATGGGATCAGGATCGGGCGCCCGAAGGTCGCTCCTCGGCTTCGCCTCCTTCCCCTGCCCTTCGGTTGCTGGCTTGTCACCCTTGGGATCATCTGGCGACCAGCCCGCAATCGGCGCCGCGAGATCGTCGAGCGGGATTTCGCCCGGATCGAAATCCACCGTCTCGCCCAACATGCCCGCCAGCATCTCGGCCGATTGCTCGCTTCGCCCATCAACGTCGATCTTCCCGGTCGTTTCCAGCGCGGACGTCTTGTTCCCCGGCGTGCGCTCGATCTGAGCTATGAGGCGATCCTTGTCATCGACGACAAGCGTCAGCGCATCGCGCACGCGGGTGACTGTGACGTTGAACAGCCGCTGGTTCGAGAGGAACCGCTCAAAAGACGACATCACCGCGATCGCCTTGTCGACGGTGATGCCCTGGGCCATGTGCATGTTCAGCGCGTAGGCAAGATCGAGGCGTGACAGCATCGGATCGCCATGAGGTAGCACAAGTTGCTCGCGAGACGCAGTTTCGACCGTCACGCCCGCCGCGTCGACCCCGATAATCTTCGCCAACGCGCTGTTGTCGAGCCCGCGCGCCTTGTCGTTCGCGGTCCAGCGGATTGCCTCCCCTTCGTGGATCGCTATCGATTTTGGCTCCGAGAGGCCGAGCCGGTCCTCGCTGACATGCGGCGACAGCTTTTGCGGGTCGATCCGGAACCGGCGTTTTCCGTCGGATAGCTCGATCTTCCCGTTCTTTTGAACCTCCACGACGTCATAAAGGCCCTTGCCGAGCCCGAGTTCGTCGGTCCGGAACATAACGTCGAGCTTGAGGCCAGCCCGCCAGTTTTGACTGTAGCGCAGCTCTTCGCGGGTGAGGTTCACGCGCTCGAATATCGTGAGCGCAAGACTGTCCTTGCCGAGCGTCCCCTCCGCGGTCAGCCCTTCCTGGATTCGCATATTGATATGCTCTCGCGCCTCGCGGCCGGATGCAAAGAGCGCCGTTCTTTCCCGTTCTTCGGGTGCCAGCTCCAGCCACATATCGGCTGCACGGTCGATATGGTCCTTATCCTCGATCACATTCTCGCGAAGGACCCTTATGGCCTCTCCCGATTGGCCGCGATCGGCGAGCGCTGCGACGACAGGCAGAATATCGCCCTGTTGGCGAAGATTCTCGTCCATTCGGGCGATGGTCACGCCCGCCGCCTGTACCAGTGCGAAGGCCTTACCCGCGTCTATCGAGGATATCTGCTGCCGGTCACCGATCAGGGCGAGCTTCTCCACGCCCAGCAGGTTGGCGATCCGCTCCAGCTTCAGCGTCTGCTCGCTGGACACCATGGAACTCTCATCGACAAGCAGAACGGTATTCCTGAGCACTTCACGCGCGGCCTCATATCGTGGCCCCTCCTGCCTGTGCAAAACATGCTGGTGGCGCAGGAGGAAGGAGGCGATCGTCTGGCTGGGAGCGCCGATGCCATCCTGAAGATCGCGCACCATCTTGGTCTGAAAGGCCAGCCCCAGGACATTGTACCCCTCGGCTCTCGCGATATTAGCCGCCGCGTGGGCCACCTCGACCACCGCTTGCAGCATCGTCGACTTGCCGGCTCCAGCGATACCCTGGACAGCGACAATGCGGTCGCGCGACGACACGATCATGGCGCCGGCCGCGAGCTGGCCGGCATTGAGCGTCACCGTCGAGGCTGCCTGCAAGCGCGCGGGCGCGTCGGCCGCGGCAATGATCGGTTCGACTTTCCCTTTGCCCTTCTCCATTTCGGAGATGATCGCTTCCTCGGTACGGATTGCTTCGGGCGTCGTTGCCATGGTGACGATCCCGTCATGACGATGCGACTTGCCCGGGATCAGGGCGCCCTTCTCCAGCAAATTCCCGATCCGGCCCTCGACATGGGTGATCGTCACGCCCTTGAGGCGCAAGTCGAGTGCGGTCTTCGCCAGCACGTTGAGTTCCCAGGCCGCCTCGCGCTGCGAGAGAATCCGGACCGCCGAGGCAACCGCAAGCTGCGCACGCGCCTCGACGGGCGATTGTGTCAGGCGCGCGAGGCCGCGGTCGACCAGGGGGTCGTTGGGGCGGAGGAAGTCGGCCACCATCCCGCGCGCGGAACGGATGGCCTCGCTGACCGCTTCATAGCCCCGCGCCATGATGCCACGGTCCGGATTGCGGGTTATGCGCTCGACCGCCGCCGCCATCAGGTCCTTGCCGTCGAATCCGACTGTCGCGGCCTTGTCGATCCACTCCCGGCCGAGCGCTTCGCGATCGCCCACGCTGAGCTTGGGATCGCGCGTGTTCTTGGTGATTTCTCGCAGACCCTCGGCGGTCCTGATGCCGAGCTCGAGCGCCTTGCCGAGAATGACCGCGCGGCGCTGGCTGAACAGCTCGAGCACCTCCTTGGCGACGCCGGCAATCTCGAAGGTGCCATGCTTTCCGGTCGAAGTGACTTCATAACCCAGCTTCTCAATCCGATCGCGAAAGAAGGCGTGGTAGATCGAACCGATCACGCTGTTGTTCTTCCAGAGCGCGCTGTTGTGGAGCGCCTGCCATTTGCCATCGGGCATCTTCGTCAGGTTCGCGATCACGGCATGGATATGGCCCTGCGGGTCGAGCGCGCGGCTCGTGTCGTGCTGGAATAGAGCATAGACGAGATTGCCGGTGCGGATCGGCACCTTGCGCCCGTCGATATCTTTGCGGCCCTCGGCGAGGTTCTTTTCGACCCAGCTCATCGTCGCCTTGACCGCCTCCATATGGGCCGCAAGGATACGCTTGTCGCCGGCAATATAGGCCATCACTGACGCGGATTTCGGCATCGAAAAGGTCATGTCGAGACCCGGCCTGCGGTTCTCGACCTGGCCGACCTTCTCACCATCTGGCAGCTCTCCGTTGAGGATCTTTTCAAAGCCCTCCTTGCCGACGTCGCCGGCAAGACCAAGGTCGGCACTGCCCTCGCCCGCCCAGCTGCTCGCCTCGGAGGATTCCTCCAGCGTGTAGTAGTTGTCCTTGGCGAAATAGCCGGCGGCGCCGCCAGCCGAGCGCACCGCCGCGATCGACAGCATCGCCTAGATCCCCATGTCCACATCGTCGCGATCGGCGGATCTGTCTGGACCATAATCCTCACGCAATTCGCGCAGCGTCTGGTCCTCGATCTCCGGTCCCCGCGTCCTGCCCGGCTCGGCGCGATCGCGCGACCGCTGGTCATTTTCCTCGCGCCCCTCCGGCTCTCCAGGCACCTGCCCTCGCCCGCGCGTACCGTTCGGCCCGGCAGCGCCCCGCCCTCCCGGCCGCGCGCGATCGAGGTCCGGATCGCCTCGTTCGCGCCCATCGTCCCGTCCCATCTCCTCTGGGGGAACGGACAGGATTGCTGCGGCGAGGTCACGTGCGACATTGGGCCGATCGACCTCTTCTATGACCTGGGCGGCGCCATCTCGGCCGCCCCCTTCCCCACCTTCTTCCTCGACCAGTTCACCCCCCCGCCGTCGGCGCGTCGGGGCAATGTTCTCGCGGATGAGAAAGCCCGGAGCGACTGTTGGGTAATCCCTCCATTCAAGCTTGATCCGTGCCGCCGGGAAGCCGTCCGGAAATTTGATGAAGCCATGCATGGACGGAAGGTTCGTGATGTCGTCGGCGATCACCAGCGGCTCGACCTGCTTGCGCGGAGTCAGCGTGGAAGCATCACGCGTCTGGTTGTATCCATAGCTGTACGCCTCATCCATCTGGCGCACTTCGCGGTTGCCGATGTAGCGCGCGCATTGCTCAGCCGTGTCGAGATCAGCAGTCGCCAGAATGAGCTTGGTGCGCGCGAGCGAAGCGAGATTCTTGGCGCCCTGCTCGCCGTAGACATCGATCAGCTTCTCGAAACTGTGCAGTCCAAGGACCATCGCGCCGCCGAAAGCGCGCGCCGTCTGCAAGCCGTTTTCGATCGCCGGTAACCGGTGCAAGGCTCCCAGCTCATCGAACATGAACCAGGTTCTCAGCCCCCGCGTCCGCGGCAGCGTCATGATGCGGGTAATGGCGATATCCATCCACAATGTGAGCAACGCACGGTTCATCGCAAGGTCGACATAGTGCGAAGTCACGAACAGGATCGAACCGGGCTTCTCAGGCCGGCAGATCCACTCACGGATGGAGAATTGCTCGCCCTCGTCGGGCAGGAAACGCAGCGCCTGCGCGTTGGTGTTGAACACGGCGCGGATCGATTCCGCCATGCGCGCTGCCTCGGGCGCGGTAAGCGGATCGGCGATCGTGTTCGCCAAAAAACGGTGCACGCGCTTCAGGTCCGCGGTCATCAGATTGTCGGCGAGATCCGCGTTGGTCGTCTGCCCGCGCCCCTGGAGTTTGATACACATTTCGATGAACAGCGTGCGCGCCGCCATCGCCCAGAAGGGTTCGGTTGATCCCCCATCCGAAGGGATCAACGCGGCGGCCGCGGCTGTGAATTCCGAGTGGGTCGAGCAGTCATTGAAGATCGACCAGGCCGGGCAACGCTGGTCCATCGGGTTGAGGATGATGTCGGTTTCAGGGTTATAGAAATTCTCGACATAGGTGCCGGTGAGATCGAAGATAACAGCACTATCCCGGCGTGCGCGCATCTGTGCGACCAGGCTCCGGAGTTCAGTCGTCTTGCCCGCGCCGGTGGTGCCGATAAGCATCGTATGCGACTGCTCAAGGCGGTGCGGATAGGGAATGCCGGCGAGGACATAGGGGTGATGAATGCCCGCCCGCTTACGTTCGACAAACGGCATTGCGCGCACCTGGGCGGGGGTCGATCTTGGCAATAGCGAGGCGGATTCCGCTTCAAACTCGCGCAGATTGTGGGCAACCACCTCGGCATGCAGAACCTCGCGCTCGACCAGCATTGCGCCGCGCTCATGACGTTCCTGTAGGATCGACTTGCCGCGCTTGCGCGAGATGTCGACGAACCATAGCGCAAGCGGAATAGTGGCGAGAAGCGATAGGAGGATCGCGCCCACCAGCCCGCGCATGGCCTTCGCCCAGGCGGCGATGACGGCCGGGACATCGGCGACCTGCGCCATCACGATCGCGCGGATCGAACCGTCGGGCAAAGTGACGTTGACCCGCTTCATCGGATCGAATTCCATGAAGTCCCAGAATAGCGAATAGAGCTTCATGCCGATGAGCTCGATCTCGTGTTCGCGCAGGGTGACAACGAGGATGAAGGAATATGCGGCGGCAAAGCAGAACAGCCAGACGATGAACGGGATTTTCGCGCCCGATGTCCACATCAACACCTCGTGTGTGAGGAGCTGGCTACCGCGCGTGAAGTTGCCGCTGTTGCGCTGGACGGTTCCGCGCGCGGAATGATGGCGCAGGTGAACGGGCTTGCCGCTGAAGCGAATATCAGCGCGCCGCATGATACTGCTCCACGCGCTTGTCGGTTTCGGCCAGGAGCTTTTCGCGCACATCGGGATATTGGTCGCGGATGATGACGTCGAGTGCCAGCTGAGCATATTCGATGGTGCGCGCCACGCGCCTTTGGCTGGCACCGGCGGACTCCGCTTCGGTTGCGAACAAGCGCAGCGCATGTCGGATCATGGCGGAGCGCGTCAGCCCGCTGCGGGCAGCCAGGCGGTCGATCCGATCACACAAGCTATGATCGAGCCGCAGGGTTATCTGGGGGTCGTTGTTGTTCATGCCAGCCTCTTCGCGCAGAGGCCGGTCGGGGCTGAGAAAGTGCCGCATATTATGCGACATTTCGGCCCGGAGCAATGGTTTTGCATCCCGGTGGACGCAGTGCGTTGCATTACATCGACGTTACTTCAAAATCGCAGAAATCCGCGCCATTCTTGGGCTACATCCCATTGTCGTGCATTTGCAGTGCAATGGGATACGGGAGTCCAGTCAGCTAAGACTATGATATTACTTGATCCCTATGCACCTTCAGGTGCGTTCGGTGTGCTTGATTGCTCCATGTTGTCGCTCGCGTCGTCGGGGGTGTGGGCTTGATCTATCCGCTGGAGCGTCTCCGGCTTTCGAGGT
This sequence comes from Sphingobium indicum BiD32, assembly GCF_000382885.1. Classification (GTDB taxonomy): domain Bacteria; phylum Pseudomonadota; class Alphaproteobacteria; order Sphingomonadales; family Sphingomonadaceae; genus Sphingobium; species Sphingobium japonicum_C. The sequence continues at coordinate 37,358 of NZ_CAVK010000060.1, forward strand.
GGGCCATTCCGGGCCGTCAGGCCATTGATGCCCCAGCCGGAAAGCGCGGCGCTCCTGCGCCCGCGTCGGGCTTCTGACGGGGTAGCCGTCCGGTGACGGTTCCGGTCTTGGTCGAAGTCGGCTATAGGGGAAATCAGCAAACGCCATTTTGCACTATGGAGACATGCGACATGGCGAGAAAGAGCCTCAAGCCTTCGGAACAACTGCGCGCGCTGGCTGACGAAAGGGCGGCGCTGGAAGTGCGTGAAAAGGAGATGGTGACGCGCATTGCAAGCGAGTTCGGCGGTGCGCTGGTGTCGTCGGGTCTGGCCGATCTGAGCAAGGCGGAGTTTGCGAAGCTGGCGCAAAGAGTCGCAACGCTCGGCATTGCGGAAACCATGAAGCGGCTTGCCTGATCGGCGGTCTGCTGCATGAAAATAGGGGCGCATGGCGGCTACGCCATGCGCCCCTTATCCTGTGCGCTATCACTTATGGGGGGTGCGATCCCCTGCGTTTCAACAACGCGGGAACAGCAAAGCGACACCCCCGCGCGCGCCAACGCGGCCCGCAAAGCGGGCCGCAAAATTGTCCGCAACCCCTGCACCTGGGCGCGACATTTCCGGCGTGTCGCGACAATCCAGCGCCGCCCCTGGGCGGCGCTGCTGGCCGCTCAATCTACAGGATCGCGGACGGGCGCGACATATTGCGCCTGAAACTCGCGGACCTGCCGGGGGTTGCCGTCGCGGTCGGTCCATTGGCGGCGTTTCCAGTAACCGGCAAGGCAGACGCCAAGCCCCGCGCGAAGCGTGGCGGCAATGCGTTCGGCGGCGTCGGGCCGGTGCGGTGGAAGCCAATAGATCGCGGTGAACGTGTCGCCATTGTCTGCGATGCAACGCAAGCTCGCAATGGTGTCGCCGCTCGGTGTCGAGCGCATTTCGACGTCTTCGGATAGCCGCGCGTCGATGGTCGTTTTCGACCATTCGGCGCGGCGCTTGGCGTCGGCGTCTTTCTCGTCCCGCTCGCGCTTCGCGTCACGCGCGGCACGATCTTCGGGGGTCTGTTCGGCAAGGCGTTTGAAGTCGATCATGGTGGCGGCTCCTTGGGGGGAACGGGCGCGCGCGGCGGCGCGCGCCTGTAGGTCAGAGGTCAAAACCCTGATCGCGATAGAGGGCGAGCCAAACGCTATCGGTCCAGCCTTCGCCCGCGCGTTGCTCGATCAGTAGCGGGCATTCGTCGCCTAGAAGTTCCTTGAGGGTTTCGGCGCTTTCGGGAGTGAGTTCATACATGGTTCGGGTTCCTTCGCGGCGCGCGCGGCGGCGCATGGCGCTGGTCGGCGGCGCGCTTCATGTGAGTGATGGGGGGAAGGCCCGGCGCTCGTGCGCGCGGGCTTTCCGGGTCATGCCAGCTTGCGGCGCTGTTCCTCTGCGCGCAGCGCGGCAAGGTCGCTCGGGCCGGTGCCGTTGTTCTGTTCGGCAAGGCGGAAAATGTGGAGCGGAACGTCTCTGGCGCGCAACAGGCGGGCAAGATCTTCCTGCACTTTGGATTGCTGGAAAATCATGGCTTCGACGATTTCGTCCAGCCGGTTCCATACCTCATTGCGGCGATAGGCTGCGCGGTAGTCGTTGCTCCCGCGCTTGTTGAGGGAAAAGCCGACTATCGGAACGCCCCGTTCATGCGCCCAGCATGTGCTGATCTGCTCGGCGCCCTTGAAGCGTTTGCCGGTGAACAAGATCATGTGCGGGATGCGCGCGCGCACCATGTCCAGCCGACGAAAGATCATGTCTGCATCTTCCCAGTCGCCGCCGCCGGAAACGAGAACGGCAGGACGCGCAGGATAGTGTTTCGCGTTGTGCTCGGCTTCGCGGGCTTTGAGATAGTCGAAACCTTCAATCTGCGAGGCGGTAAGGCCGGTTCCGGTGCGACTGCCCTTGATGGTATTGAACGGCTTGCCGGTTTCGACGAAATAGACGTTGGCGGCATGGTTGCACATTGTTTCCAAAGCCGCGCGGGCTTCCGCAAGCGACTGGCAACGCTGTTGCAGTTCTTCCATGCGGGATTGATAGACTTCGGACGGGTCGAACACGCGGACCATTTCGCCAAGTTCGGCGGCGGCATCGTCTTCCTGCCGCTTGCTGCGCTTGGCGACATAATAGAGGCTGTTGACGATACCCCATGCAATCGGCTGGCCGAAAGATTCCATGCGGGTTCCCGCTAACAGGCGGAAGATTTGCGCGGTCAAATCCTCGACGCAACCGCGCGCAAGTTCGGGGTCGGGCATCGGGTCGCGGGTGGGGTCGTCGATGATCGAAAGCCGGGATTCGGCAATGGTTTCGGTGAAGCTGGCGGGAAAGTCCCCCGCGCTGGTCATGGCGGCATAGGCTTCCGCAAAGTCTGCGAACCTGCTAACCCGCCCCTTGTTCGTGTGGGCCATGTTTCAAACTCCATTTGGGATGGCGTGCGCGGATCGGGCCGGAGCGTTCCCGCGCCCCGGCCCAACCTTGTCTTATGCGCTGGCGGCTTCCTCCTGCTGCTGTTCCTGCGCCTGTTCGGCGCGGCGTCCGCGACGGCTCGACGGCTCAACCGGGGGCAAGCCAAGGTCGCCAGCCGGGGCGGTGCTTTCGCCAAGGCCATCGCCTTCATCGGCGGGGCCATCGGTTGCATCACCGATCGGGGCCAGATCGTTGCGCGCGCGGCGCGGGCGGCTCCATGCAACGTTGTAGCTACCGTCATCCTCGCGGAAGCAAGCGATATAGAGCGGCTTGCTCATCGACGGGTCGTCAATCGAACCCTGCAAGAAAGCCTCGCCGGTGTCCTTCATGGACTGCTCGAACAGGAACCCGACGCGAACCCAAGTGCGGGCGGGCGTGAGGCCGAGGATTTCAAAGCGGGGGCTGTTCTCCTTGCGCGCTTCCCAAGGGCGCAGACAGATGGTCATGGCGACCGAGACGGTGGCGATCTTGCCGACGAAAAAGCCGTTGGCGTTCAGCTTGAGATTACCGAGGTTCATAGTCTTTACTCCATTTGGACCGGCGTTCCCGCGCCGGGTGGTTGAGCCTTCCGGGGACCGTCCCCGTCCGGTGACCCCCTTATATCAAAGCCCTAACCCCACGCATAACACATTGTTTTCTTGACAGATTTCATCGTGCCTGGTGAACCTGAGCCTGCAACGGCCGCGCAGCGGCCCACGAAAAAACTGTTGCCCGTCAGGGCAACTCCATCCTGATCTGGCGAGCACAAGCGGGGGCTTCGTCGTTCATCGCACCCGGAGCCACCTTCGCCTGTGGCCCAAGGCGCAGGCACCGCCAGCGGGGGCAACAGAAATGACGGAGGCTCCGCCGCGCAGCGGTGGAAACCGTAGGGCCGCTTGCGGCCCGGTATTTCTGTTGAGGCGGCTTCCAGACAAACAAAAATATCGGCCGCTTGCGGCCGATTCCCCTTTGCCGCCGACCCCGGTGGGGGGGTCTGCAACGCCGGGACACTGGTGGGGGTGGCGCAGGGTGCAATGAACGACCTGGTGCGAGGCAGATACCGGGCGGTTCGTCCTCGAACCGTCCGGTCTGGCAAATGACGCTGACCCGTCAGGGTCGTCTTGTCAGGCGGCGAAGCCGGCCACGTCAGGGATCGTGACCCCGCAAGGGGCGGAAACTCGGCCGAAGGACGAGGTTCCGTGGAGCTTGTCGAGCGCGGCCGCGCAGCGGCCGTGGGAGCCTAGCGCAATAGAGCCCGGCCCGATCGCAGATCGGGTGACGCCCCCCTCCCCTCCTTCTCTTTCTCTTCCATCTCCGTCCGACCCAGAAGCTGCCCCGGACGATTCCGCACCTCCGCCCACATCAACCTCCAGTTCGCGATCAGCGAGGCCGTGGTCGGTGGGAGCCGGTCCGACGATGAGAGGGAATGGCGTCGATTACGGCGATCTGCTCGGCATAGGATTCAAAGCTATGGGCGGTGGCCGGGCGGTGGCCGGACGCTGCCCGGCATCAGGCGCGAATGATTTTAGGGGGTGATCAACGGTTGGAGATGGTGGCGCACGAAGGCGCTGGTAATCCCGACATCGCCGGCGGCGACGTGGGCAAGCTGCTCGTCGAAGCTGAACGACCTATGGGCATTTTCGGCACGCTCGGCCCTTCGGGCCTCGCGCCGGGTCTCCCGCCAATGGTCCTTGGCCTCTGTAAAGCCCATTGTCTGGAGTAGACGGCGGAATGCGAACATCTCTTTGGGGTTTGCCGGGGGCCAGAAGGGGTCGGGGGTGGCGTGTGACCGGACCAGACCGGGAAGATTGGGCTTGGGAAGCGCCTGCCCTGCGTGGGAGACTTCAGCGGCGAGTTCGTCACGGATGCGATAGGCAGTGGAGCCTCCGATCGCGAGATCATGGGCGGCTCGCCGGACGGGTATGCTGTCGAGCAACATTGCGCGCAGCAATTGCCGCTGTTCGTCAGTGACGAACCGTGCGCTTTCAGCGTGAATATGCCGAACGCCGGCCGCGTCACATCCGGGCAGGGACTGGCCCTTGCGGCGCAGGCGTCGCACGAGGCGCTCACGGATCCGGATACAACTGGTTTTGGAAACGGCGCTCCGCTGGGAGACTTTGGTGGTCCCGAACCCCTCCATGAACAGCGCTTCGACCGCCTTGCGCTGCGCTAAGGTCAATTTGACGCCCGAATAGGCGTCACCGCCGCCGGGCGGCGGGAGTGGCGCTTTACCGCGCGCCAGTAGCTCGCGGTTGTAGCGTCGCCGCTGCTCGGAGACGCATGCGGCCGAAACGCCAAGGCGCAGTTGGATATCGATGCCTTTCAGGCCTTTCTTGAGCGCGTAGCGCAAGCGTTCGATGCCGGCGGGCGTAAGGCGACCACGCGCGTCTCGCTCGGCGGGACGATAGCCGCGCCGCACGCAAAGGGCGATCGTTACGGCGTTGCAGGCGCTCGCTTCGCATATCCCGAAGTGTTTCCCAATGACGGCGAACGAAAGCTTATCGACTTCGCGTAGCCGGATCGCGTCTTCGAGCGCTGCACCCTGTAGCCGGGCGGCCGGCGCAGGACTGCGGTGGGTGGTCGCCAGCCCCAACTTGTGCGCCTTGACCTGGATCGCGTGGCAACTGCGCCCAGGCAGCCGGGTGGCGACACCGCTCCCGTCGGTCGGATAGTGAGCGCGCAACAGGGCGAGTTCGCGCGCTGACCAGCGCGCGGCTTTGCGAAGGGCCATGAATGGATCTCCAGGATGGGGCGCGATTTCCGGTAAGATGAGAGGCGAGGAAGCCGGATTTCGCGTGCGTGGTTTCGTGTGCGCCGGGCCGCAATTTTGCGGCCGCCGGTCCCTGCGGGACCGGCGGGATGGCATCGAACCGCCCGGCTGGGGCGATCGCAGGTGAGATTACGGAATGGCGCGCGGAATCAGCGCCTGGTTGCGCGCTCGATCGTCACACGACCGTCACGCCGATCCGGGGTCTATCGGTTACGGAAATGACGCGATGGGTCGAAAGTAATTCAGTATGCCAAGCGGAGCATCGGTACGTTCAGTGCCATGTTTGCAACTGCGCCGCGGTCAGGCACTATCAGCACCCTCTTGTGTGATCATCTTGGGTCGCCAGAGGGCGATGAGGGCTTTCATCGCGTCTTCGAGTTCGAAAGCGTCAGCGTAGATCGCGCCGGGGTGGCTACCGAGGAAGGCAAAGACGGTGGCCATGTCGGTAGCAACGGCACGGTCGAGAGAGAAGAGATCGGCGATGTCGAAGCCACCGAGATCCGTCGCATTCCACCACGCCATGAGAAAATCCGCGACTCGGCGTGCCTGGCCGGTGTCGCTTTGTGCAAGGTCGAACAATCGCGCCACCGCCTGTCGGACTTCGGGATGGATCATGGGGGCGACGTTCATGGAGCGGGATGGTCAGCGATGTCGCCGGGCGAGTCAACCGAGGGTGTGATCCTCGATGCAGGACTGCAGAACGGCAACGGCGTCTGAGCGGGCCGTGGTACATTCGAGATGGGCACGAAAGACGGGGGCGTGATGCCCACGCCGGCTTCGCCGGTGAGGTCGTGGGGCTTCCAGATCCCTGAGCGCAGCTGCTGCTTCATGCCTTCTATGGTTCGATGGATGCCCGCCTGACGGAACGAACCGGCTGTTCGCATTCGGGAACGAAGTTGCTGGATGCGCGACGTCAGCCATTCGCGCTGTTCCTGCGTCAACTGGTGCTGATGGTTCATGACGTGGACCTGGATGGCGTAGCCCGAAGGGCGTCGAGTTCGGCTCGGAGCCCGGCGTTCTCCTCGCCCAGCATGGTGATCGCGTCGACCGGGGTCCCGAGAATTCCAACCGTGTCGCGCGCGAGGCATGCGGCATCCAGTATTGCCGCGAGCGCGCCGCGTTCACTTTCGAGCGTGCTCAGAAGAGCCGCCGCGCGTCGGAGCAGATTCGAGGTATGGCTGGTAGCGGCCGCCAGTTTTTCAAACTGGGTCGCTTTGGCCGACATGCAGAGCAACAGCTCATCGAGGCTCATGCTTTCGAAGGTCATGGCTGTAGCTCGGGATAGTGTGCCCACAATGCCGCCAGCGAGGACTCCGCGTCATAATGGCTGATGAACACGCCGCCCATCTCGATCCAGCGGTGACGATATTGTGGCCAGTCGTCGATCAACACATCGCCGGGCCTGGCGTGGTCCCGCTTGTCCGCACTGCGGCAGGTGATGATGGGAACGTCTGGGAAATAGGCCTGCGCCCATGCGATCTTCTGCGCTTCGGCCCAGTTGCCGCGGGGGCAGCCCGTCAGGATGGTCGGATTGAGATGTGAAACAGCGTCGAACAGGGTTCGCGCATCGTGCATCAGTGGAAGATCCCGATAGAAGTTGCCCTTGGTTTCGAGCATCTTCCAGAAGCGTTTGGAGCCTAGTTCGGCCTCCGCATCGCGCGGATGCTGACCGAAATAGGAGCGCGCGTAAGTGTCGAAATCAGCGAGGACGCCGTCGCAATCGAGGAAAATATGCGGGATGCGGACGATTGTGGGTGCCGATCTGATGGCGTTCTGGGCGGCGACGGGTTCGGCCATGGTATTCCTTTCGAGCTGGCGGTGATGATGTGATCGCCGGGGCCGACCAGTGAGGCCGGTGTACGCAGGCGATCATTTCCTCGATGTGGAGAAGAATCGGCGGATGCGGTGGAGGACAAGCATGCGGTGGTCGTAGAAGTCGTCGCTCGGCGTGCGCACGCGGCCAAGTCTGCGGTCGTAACCGGGTGGATCATCCCATTCCGATGGACGCGGGGCCGCTGTCGCGCGAGCGCCTCGTCGAGTGCAGGACATGTTATGCCGCCTTCCCGAACAGGTCCGGCTGGCGCTGTCGGTCGGATTGCGTGTTTCGACGGAGCAGGCGGGCGATATGACCGGAATAGACGCCCACCGCGGCCCAGTAGGCGGCCATAGGCGGTTTGTGTGCATCCCAGCTGGCCTTTGCCCGCACGCGGGCGTCGCACTGAAGATCGAGCGACAGGTCGCGCAAGCACGCTTGCACGTCAGGATCGAGAGTCCGGAGCCGGTGCATCGCGGGGAGCTGAAGGATGGGGTTGGCGCGCTCGGCATGCGTCAGCGGGCGCGGACGTTCCGGGCCCAGGGCGACTTTCGAGGCAGTCTCGCTCGGAGCGGTGGGGGTCATCGCGGTTTCCTTTGAAGCCGCATGATCGCAGCTCGCAGCCCCGTCTCGCCCTCACCTGTCAGCGGGCGCGAACGCGCCCTGTGATCAGGGGGTCTTAGCGAATCCATGGCGAGCGCGGACGGTGGCCTTCCCGAAGCCGGTCGGCGCGAAGGGTTGCGGCCAGGTCGCCGTCAACATCCGCAAAGCGAGTGATCGCATCGATGACAGTCTCCGGCTCTGCGATCTCGCCGTAGGTGGTCCCGATCCAGAGAATTTCGCGATGTTCGTCGTCGACATCATCGTCGTTTCGGTGGACCGCAGCGAAATAGGTGTTGAGGGGGGCGTCCCAGCCAACGGCAATGGTCAGGGGCCCATGTGCGCGAACGACTTCAGCACGCGCTTGGGGTTCATATCGGCTCATGTCAGGTTATCCCTATCGTTGGAAGATGAGGAGCGATCGCGCTGCATGAGCGCGCGAAACTGGCGCGAGAGGTCGGCTTGCTCCGGGTATCGGGTTTCCCATTCGGCCCGAGGGATCAGGAATCCGACGTCGATGAGGCGTCGCCGCAGTTCCTCGGTTACGACCTGTTTGGCCTGTTCGGGGATTGCGAGAGGATATCCCTGGAACTGGCACAGCCACGAGCAGTCGTCGGGCTCCTGATGATGGCGAAAATAATCGGCGTCGAACAACAAGTCAGATCGGACGACTGAGTCCCCATTGACAGCAATAGCGAACTGTCCGCCCGGCGGCGTTTTGGTTTGTCGTTCTTCGAGCATGCGAGCGTGCCAGGTACGCGCAGCGGCAAGCGCCACACCGTAGGCAGTCCCATAGACCCCGTAGAGAATCCAGCTGACGGGGTGGCCGGCTGCGCCGAAGTGAAAGCTAATCACCATGGTGGTATCTCCTGCACCAATGTTCGGGAAGAGGTTCGGGGCGCCGGTAGCCTGTCATGCGGGGCGACATCGCTATTGCCGCAAAGAGCCGGACATGCGCTCTCAACGATGCACCTCCCCCTTAGCTCTTTCCCCGTCTCGCCGCCGCAGGCGATCGGTGGGTACAATGTGCGATTGTATTCCGGGCGACTTTGCCATAGTTTGGAACCGCTCGCGGAGACGTGGGCGAAGGCGTGGAAACCTTCTGAAAGAAGCAAGCCGGCAGCTTCGGTTACCGGGCAGCGGACACGTATGTCCAAGGCCCAGGCCCAAAGGTGTTCGCGCCTGATTGCTTCTTTTCAGGTTTCCAATGTCCGGTTTCGGGCTGGCGACGTCCATAGTTGGGCGGTCGCTACCGGCTGTTTCGAGATGACGCCGTGGTAGAGGAAGTAGGACGCTGTGCGTGTTTGGGTATCCCAAAGGGTCCGGTGGTGAGCATGGGGAAGGATCGCGAGGCTGCGCGGGAGTTGGTTCGTGAGGTGCTCGCGATGCCTGACATCGCGAGCGATGCTGTTGCGATCTATCATTTGAGATCGGCGCTGGCGCTACTGGATACGGAACCGTGCAAGGGCGACCACAGGGGCGGTAATGCGCTGCCGGGCGACGCTTTTGCTCATGCGATTGGGGTGATGGCGGCGGTCAGCGAACGTGCGGTTCGCGAGGAAAGCACGAACTGCGTCATAGCGATTGCGCGGGCGATGGAAGTTCGCAGCCTGGATATTGCGCAGCATGACATGGGAGCGGCGCTGCTGCTCGACCGCTGGGCGGCAATTATTCGGGACCGGAGGAACGACAGCGAGCCGAGGCCACGACGCGACAATTGAGAAGCGGCCCCGGTCGTCGTTCAAACTTCAGTGAGTGGTGTTGGCGGGCGATGCGGCGATGGCCGCTGCATCAGGCCATGTTTGGGCGAGGCGTTCGCGCGCTTCGGCTTTTTCGGCACCAGCGGCATCGAGGCTGGCAATGACGGCGGCAACAAGCTGCGTGAGGCTCTCGAAGTGGCGTTCGACGGTGCTGGCGCGGGCGCCATAAGTGAATGGGGCGGGAAAACCGGCGTCCTCCCAGCGGGCGAGGCCCTGTTCAACGATCAGGGCATAATCGAGTGCGGTGCCGATCTCGGCGTCGTAGACGACGTAGATTTCGTAGTATGTCCCGAAGTCATGAGGTGAACCGATGATGCGCAGTTCAGCCCCTTCGGGTGGGCAGCCGTAGTGGGCGATAAGCGCGGCGCGATAGGCATGGCACTCGGCGCGGGCAACTTCGGCGAAGTCGGGGGTCGAGCCGAGCTGGGCGCAGGCTTCGTCGTAGGGCACGGGGCCGATGTTCATCTTCTGTGTGGCCATTAGTCAGTCTCCATGTGTCGGGGTCGCTTCTTCGCAGCCCGACACTCCCCTCCCCCTCCGCTCCTCGCCGGATCGGCGGGCGGAGAAATCGGGACTTGTCTTGCGCGCCGCGCTTGTGAGGGTGGTGGGATCGGGAATGGCTGGCGCGGCTCAGCATCATATTGCCTTCGATCCTCCTGTTTTTCGGGATGGCTGTCGGGTGCGCGAACCTCATGGGCGATGAACCCGTTGATCCAGCTGTGCATGGTCTGGCGCCTTTCGAATGGAAGTGCGGCGGCACGGCTGAGAAACGCGGTGAGGTCTGCGTTCGCCTCGCCGGCGATCCAGTCGATTTCATGAGCGGGGAGCAGCCCTTCGTCGCGAATGAACCGGGTCATTGATCCAGGCCGCGCCTCACGACCGCGCAAGCCCTTGGTGGTCGAGCGCCATAGTCCTTCGCAGGATTTCAGCCGCGGCTTCGCGCGGGCTTCCATGAGGATGATGAGCCTCAGGCACCATGCGGGCAGAGCGCGAACCTCGTCGCACTGCATGCCCGTGCAAAAGAAGCACGAGCTTGCCGGCACCTCGAACCCGGCTTGTCGGATACGTTCGTTGCAGGCGTCGCGGCCCCAGCCCCATTCACGCAGTGGGTAGCGATAGGTGTAGAGGCTGCTGGAATATCCTTCGGCGTGGGCATAGCGGCGGCTGTCACGCAGGCTGCTGTCGAAACCGATGAGCCGGATCACTTTCTGACTGGTGGCCCAAGCCTGCTGTGCCGGGGGCCAGGTTTTGGTCCAGGCATCTTGTGGGCTGACCTTCCAGCGGAGGGAACAGGTTCCCCGGCCGAAAGCGATCGATGGGAGTGCACCGTTGATCAGACAGGCTTCGAGAAGGTCAAAATAGGCCGGGGAGGTGCCGAAGCGCCGCGGCCTGTTGGCGACGATCTCATTTGGGATGTCGCGATCGTCCATCCAGCGACGAAAGGCCGGAATGAAGGCTTGGGTCTCGGGTTTTTCGGGCATTTGGGCGATCAGCACCATGTCGATGCGTTGACGTCGTGTTGCCATTTCGAGGATCATGGCAGTGGAGTCGACGCCGGCGCCCCAGGCGACGATGACCGGCGGACCGGCGGTGGCCGTCATTGCGATGCCTGCGATAATAGTTCGTCTGGGGGATTCTTGATCGGCTTCCAGCGGCAAAGATCGTCGCTTTCGGCGTCACACGCATGGCAGGTGGTGGACTGGTAGATCGCGCTCAGCACCCATTGTTGGGTATCGCTATCCCAACCCGCAAAGGCGTCGCGTGTCAGGTTGGTGCTCCCGCAATCGCGGCAGGCCGGCTCAACCGGCTTATCTTTTCGGCCGGCGGCCTGTTGCAGCTTCGTAAAGGCGGCTTGAAAACGCGCAGCGTCGGTCGCCATGCCAACCGCTTTGAGCGCGACCGCAAAGCGGCCGCGCGCCGCATTGCTTTCGAAGACTGGCTCGGCGCCGGTGATGGTCTCATGATAGGCGAGCGCAAGCGCTTCGGGATCTCCGAGGACGATATCGGCGAGCGCCTGGAGATGGCTGATACGCATGTTGCGTCTCCGGATATGATCGTAATGTTGGGGAACGTGCCGCGTCAGGCGGCGAGATCGGCGGCGCCATCGAGGCGCAATTCATGCCGTATGCGGGTTGCCAGGGTGTCAGGATCGAGGAGTTCGTTGATCGAAGCCCAGTGATTGGGGCCGCCGGTATAGTCCGTGCGGCCCTCCACGCGCCGGAACATCACATCATGGCCACGACCCATCAGTCCGATGGAGAGCTGGACATAGATGTGTTCGGAGTGAAGGATAATTTCACCGGCGACAGCGATGCCGCCCTGGCAGGAACGCACTTGGTGGCTTCCACGGGCAAGGCCGAGGGCAGCAGCGAGGCGTTTGATGGCCTTGCGTCCCTCGGCGTGGAAGGTGGCTTTGGCATCAGCGTCGTAGGAGACGCCGCGATTGGCCAGTGCAATCAGCATCGGGGTTTTCCCGAGGGCGGAGATGGCTTCCATACAGGCCGTTCGCAGCACGGCTTGTTCGGGCCTGTCTTCAAGGGCAAGGCAACCGATGTGGCGGGCGAGCAGAAGCACGGCGGGATCTTGATCGATCTGGTGCCGGGACTTTTCGCAATCCGCGACTGCGGCGTTGAGCGTGGTGAGCGCTTCCGCGATCGTGGCAATAGAGCGAGCGGCCAGAGCCTTATGGTGACGGGCGGCGGGGTCGAACATCGGGTGTCTCCTATGAATGGGAACACACCTGCTCCTCCCCCTCCCCTTGTTGTCGGCCGGGAGGCCGTCATACGCTTGGCCGTTTTTGTTGATGAAACGGAATAGGTGGCGTTCATTCGAGCATGATCCGGCGCCGCTCGCTCGAATGGGCCCATGCCAGGGCGTTTGCGTCGGCGCGCATCGGAGCATTGCCAACATAGGTATCGCAGAAACGGACGACGAAGCGGCGTTGGGCATATCCGCAGAATTCAAGCCGGATGCAGTAGCGGCGGTCTATCCGCCCATCAGTATGGTGTGGCGGACCGCTGTCGGAGATTGGCATGAGGGGGAACTCCTGGCTTAGGGCACGGGTCCCTCCCCCCTTCCCCCTTTCCTCTGCCTCCAATCGTCATGATCGCGGCATGTGCCGCGTGATGTGCAGCGGTTTGTGCCGCATTGGTGAGTGTTCATAGGCGTCTCTGAGGGGCAAGCGGACTGTTCGCTGCATGGCGCGGGCCAGCCGTTCACCACTCATAGAAGTCGAGCCCATCGACGGCCGGTCCGTCGCAGTCGAGCAGGAGATGGTGGCAACCGCGAGTCCGGGTGAAACGCATGACCGCCAGGAGATCGGCCGGCAGGCCTCCAAGTGTATCGGGGTCGGCGCAGGAAACTGGGATGAACCAGCCGTAGGGTGTCTTGCCGATGGTCAGGGGGACGTCGAACCTTCCGCGCGAACCCCAGTCGTCAAGCTTTTGCGCGGTTTCCTGGGTGATATGTCCGGTCGTGAGGACGAGACAGGTCTCGATATCGAGGGATTGGGGATCATTCTGGGCAGCGGCGGTGATCCTTACCAGTTCGACGCCGGGGATATCGTTGCGTGGATCGAAGCCAATGCGCAGACAAGCAGCAGGATCGGCATGGTCGCGTGGTCCACATAGCGCGGTGAACTTGTCGAGCAATTCATCGGCGAGCCGGGTGGGCTCTGACGGGTCGAACACCTTGTAAGGTAGATGGTCGCTGATGAAGAGCTTGAACGTGTGATCCCAGAGGGCCTGGGGGTCATTGACGACTGTTTTGAGCGTCACTCTGGTTGTGTGAGTGATTGGGGGCTCTTTCAGCGCGTCGATCTGCCGGCGCATAAGCCAGCTTGTGCTGCCGCCGATGATATCGTCGTCGGTGATGATGTAGTATCCGCCCCCGAATTCGCTGGGCCGCAGGCGATCGCAGTCCTGTGACCACTCGAAACCGAAGGGCAGAACGCTGGGCGCGCATTTCTGGATCAGGCTGGCGATCGCATGGGGATCTGCCTGAGTTCCGGCGATCAGATAGCCGTCAACCTCCGTACTGCCGAAATACTCGCAGTCGAAGGTTGGAAAATCGTGATCGCTGAACAGGTCGAGAAAGGATGCGAACGGTTTAGGCGCGGGCTGATCCGGCTTGTCCGATCGATCCGGCTGTGGCGGGAAGGCTACCTTGAAGGCGTCCGACATCGCATCGTAGCTTGCTGCCAAGTCGTCTTCATCGAGATCGGCAAGTTCTTGCGACAGCGCGTGACATTCGTCGAGCAATGCTTCTTCCTCACTCGTCGGCGTCAGGACGAAGGAGAGTTTGAGATAGTTGTTGGCCATAGTGCAGCCCTCCAGGGAAAATGGGAAAATCCGGTGGAATGACCGGCATTCCGGTCCCGGCTCCCATTCCTCGCCCCCTTCCCTCTCTCCCGCGGTTGCTTGTGCAGCGGAGTATCAGGTCAAGCCGACCAATGCCGGTGAGGTCGCCTGAAGCATCCAACGCTGGCCCTTCAGCCGTCGCAGGAAATCGGGTGCCGCGGGCATACGGCCCAGCATTGTCCGGACATGCTGCTCGGCAACCACACGCGTTGGGATTCCAGATGCACCATTGTCGATCGCCGGCCCGAAGCGGTGTTCGGCCTCGTATATTCCGAAGGCATGGTGACGAAATATGAGGTGGGCGGGCGTGTTCACCCATGATGCTGTTTCGAGAAACCAGCGATGGAGCGGAAGATAGTCGGCTTCTTCGCCGCCGAAGCGCCGCGCGCTGGTTCGGGAGAGGTGTTCTGCGTCGGGCATCGGGACGTGAAGCCAGTCTGGCGCGTCGAAATCGTCGAGCCAATCCGCAGCGGAGGGAAGATAGCGGCAGTCTTCCTCGATATGCTGGATGCCGATCGCGCGGACCGCAACCGCGGCGCCATCAGCGTTGGTGATTGTATCGCCGAAGACGACGATGGCCTCGGCGATCCCTTCATGATGGTGACGCAGTGAGCGGTGGGTGAAGTGACAATGTGCGGCTTTCGTGGCGTCGAACCAGGCGTGGATGGGGTGGTAATCCTGCCAGCGGCCGCCATGGATGCGCGCGGAAGAGCGCGCGTGATCAAAAGGGTTCATAATAGAGTTCTCTTTGATCGGAGGTGCAGAGGGATCGCGCGAGCGCGCTGAGAAGATCATCGAGCGCGGCAGTGAGTCCGGAATTCTCGCACCATTCGTCGTAGGTCGCCGGCGCGCCGCGCGGGAGCAGTACGCGATAGAGTGGCCAGGCGCGGCGGGCATGGTCGAGGGTGAGCCTGCTGCGCCGAAAATAATAGTCGCCGGCATCGGCTGCAGCGTCGCGATGCGCAGCGAGTTCTTTGATAGCCACCGGGTGAAGGCCGTCGCGCAGGTCGGCGAGGAAGTCGCGCAGGACTGCGAAAGCTTCGGAATTGGGCTTGGCATTTCCGCGGGCCTTGAACTGACCGATGTTGATATTGAGGGAATTGCCCGGCAAATCCGTAATCAGCAGTTCGAGGGTCGCCACATGGTCGGAACCGGACCGCAGCGACAGAATCTGGGTGTCGCCCCGCCGGCACTGGGAATAATATCCGCCAACGCAGTGGTTGAGCGCATTGCCCTCATCGACAAGGGCTTGTGCGCTGGTAAGCGGTATGAAGCTATGCGGCCCGCAGGGGGACTGCCAGGTCGGGCAGAGTGCTGGCCAACCGGGCCGATCGGCATTGTTCTCATGGCGCAGCGCGGCGGCGCTGGCTGCGCGGCGGTGCCATTTTGCGATGGCCCTCTGGAGCGAGCGCGGCCCGCGGGGTCCGATGATCGCACGGTGCAAACTTTGCAGGAGTTTGCGATGGGCGGCGGTGTCGCAGAGCCTCAGTGGAACGCCCAGGGTCGTCACGAAATTGTCGAGCGCGTGGATTCGCCGAGATAGGCCCAGTGCTTCGAGACGTGCGCCCGCGAGCGGGTAGAGGAGATCCTCGCGCAGCGCCTGGAACGTATCGCGGGTTTCGATCGAGCTATCGAGGTAGTCCGGCCGGAAAAGAGGGTCGCAGTTACTCTGCTCCCATACACGGCGGCCCCATTCGCTGCCCTCCGGCCATTGTTCGAGGGGGATATCGTGGCGGACCAGAGTGCGCACGGCGGGCTTATGGTCATAGAGGGCGTTGTATGCGGCGTCTTTGGGCGTTGCACGGCGCAGGCGGCGCAATTGCGCTTCGCTGATGCCGACCGCGGCGGCGAGCACCGGCTTGAGGGGCTGAGCGGCATCCATCGCGGCCGTAACCTCCGGCTTGAGCAGGATGGTGGCTACGGCGCCGTAGAGGCTTAGCGCCTGGCCGCGGTTGCGTATCACGGTCTTGCGACCCGGGTCACCTTCGAGATCGGTTGCGAGCGCCCAGTGGATGATGCGACCGAGCGAAAGGATCTTGTTCCCGGAGCGATAGCCAAGGTCACGAAACAGAATGGCGCGCAGATGGGCCTGCATAAGTTCGACTAACCGCTCGCGCAGTTGCAGGATCGCCGTTCCGATCGTCTGCGTCATGTCCGTGATCCGGCGGTGGTCGGCGCCGGACAGAACGAGATCGGTGACGAGATCGAGATATCCGCTGTCGTTGACGGTCTGTTCGAGGCTGATGGAGAAGTGGGTATTGGGACTGTGGATTGTCTCGAGGATGGCGGTGCTGAACTGGTCGATAAGCATCATTGCTTTCGGAGAGTGGGCCGGATCAGGATGGATTGTAATCGTGGGTGCGAGAGCGCCTTCATGCCGCGTGAAGCCGATTTCGCAGCGGGATAGCGCGATCACGGTCGCCGCAAGGTCGAGTGGATCCGATCGCAGCCGCGTGGTTTGAGGAACGATGCGATGCAGGGTGGTTGCGGCGCGCGCGAGATAGCGTTCGAAGGATGGGTGGTTGTGCCTCATGCCTGCGCCTCCCCGATGATGATGATGGCGGGCGGGCCGGCAGGTGCGGTGTCGGGGTCGAGGACGAATGCCTCCAGGTCGTCATCAAGTTCGTCGTCGTCTTCCCAGTCCCCATCCTGGCGATAGGTCATGTCGCAGTCGCAGGGGCAGTCAGCGAAGGGCTGGATGGTGACGGTGCCATAGCCGCCCTCATTGTTGCACCAATCGCCTTCAGGAAGATCGGCCGCGAATTCGCTGAGGGCGTAGCAGAGCATGGCAGGGTGTCCGACCGCATCGATCCTGACCGGAACTTCCGGGATAGACGCATTCTCGGTGCCGTCGTGGTAGCGCACATGATCGAGGCTGGTTTCGCCTTGGTCGCCGCCGCCGCTCAGCGAGAAAGACACTTCGGTGATCTGAAGGGCGCGGAGCAATACCAGGAGCTTGCTGAATTGATTGTCGTCGGCATTCGGATCTGCCAACTGATGAAGTCGGTGAGGCATATGGTCCTCCCAAATGCAAAAAAGCCCGCGAAAGCGCGGGCCGTGGTTGCGGTTGTCGGTGATGTGATCGTGCGAATCAGAGGGCGGAGTTGTCGGGTGCGCCGAAGATCTGCATGATCAAATCGTACCATCCCTCTTCGCATTGTGCGCCGCAGGCGCGCGGGAGAGAAAACGATCGGTCAGGCGGCGTCCTGAATCCACTCGTAGAGCAGGTGATCATCGGGATCCTCGTCACGTCCGTTCGCGATGCGGATGAGCTTGCCGTCGCAGGCGAAGGCGGATGCACGAGGGAAGGAGAGGTAGGACCGGTCTTCGAGGATGAGGTCGCCTGAGCGGACTGCTGTCACGGTCCGGATAGTCCCGAGGGCCCGGTGGCCGGCACGCGCGGCAATCAGTTTCAGTTTGTGGCCCGGCCTGAGCTGGCGCTTGAACCGTGCGAGTGGGATGCGAGCCTCGACAGGATTGGCATGGCCGCGTCTGGCGGATAGCGCTGACCAATAGGTGGTGCCGATGCACACGCGCAGGAAAAATGAGCAGATCATATAGTCCTGCAGGAGATTGCCATTCGCGACATTGAAACGTTCCGCCTGGTCGCTGATGAGGGTTTCGAAAGCGCGGCGCGCGTCCTCGTCGAAAAGATCCCCGGGCGCATCGAGAAGCTCAACGCGGACGCTGCGACCACCTGAGAAGCGTTCGCCGGTAACGGAAAACCGTGCGCCCGCGATGGTCCGGGTCAGATGGAGATCGATCCTGCGGCAGAGATCGGGAAGATGCTCGCCCGCGATATAGAGATCCCCGCTGTAGGCAAAATTGCCGCGGTCGTCGCAGTGGGTCTGGCTCCACAAGCGGGGTTCGGCGCTGGAGAATGGCTGGGTCATCGGCGGTCCTTTCGGAAGACGGCTCGGGGTGAAAGGGCGCCGGTGCCGATGGACATCCCACGATCATCCGACGCTCCGCCCTTCTCCCTCCCCCTCTCCTTGCGCCGGCGACTCGCCGGGTTGAGCGAGGTCGCAAGGTTTGTGGTCGCATCCGTAGAAACGGGATTTCTCGAACTGCGGGTCGTCGGTCTCGTCGACCAGGTAGCCGCTGATTTCATCGGCAGGTTCGGCGTCGAGAACCTGTGGTCCGCCGAGGACGAGGCGCACGGGATAGCTGGACTCCGTCATGATGCTGTCAGCGCGTTTCATCGCGTCGAAATGATCGGCCGCGGTCACGGCAAGCTTGATGCGCACGACTGCATAGACATGAACGTGGTGTGTGATGGTCACAGGCGGTTTCCTCATCGAAGGGGAACGGTCGTGCCGGCGTGACCTCACACCCGGTTGCCCGGATGTGAGGGGTTCGCCGCGTTCTGGCTGGCAACCTGCGTCAGATGCTGCGCGCGCAGGTTCGCCACATCGGTGCGCAGAGCGTCGATGTCGGCATCGAAATCCTCCCAGCTCTGCTCTTCCGGGCAATGGTCGAGCAGGTATGCGGAGAGGAGGTCGTGGATCTGAACGAGAAGCCATATGCGCGCTTCGTCAGGAGGCTTGTTGTCCCCCGTCATCATCATGCAGCCTGGCCGAGGGTCTGGGCGCTGGCTTCATGCTCTCCGACAACTTCGAGCCGCGCGCCGGTGTAGTGATTGCGGGAAAGCCAGTCTTCGGCGGCTACCATGTCCGGTGCGAGGTGACGCAGTTCGTCTTCGCCCTGGAAGCTGGTGAGGATGCGGACCGAACCGGGCGCGGGGTCCTCGACAATCTCAAAGGTGAGCGTGCTGGTGACGGAAAAGCTCTTGTGAACGACCAGGACGATAACGCCATCGCTCCCGAAATTGCCTTCGTGCAGCGTGAAGCCGGCGGGGTGGGTGTAGGTGGGGCGTACTGCGGCATGCGTCTTACGAACGAGGCGGCCGGATCCGTTGCTGCTTTTCCACGCGGCGAGCTTCTTGCGGTGGCGTTCGGGCGGCATCGGCTGGCCATCGCTGTAACGGACAAGCGCTCCGAGCGGGGCGCGGGCATAGATCGACTGTGCGGACATAGCGTGTCTCCTTGATTGGCTTGGGTCCACTCCGCCTTCTCCCCCTCCGCTCTTCGAATTTGCGGGTCCGGGAACCGGATGGAGCGGCGTGGGATGGAGGCGGCTGGAGAGAGTGGTCTCAGGGCTGCGAGGACTCGCTCGGGCTCGGGAAGAGCGACAGCTGGATGGGGACGTGCGGTATGGCGGAGCTGTCAGGCGGTGGCTGGAAAGGTGGTTGGTCCTCGGCAGGGGTCGGCGCTTCAGCATCCGCCGGAGCATCTGCTGCCTGCCACCTGGCACGCGCCGCGAGTTTTGCGTTCCAGCCGCCGAGGATATGGGCGGGCGTGTACCAGAGCTCGCGTGTGGTTCCGGCGAGAGAGTCGCCGATGATGACTATGGCCGGGACATGGAGCAGCGCGAACTGGATATAGGCCATATGGACCGCGCGTGGATCGATATCGATGGCGGTCACATGAAGGTGCCGCTGATAGTTGACTCCAGCCTCCCGCAGCGTTTCGCAGGTGGCGATTACCATGGCGCCCGCTCCGCAGGCAGGCTCGCAAAGGGTCAGAAATCCCTCCTTTGCTATTATATCTTCCGGGCACGAGTCCGCAGTCATCGCTGCCATCATCCGGCAGACGCTGTAAGGGGTGAAGAACTGGCCGCGCGCGGCGTTGGCGAGGCCGAGCTCGCCGAACACGCGGCCCAACACGTCACAGGTCCGGGCTTCCATCGCTAGGGTGACTTCGGCGAAGATGCGCGGGAAGGTGTCTATGACGTCGCGATCGTAGCGCCCGACAATCTCCATGTAACGCGCCTCGCGCGCTTGATTCTGGGCGAGATCGACACTGTTGGACAGACTGATTGCTGCGGCTTCGACGAAGTCCGAGAATAGCGTGTGGCGATCGTGGCGATACTGGCAGGCATCGAACAGCTTGCAGATCGCCTTGATGTGGCAGTCGGCGGAGCCCATTGCGAAGCTCCTTTCTATGAGTGATTGGGGGGTACGCTGGGCGCCACAGCCGATGGACTGAAGCGGCGAGAAACCTGCCTCAGGCGTCGGCCTGAGCTACTGGAACTCAGTAGTCTTCGGGCAGCATGATGGTGAGGACGCGGGTAGTTTTTGCCGCGTCGGCGGGATCTTCGGAGCCGAATTCGAGATTCTCGTCATAGTAGATCCTATGCAGGCCGGA
>NZ_CAVK010000059.1 GCF_000382885.1 Sphingobium indicum BiD32
CGAAGCTGGTGGTGGAGGGGGGTCCCCCTCTCGATGGGGCGACACCCCTCCGTCAGCACTTCGTGCCGACCCTCCCCTTGCAGGGGAGGATTGTTTCTGCCCTAAACCGGCGCGAAGCCCGGCGGCAGGCGCAAGCCGCGCGCGACCGCCAGCACCGCCTGCGCCAAGGGGCCCATCGGCGCGCTGTCCGACACGATCACGCCCACCCGGCTGCCCTCCCCCATATCGGGCAGCGGCGCGGTGCGCGCCCAGCGCAGCCCGTCCAGCAGGGCGGCATGGCTGTCGGGAATGATCGAACAGAGCCGCCCCTGCTGCACCAGTCCCAGCAGCGCGACATAGGAGTCGGCGGTCACCAGAGGTCGCAGCGCCAGCCCGCGATCGGCCAGCCGCGCGTCCAATATCCGCCGGTTCTGCATCCCCTGATGCAGTAGGCACAGCGGCAGGCCCGCAACGTCCGCCCAGTCGATGACAGCGGGGATCGACACGCCATCCACCGCGCTGACCAGCATTGCCCGTTCGGCATAGAGCGGCACCGACAGGGCATGAGCGGGCGGCTCGAAATCCAGATAGGTCAGGCCCGCGTCCAGCTCGAACGCGGCGAGTTCGCGCTCGATCTGGCGGGACGTCAGCGCACGGACGGAGATATTCAGGCCCGGATGCCGTTCCAGCATGGCGGTTGCCAGACAGCCGATCGCGGGCATGGCGGCAGGTATCGCACCCAGCCGCAATTCCCCTTTGAGCGGCCCGCGCGCGGTTTCCGCCGCCTGCCCCAGCGCCTCGGCGGCGGCCACCAGTTGCCGCGCCCATGGCAGCACCGCCTCCCCCTCCGGCGTCAATCCGGCATATTTGCGGTCGCGCCGGATCAGCCTTTTGCCCAGTTGCGATTCCAGCGTGGCGATGCCCGCCGACAATGTGGGTTGCGACACGTTGCACTGCGCCGCCGCCCGCGCAAAATGGCCTTCGCGCTCCAGCGCCAGGAAATATTCGACAAGGCGGGTCTGCATCTATTTGCTATAGGCCTGATAGAAGGGCGCTATCAAGGAAGCATCATGGCGGAACAGCGGATATTGGGCGCGGTGCTGGCAGGGGGCCGGTCCAGCCGCTTTGGCAGCGACAAGGCGCTGGCGCCGATGCCGGACGGGCGGACATTGCTGGACCATGCGATCGCGGGCCTGACGCCCCATGTTGCGCAGGTTGTGATCTGCGGACGGAACGGTGGCCTGACCGATCGACCCGCGCCGGACATGGGACCACTGGGCGGGCTGAACGCAGCGCTGCATCATGCGCACGACCATGGTTTTACGGGCGTTTTGACGACCGGGTGCGACATGCCACTCTATCCGGCGGACCTGCCCGCCGCGCTGATCGGGGCGGATGCGGCCATATTGAAGGGTCAGCAATTGCTCGGCTGGTGGCCGGTGTCGCTGGCCGCCGAACTCGACGCGCATCTGGCGGAGGCGAATAACCGCTCCATCTATGGCTGGCTCGACCGTATCGGCGCGCGGGTGGTGGAGATGCCGGGGCTGGTGTTGCCCAATATCAACCGGCCGGAGGATCTGGCGGGGTTATAATGCCCAACATCCGTTCGTTTCGAGCGCAGTCGAGAAACGGGGGCGCTGTGTCCAGGTTTCTCGACTTCGCTCGAAACGAACGGAGGTGGTTAGGCAGGCAGCGCCACGCTCGCCCCAACCCCCACCGGCACGCGCGTGCCCGCCACCGCTTCGCCGATCAGCAAGAGCGTCGGATCTTCATCGCTGATCGTCTGCACCAGGAAAGCCAGCGCCGACAACCTGCCCCGAATCAGCCTTTCGCTGGGCAGCGACACATTGACCGCGACCATTACCGGCGTTTCCGGGTCGCGCCCCGCTGCGATCAGGCTGCGCGCAATCTCGCCCGCCGCCGCGCGCCCCATATAGATGCCGATCGTCCCGCCCGGTCGCGCCAGCGCGTCCCAGTCGAGTTTCAACGGTTCGCCCGCTTTCAGATGCGCGGTCACGAGCGTCAGCCCGCGCGCCTTGCCACGCAGGGTGAGCGACGCATGGCCGCTGGCCGCCGCCGCGCTGGCCGTCGTGATGCCGGGGCAGATGCGCACCGCTATGCCCGCGTCACCCAGATGGTCCATTTCCTCGGCCGACCGTCCGAACACCGACGGATCGCCGCCCTTCAGCCGCACCACCCGCTTGCCCGCCTTTGCCGCGCCAAGCAGCAGATCGTTGATGCTTTCCTGCTGCTTGCTGTGGCGGCCGGAGCGTTTGCCCACGCTCACCCGCTCGACCCCCGCGGGGATCAGGTCCAGCACCCCCGGCCCGACCAGCGCGTCGTAAAAGACGATATCGGCTGCGGCAATCAGCTTTTCCGCCTTGCGCGTCAGCAGGTCCGGGTCTCCCGGCCCGGCACCGACCAGCCAAACCTGTCCGGGCGCGATCAGTTCATTCGGCTGCATGAAGCGTCTCCTGCTGCGCCTGCGCGAGAATGTTGGCCAGCGCCGGACGGCACGAACCGCAATTGGTCCCCGCCCCCAATGCTGCGCCGATCGCCGGGACATCGACCAGACTCTGTTCGCGAATGGCCCGGACGATATTGTTCAAACCAATGTCGAAACAGACGCAGATGATCGCGCCCTTGTCGGGCTGATTGCCCGGTCCGCGCGCCGCCAGCACCGAAGCGCCGACGCCCTCGACCGCCAATTGCCCGATCAGCCAGTCGCGGGTGGGCAGGATTCCGCTGCGCGTGACGATCAGCACGCCCGCCAGCTTGCCATCGCGGATGATCGCGACGCGGCGGGTGCCGCGCGTCATGTCGATCGCCTCGACCCGGTCGCCCTTGGGCAGGCAGGTTTCCAGCCGCGCCGGATCGCCATTGCCCGCCACTTCATAGAGCGCGCCGCCCGACACGGTGATGCGCGTCGCCCACAGGCATGGCACGCGGACGGGTTCGCTCCCGCGCAGGATCAGAAAGCCCTTCCATTCGGTGGCGACTTTTTCGACCCGGACCGGAGTGGATTTGAACCCCGGCTGGCCCGAATGGGGATCGACCAGCGGGCGCGGGAGCAGACCGGTGCGCCCGCCGCTCGATTGCTGGTCGGTCCAGTGGATCGGGGTAAAGACTTCGCCGGGGCGCTGGCCATCGCTGATCCGCGCCCGGAACAGGCTTTCGCCCTGCGGCGTCGATACGCGGGCCAGATCGCCATCGGCAATGCCCAGCGCTGTGGCGTCTTGCGGGTGGACCTCGACCAACGGCTCCTCGCGGTGGCGCGCCAATTTGGGGCTGAGGCCGGTGCGGGTCATCGTGTGCCACTGGTCACGATAGCGCCCGGTGTTGAGCGTCATCGGCCAGTCCCGTAGCGGACCCTGCAAATCCATCTGGCTGACCGGCAGCAATCGCGCCTTGCCATCGGGGGTCGAAAAGCGCCCATCGGCAAAGGGCGCGTCACCCCAGCGGAACGGCTCCATCGCCTCATAGGCTTCATTGCCCATGGTCGCCTGAGCGCGCAGGTTCAGCACCCGTGCGCCATCATTCTGATAGGCGGTCAGGCGTGCATGTTCGCGCCAGATGTCGGCGGGGCGATCATAGGCAAAGGCATTGCGCCATCCCATGCGGCGCGCGACTTCGGTGACGATCCACCAGTCGGGCCTGGCTTCGCCGGGCAGCGGCAGCAGCGCGCGCTGGCGGCTGATCGTGCGGTCGGAGTTGGTGACGGTGCCGTCCTTCTCGCCCCAGGCGGCGGCGGGCAGGCGGACATGGGCGTGGACGGCGGTGTCGGTGGTGGCCATCACGTCCGACACGACGAGGAAGGGGACCGCTTCCAGCGCTTCGCGGACGCGGTTGGCGTCGGGCAGCGAGACGGCGGGGTTGGTCGCCATCACCCACAGCGCCTTGATCCGGCCTTCGTTGATGGCGCGGAACAGGTCGACGGCCTTCAGCCCCGGTTTGGTCGCCATGGTCGGCGCGGCCCAGAAACGGCCGACGCGCGCGACATTTTCGGCTGCGAAATCCATATGGGCGGCCAGCGTGGAGGCAAGGCCGCCGACTTCGCGCCCGCCCATGGCATTGGGCTGGCCGGTGATCGAAAAGGGCGCCGCGCCCGGCTTGCCGATGCGGCCGGTGGCGAGGTGGAGGTTGACGATCGCATTGACCTGATCGGTGCCGCGAATCGACTGGTTGATCCCCTGGCTGAACATGGTGACAGTGCGCGGGGTCGCAGCGAACAATTCGTAAAATTGCTGGAGCAGGGCGGGCGACACATCGCACGCCTTGGCCGTGGTCCACAGGTCGTGACCGGTGCGGATCGCGTCCCAAAAGCCTTCGGGCGCGTTGACGCTGTCGCGCAGGAAATCCGCGTCCAGCAGCTTGCCCTGATCCATCCAGGCGAGCAGCCCGTTCATCAGCGCCACGTCGCTGCCGGGCCGCAGCGCCAGATGCAGGTCCGCGCCCTCGCAGGTTTCCGTCCGGCGCGGGTCGATCACCACCAGCTTCGTGCCACGCGCGGCGCGGGCAGCCTGGATACGCTGATAGACGATCGGGTGGCACCAGGCGGTGTTGGACCCGACGAGGACGATCAGGTCCGCCTCATCCAGATCATCATAGCTGGCCGGGACGACATCTTCGCCAAATGCGCGGTTATGGCCCGCCACCGCGCTCGACATGCACAGGCGGCTGTTGGTGTCGATATTGGCCGAACCGATGAAGCCCTTCATCAGCTTGTTGGCGACATAATAATCTTCGGTCAGCAACTGGCCGGAGACGTAAAAGGCGACGCTGTCGGGACCATGTTTGGCGATGGTTTCGCGGAAACGCTTGGCAACCATATCCAGCGCCTTGTCCCAACTGGCGCGCTTGTCGCCGATCATCGGGTGGAGCAGCCGGCCTTCAAGGCCCACCGTCTCGCCCAGATGCGTACCCTTGGAACAGAGCTTGCCCGCATTGGCCGGATGGGCCTCATCCCCCTTGATCGTCACGGCGCGGCCGCCCGTCGGGCTCGCCGCGATGCCGCAGCCGACGCCGCAATAGGCGCAGGTGGTGCGGATCGCTTGGCTCATCAGGCCGCCACCTTCGCCAGTTCGGGCCGCGCAATCAATATGCGGCCATCCTCCTGCTTCACCGCAATCGTCGGGGTGCAACCCTTATCCTCGCCCTGCGCCTCGCCGGTCTTGAGCGCGATGTTCCAGTTGTGCAGCGGGCAGGCGACGCTGTGGCCATGGACGATGCCCTGGCTGAGCGGCCCCTTTTTGTGCGGGCATTCATTGACCAGCGCGAAAATCTGGTCGTCGCCGGTGCGGAACACCGCGATTTCTTTCTCGTCGCCGATTTGAACGGTGCGCGCGCCGCGCTGCGGAATGTCGGCCAGCGTGCCGATGTCGATCCAGTCGGTCATATGTCTCACTCCGCCGCGATGGAGATGGGGTCAAGATGCTGGTGCAGTTCCGTGTTCGCACCGGCCGCACGTTCCGCCCAGGGATCATCCTGGCTGAAGCTTTGCGAATAGAGGAAGCGGGCGCGCAGCGCCTCACGGCCTGCATCATCCTCGACGATGCGCTGCTTCACATAATCCACGCCGACCCGCTCGATCCAGGGCGCGGTGCGTTCCAGATAGCGCGCTTCTTCGCGATAGAGCTGGGTGAAGGCCGCGCAATAATCGAGCGCTTCCTGTTCGGTCGAAACCTTGCACAGCAGGTCGGTAACGCGGACATGGATGCCGCCATTGCCCCCGACATGCAGCTCATAGCCCGAATCGACGCAGACCACGCCGAAATCCTTGATCGTCGCTTCCGCGCAATTGCGGGGGCAGCCCGATACCGCAATCTTGAACTTGTGCGGCATCCACGACCCCCAGGTCATCCGCTCGGTCTTGACGCCAAGGCCGGTCGAATCCTGCGTGCCAAAGCGGCACCATTCGGACCCGACGCAGGTTTTGACCGTGCGCAGCGACTTGCCATAGGCGTGGCCGGACACCATGCCCGCTGCGTTCAGGTCCGCCCAGACAGCAGGCAGATCTTCCTTCTTGATG
This sequence comes from Sphingobium indicum BiD32, assembly GCF_000382885.1. Taxonomy (GTDB): domain Bacteria; phylum Pseudomonadota; class Alphaproteobacteria; order Sphingomonadales; family Sphingomonadaceae; genus Sphingobium; species Sphingobium japonicum_C. The sequence continues at coordinate 6,008 of NZ_CAVK010000059.1, forward strand.
CCGAAAATGTCGAGCCGCTGGCCGCCGGTGACCTTGACCATCGGCGCGTCATATTTCTCGACCACGTCGGCGATCGCCCGCAATTCGCGCGGGTTGGTCAGGCCACCCCACATGCGCGGAACGACCGAATAAGTGCCATCCTTCTGGATATTGGCGTGCATCCGTTCATTGACGAAACGGCTCTGCTGGTCATCGACATAGACGCCGGGCAGCGCGCACAGCAGATAATAGTTGAGCGCCGGGCGGCACGAAGAACAGCCGTCAGGCGTGGACCAGTGCAGCTTCTGCATCACTTCGGGGATGGAGCGCATATCCTGCGCCACGATTTCGCGGCGGACATCATCATGACCGAAACTGGTGCATTTGCACATCGTCTTGGGACCGGACTGGACATCGTCGCCCAGCACGACGCTCAGGATATTTTCGACAAGGCCGGTGCAGCTGCCGCAGCTCGCCGATGCCTTGCACCCTGCGCGCACCGCGTCCAGGCTGCACGCGCCCTTTTCGATGCAGGCGACGACCTGGCCCTTGCTGACGCCGTTGCAGCCGCAAATCTCGGCATCATCCGAGAGCGCTGCAACGGCCGCCTTAGGGTCCAGCGCGCCCCCTCCTTGGGCGAAGGCTTGGCCAAAGATCAGCAGGTCACGAATATCGCTGACATTTTCGCCGCGCTTGAGCAGATCGAAATACCAGCCGCCGTCAGCCGTGTCGCCATAAAGGACCGCGCCGACGATCTTGTCGTCCTTCACCACGACGCGCTTGTACACACCGCGCGACGCATCGCGCAGGACGATGTCCTCGCACCCTTCGCCGCCGGAAAAGTCCCCGGCGGAAAAGACGTCCAGACCCGCGACCTTCAGCTTGGTGGAGGTCACCGACCCCTTATAGCCTGTGTGCCGGTCGGTCAGGCCATCGGCCAGGCTGCGGCACATGTCCCACAGCGGCGCGACCAGACCATAGACATTGCCGTCATGCTCGACGCACTCGCCCACGGCCAGCACGTCGGCATCGCTGGTGACCATATGGTCATCGACCTTGATGCCGCGCCCGACATCCAGCCCCGCCTCGCGCGCCAGCGCGACCGACGGGCGGATGCCAACCGCCATCACCACCAGGCTGGCGGGTATCTGCGTGCCGTCCTTCAGACGCACACCCTCGACCTTGCCTTCACCATAGATTTCGGCGGTATCGGCACCGGTCAATATGGTCTGGCCCCGTCCTTCCAGCGCGTTCTTGAGCAGCCAGGCGGCGGCTTCGTCGAGCTGGCGTTCCATCAGTGTGGGCATGATGTGCAGCACGGTCACCTTCATGCCGCGCAGGGTCAGGCCATGCGCCGCTTCCAGCCCCAGCAGGCCGCCACCGATCACCACGGCCTCGCCGCCGCCGACAGATTTGCCAGCCTCGGCGGCTGCCAGCATCGAATCGACATCCTTCATGTCGCGGAAGCTGATGACGCCGGGCAGATCCTTGCCGGGGACGGGGATGATGAACGGGTCGGACCCGGTGGCGATCAGCAGCTTGTCATAGCCGATGGTGCGACCCGACTGGCTCGTGACAGTCTTGGCGGCGCGATCGATCGCAGTTACCGGATCGGACGTGATCAGGGTGATGCCATTATCATCATACCAGGCGCGGTCGTTGATGATGATGTCCTCAAACGTCTTTTCGCCCGCCAGCACCGGGGACAGCATGATCCGGTTATAGTTCACATGCGGTTCGGCGCCGAAGATGGTGACGCGATAGCGGACCGAGTCGCGCGCCAGCAGTTCCTCCACCGCGCGGCACCCGGCCATGCCATTGCCGACCACCACCAGATGTTCGCGCACATCGTCCATGGGTACGAGGATGTCGTCCCCGCTGTCCACGACCGGACTTAAACCGTCCTGCAATTCCATCCTCGTCACTCCAGAAAACAAAAAAGCCGCCATCCTGACCCCCGGTAAGAACCGAAAGTCAGGATGGCGGCTTTGCCATCATAGTCGCCTTGCCGATCCGTCCCTGGATCGATTTGGCTATGGTTGAAAGGGCAACATCGCCCTCTTGCAACGCACCATAAGCGGAATCGCTTGATGGCTCAAGCGATTCCTGCCCATGTCCGATTAATAGGCCCAGTCGGCCTGAAGCCACAGTTTTTGCGTGTCCGTGGCCATCGTCTTTGCATCATATTTGGCGTAGCGGACGGACAGTGCCGTCTTCTTCACCTTCGCGGATGCGATAAAGTTGATTTCGTCGCCATAATGCTGGTCCAGCCGGTCGCTGTCGAAACGGTGCCAGGCGACCTGGAGCGCGACAGCGGAGAGCGGGCCGAGCTGTTTCCAGCCATAGCCCCCGCCGACATAAAGGTCGCGGATACCGTTCGCCGGGGTCACCAAGAATTTGTCGGCCCAGCCCTGGAACTTGAAATTGGTGCCGAGCGGCGTCTGGAAACTGGTAAAAGCCGCCCCGCTGCTGGCCCCCAGCACTTCGTAACCGGCGTTGAGTTTCCAGCCCTTCACGTCCAGCGTCGCATCGGCCAGCCAATAATCCGCGCTGTAATTATTGGGGTTGGCATGATGATCGGCCTGCCTGGCATAGCTTAGCTGATAGGAGAGTTTCGCCGCCTTCGACAAAGGCCGTGCGCCTGCCAGCCGCACGCCATAGGTCTGGCTCGACAGGCGGAATGCCTGCATCGCGGCTTCATCCTGATCGACCAGATAGGCAAAGCCGCTCAGCGTGCCGACCGGCGTGACATAGGAAAGGTTGGCGAAGATATTGTCGCCGCTCACCGCCTGCTGCCGCGCGCCCTTGCCCTGGAAACCCCAGATGGTGCGCACGCTCCACGCATAGGAAACGTCCAGTTTCAGCCCCTTGGCAGGGGTCAGTTCCATCCGCATCGCGTCGAATGTCTGGCCATTGTTGCGGAAGGCGACATTGCCGACGAAACGCTCGTCATCCAGCGCGATCCGCTGCCGACCGCCGGTCAGCGTGACCATCTTGGTCTTGTACTGGAGCTGGGCGATATAGAGCGCGATATTCTCCGGATCGGCGACGATCGGCCGGGTCGCGGCACCGTTGAGGCCATCATAATATTTGTCGATTACCGCCAGATTGCCCTGGCCGATCACCGTGGCGCTCAGCGCGCCGCTGGTCGCGACAAGCCCGGCGCGGGCGCGGATGGTGAGCGCATCGGACTTTTCCGTTGGCAGACCTTCCTGATCGGCATGTTCGTAGCGCAACCGCGCTTCGGCCACCGGCTTGAGCTTGATGTCCTGGGCATGGGCCGCAGACATGGCGGTCCCTGCGACGGCCAATGTGGCCGCCGTTGTGAGCAGATATTTCATGATAGTCATCCCCCCTCGGATGATGTTGCGACCAATTTAAGGAGGCGGCCTTGCTGTAAAGGTCCGCCCCCGCCCCTCCAAACTCAGGTCAGATGCGGGCGCCCGTGCTCCAGGTCGCGCGCCACCGGGCCTTGACCATCGCCAGGCCGACAAAGGCGATGACCGCCAGACCGGCAAAGATCAGGAACCCGGCCGAAAAGCTGCCGGTCAATTGCTTGGCAAAGCCCAGCGAACTGGCGAGATAGAAACCGCCAATGCCGCCCGCCATGCCGACCAGCCCGGTCATCACGCCGATTTCGGCCTGGAAACGCTGCGGCACCAGCTGGAACACCGATCCGTTACCCGTGCCCAGCGCCAGCATGGCGAGGACGAAGAGGCCAAGAGCCGTCGCCAGCGTGGTGGCGAAGGCAACCCCTGCCAGCGCGACAGCAGCCACGACATAGACGATCATCAGCGCCTTCACGCCGCCGATCCTGTCGGCCAGTGCGCCGCCCATCGGACGGACCAGCGACCCGGCGAACACGCAGCCTGCGGTGCAATAGCCCGCCATGACCGGGGTCAGGCCGAACTGGTCGGTGAAGTAGATCGGCAGGCTGGCGGCGAGGCCCACAAAGCCACCGAAAGTGACGGCATAGAAGGCCATCAGCAGCCAGGCGTCAGCCTGCTTGAGCGGCTCGAAATAGTCGATCATCTTCTTGGCCGGCGGCGCATTGGGCGCGTCCTTCGCCATGATCATATAGATGACGAATACGATGGTCAGCGGGATGCAGGCCAGGCCCAGCACCGCGTTCCAGCCGAACAATTTGGCCAGACCCGGCGCAAACAGCGCGGCCAGCACGGTGCCCGAATTGCCCATGCCAGCAAGGCCCATCGCCTTGCCCTGATGCTCGGCGGGATACCAGCGGCTGGCCAGCGGCAGCGCGATCGCAAAGCTTGCGCCTGCAAAGCCGAGCACGACGCCCAGCGCCAGCGTGCCTTCAAAACTGTCGATGCCCATGGCCCAGGCGGTGAACAAGCCGATGATAACAATCACCTGGCTGATCGCGCCCGACAATTTCGGGCCGATCCGGTCGACCAGCAGGCCGTTGACGACGCGCAGCAGCGCCCCCATCAGCGTCGGCGTGGCGACCATCAGCCCCTTTTCGGCAGGCGTCAGCATCAGCGTCTTGGCGATCATCGGGGCGAGCGGCCCCAACAGCACCCACACCATGAAGGCCAGGTCGAAATAGAGAAATGCCGCGATCAGCGTCGGCGTGTGACCAGCCTTCCAGAAGCTGGTCGTGACGGGGGCCTGTTCACCCTCCTTGTCGCGATCCCAATATGCAGTTGCCATGATAGGTCATCCCAGATGCGAAAATGAACATAAAAAAAGCCGCAGGCCGGACATCACCCGATGGGGAGTCCGGTCAGCGGCTTTGCTGTATGATAGGTCGGAATGACGGTCCCGACCTTGGGATGGCGCATTCCTGTCAAACGCGCATCGTCGCGCGGTCAGTTATCTTATCTCGCGATTCGCGTTATGTTGCAAGGCACAATTTTTCGCCGAAAATCAACGCGGCGGCGCAAAGCCGCTCAGGAAATCATCGATTCGTTCCGGGTCGAACACGCGCTTGTCAAAGAAACTGTCGGGGCCGAGCGTCAACTCGCCCCGGCGCGATCCGACCGCCAGCGGCGAGGCGACTGCCCCTTCCAGCTTCATGCTCGCACCGGGCATCGGCACATTGCTGTCGGCCAGTGCGCGGCGGAATATGTCGGGACGGAACACCGCCCCGGCGCGTGTCGCCGTTGCCGGATCATGATCGACCATCCCCCAACGTACCAGCTGCGAATAGATCCACAGCGCCTGACTGCGCCAGGGAAAGGGCGTCGCCTCCCGCCCGAACAGCATGAAATCCGGGCTGACGATCGGTGGCTCCCCGGCCCGCGCGACAATGGCACCCGACAAAGCGCGATCGATCAGATAGGCGGGCTGGTCGACATAGTCCGGGCGGGCCAGCAGATTGGCAAGGTCATCCCTGTGCGCCGGATCGTCGCACCACGCCGCCGCCCGCACGAGCGCGCGCAGCAGCCGATCGACCGGTTCGGGATTTTCCTCCAGCCAGGATTCGCGGAACGCCAGCACCTTTTCGACGCCGCGCCGCCATATGCGTTCGCCGATCGCCACGGTTTCAGCCAGGCCCGCTTCCACCGCCGCGCTGCCCCAGGGTTCGCCCGCGATGAAGCCGTCTATCTCGCCCGCATGCATCGCCTCGACCGTCAGCGATGGCGGCAGGACGCGCAGCACCACGTCACGGTCCGGGTCCACGCCCGCGCTCGCCAGCCAGTAACGCAGCATGATGGCGTGGCTGGAAAAGCGATGAACCACGCCGATCACCGGCTTACGCCGCCACAGGCCGATCGCGGCGGCAAAATCATGCGCCGTACCCAGCGGATCGGCCAGACGGCTGGCAATGACCGGCTCCAGCGCCTTGGCAAAATCGCACGCCATCACCAGCATATTGCCGTTGACGTTCAGCTTGTAGGGCGCGGCCAGGGGCGCAGGCTGCTGGCTCAGCCCCAGCGTTACCGCGACCGCGAGCGGCGCCAGCATATGCGCGCCCTGCACCTGGCCATAGACCAGCCGGTCGCGCAGCGTGGCCCAGCTGGTGGTGCGGACGAGGTCGAGGGCGATCCCTTCTTCCTCGGCAAAACCCCGCTCACGCGCCGCCACCAATACGGCAGCGTCGGTCAGCGGCAGGAAGGCGATGCGCAGGCCTATCGTCATATTCCCCCTCCCAGCAGGTCGCTGGCGGTAATCAGCGCCTGCGCCACTTCCACAATCTTCTTGCCCTGATTCATCGCCGCCGTCCGCAGCAGCGCATAGGCATCCTGCTCGCTCAGCGATCGCTGGTTCATCAGGATCGACTTGGCCCGGTCAATGATCTTGCGGTCGGACAATGCGCTGCGCGCCTCGTTCAGTTCGCTCTGGATCTTGGCAAAGGCGTTGAAGCGCCGCACCGCCAGTTCCAGCACCGGCTTGACCCGTTCCTTGCGCAGGCCATCGACGACATAGGCGGACACACCCGCATCGATCGCCGCGCCGATCATCGCTTCGTCGGACTGATCCACGAACATGGCGATCGGCCGGGCCAGCGCGCGGCTGACGGTCAGCATCTCTTCCAGCGTATCGCGGCTGGGGCTGCCCAAATCCATCAGCACGACATCGGGGGCCATGCGTTCAAGACGCGCGACGAAGCCGCCGCGCGGCGGGACGATATGAATATCGTCATAGCCCGCTTCGTGCAGCCCCTCTTCCAGGACGCTCGCCCGCAATCCACTGTCATCGATGATGACGATTCGCATCTGTCCCCGCCTCTTCGCGCCCTGAGTGGCCGCGATGCTGCGCCGCGTCAATCATCGACATGCCGATCAGTGCGCGGCGGACATATCCACGTCCGCGCGTGGTTGTGGCGCAAGCCAGACCATGGCGGCCGCCACGAAAAGGATCATGGCCGAGATGAAGAAGATATGGTCGACCGCAATTGCCAGCGCTTCCTGATCAACGATGTTCGATATGATCTGCCGTATCTGATCGGTCGACAGGCCGATATTGGCCAGTGCCGATTGCGTATCGGCCGGCTGAAGCACGCCGGCCAGTTCATTGCGCGAAACCCGCTGGCCATCGCCCCAGCCGGTCAGCACCAGCGATGTCGCAATCGCAATCGCCATCGTGCGCAGAAAATTCTGGAGGCCCGCGGCCGACGCGGTCTCTTCGGGCCGCACCGACCCCAGCGTCAGCGTGGTCAACGGAATCAGGAAGAAGGGCATGGCAAAGCCCTGAATGAACTGGGGCGCGGCCATGCTCCAGAAATCGATCGAACTGGTCCAGTGGGCGCGCCACAATGTCATCAGGCCCAGCCACAGCACCGCGCCCGAAATCATAAAGCGCGGATCGACCCGGCCCATCATCCTGGCGGCGACCGGCGCGCTCATCAACGCGGCCATGGCGGTGAAGGCGGTGACGATACCAGCCCAGGTCGCGGTATAGCCCATGGACGTCTGGAGCCATTGCGGGATGACGACGATGCCGGAAAAATAGGCGCCAAAACACAATGCCAGCGACAGCACCCCGGTGGTAAAGCCGATATGGCGGAACACCCGCAGATCGACGATCGGATGCACCTCCGTCAATTCCCAGATGATGAAGGCCAGAAACCCGATCAGCGCGAGAATCGCCAATATGACGATCAGCGGATCGGCAAACCAGTCATGATCGCGGCCAAGATCGAGCATGACTTGAAGGCAGCCGATCCAGAAAACCAGCAACGCCAGCCCGACCTTGTCGATCGGCACGCGCGCCGTTTCCGTCTCGACCGGGCGCAGCAGCGCCATCGCCGCGAACACGCACAGGGCAGCGATCGGCAGGTTGATGAAGAAGATCCAGTGCCAGCTCCAATTGTCGCTGATATAGCCGCCGATAATCGGTCCCATCGCCGGACCCAGCAGCGTCGTCATCGCCCACAGGCCCATCGCCCGCGCCCGACGGTCGGGCGGGAATATGCGCAGCATCAGCGTCTGCGACATCGGCATGATCGGTCCGCCGCACAGCCCCTGCCCGATGCGACAGGCCACGATCATGCCCAGCGACATCGACAGGCCGCACAGCATGGAAAACAGGCCAAAGCAGATCATCGCCCAGATGAACATCTTCACGACGCCAAAGCGCTGCGCCAGCCAGCCGGTCAGCGGCACGCAAATCGCCTCGGCCACCGCGTAGGATGTGATGATCCACGTCCCCTGATCGGGCGTGATGCCCAGATTGCCCGCAATATGCGGCACGGACACATTGGCAATGGTCAGGTCCAGCACGACCATGAAATTGCTGAGCGCCAGCACCAGCCCGGCCAGCGTGCGCTGGCGCGGCGTCAGCCGGTCAAAGATATTGTCCTCGCCGCTCATGACCGGCCTTTCAGTGACGCGAAAGGTCGATCTCGACCTCCGTGGAAAAACCGACGCGCAACGGGTGCGCGGCCAGTTCCCTGGGATCCAGCGCGATGCGAACGGGCAGGCGCTGGACCACCTTGATCCAGTTGCCGGTCGCATTTTGCGCGGGGATCAGCGAGAGCGACGATCCGGTGCCGCCGGAAAAGCCCACAACCTTGCCATGATAGACGACATCGCTGCCATAAATGTCGGCGACCACCGTAGCGGGCATCCCCACCTTCACCTCGCGCAACTGGCGCTCCTTGAAATTGGCATCGACATAGACCTGCGCCAGCGGCACGATGGTCATGATCGGGCTGCCCTGCGCGACGCGCTGGCCGACCTGCACCTGCCGCTTGGTGATGACCCCGTCGATGGGCGCGCGGATCACCGTGCGATCCAGGTCCAGCTTCGCCGCGTCCAGCTTGGCCTGCGCCACCATCACGCCCGGATCGGTATCGACGCTCGACCCGATGACCAGCGCGTCATTGGCGGCCAGTTGGCCACTTGCCGCGCTGCGCGTCGCCTGCGCCGTGGTGACGCCCGCCCGCGCCAGATCCAGCGCAGCGCGCGCGGCAACATAGGCGGTGCGCGCGCTGGTCACTTCATCACCCGACACCGCGCCTTCGCCCACCAGCGCCTCGCGCCGTTGCAGGTCGATCCGCGCCTTGTCGGCATTGGCCTGCGCCGTCGCCAGCTGGGCGCGCGCCTGCGCGATGTCGGCGCCACGCGCATCGACCTGCGCCGCCAGCGCGCCGCTGGTCGCGCTGCTCTGGCGGAACCGGCGCTTCGCTTCGGCCAGATCGGCCTGCGCCTGCGCAATGGCGATGCGGGCATTGGTCGGGTCGAGCCGCACCAGCACGTCACCACGCTTCACCGCCTGGGTATCGCTGACCAGCACATGCGTGACCTGCGCTGCGATCAACGGCGTCACCTGCGCCATTTCCGCGTTCACATAGGCATTGTCGGTGCTGACATGATTGCGGCCGACCAGCAGATACCAGGCCGTCCAGAGCAGCCCCAGCACGATCACCGCCAGCGCCAGCCGGGTCAGCCAGGTCTTGCGCGCAGCGGCGCGATCGGCCGTTTGCGTGTCGGAGAATTCGGGGGCGGCATCAGCCATGCACAGCGTCCTTGGGCAGGGTGGCGCTGGCGACGAAACCGCCACCCAGCGCACGGATCAGGGCAATATCGAGCGAAAAGGCGCTGGCCTCCAGCGCCGAAACGGACCGGCGCGCAGCGATCAGTTGATCTTCGACATTCAGCACGTCGAGATAGGTGGACAAGCCGCCATCATAGCGTTTGCGCGCGATGCCATAGGCATCCTGCGACGCCGCCAGCGCCGCGCGGGCGTCCACCAGCCGATCGTCGAGGGTGCGGCGGCTGGTCAGCGCATCGGCGACTTGTTGATAGGCGGCCAGCACGCTCTTGTCGTAACTCGCCACCGCCTCGTCATAGCTGGCGCGCGCGCCGCGATACTGGCCCTGCAACGCCCCACCGTGGAAGATCGGCAGGCTGATCGCGGGACCGGCGCTGCCGAACAGCGAATCCTTGTCGAACAGGCTGTTGTAGAAGGGTTTGGCCGATCCGTTCACGCCGGTGCCGGTGAACAGCGTATCATAGCCCAGCGACTGGACCCCGATCAGCGCGCTCAGCCGCACCGCCGGGTAGAAATCGGCGCGGGCGACCTTCACCTGTTTCGCCGCCGCTTCGGTGCGGGCGAGCGCAGCGGCGATGTCCGCGCGGCGCGCGACCAGATTGGTGGTGACGTCGGCGGGCAGGCCGACCGGCATCAACCGGCCCTTGGGCGGACGGGTGATCGACAGGCCGCGATCCGGCCCGGCCCCCACCAGAGCCGCAATCTGATGCTGACGCAACGTAATCGCCATGCGCGCGCCCACCAGTTGCGCCCGCGCCGCCGCGACGGTCGCGTCCGACTGACGCACATTGCCGCGCGTTTCCAGCCCGTTCTGGCGACGGTCGGCGACCAGCTTCTGGCTGGCGATCCGAATATCGAGCGTGCGCTGTTGCAGTTCCGCTTCATCGTGGAGCCGCGCCAGATCGGCATAGGCGTCCGCGATCCCCGTGGTCAGCGCCAGCCGCGCCTGCTGCGCGTCCAGTTGCGCCGCGCGCGCCTGCGACGTGGCCGCCGCCAGCGCCGCCTTGTTCCGGCCCCACAGGTCCAGGTCCAATCCCAGATTGAGCGCGACCTGCCCGGTGCCTAGCCAGCCCTGCGGAATAAACTCCTTGGGCATCCCCATATTATAGCTTTGCTTGGTGGTCCCGACTTTCGCGTCCAGATCGACCGAGGGCAGCAAAGCTGCGCCCGCCTGTTGCGCCATGCCCTGCGCCTGCGCGAAACGGGCGGCGGCGATCGCCATGTCGGGCGCGTTGGCCAGCCCTTCCTCGATCAGCGCGGTCAGTTGCGGGTCGCCATAGGCGATCCACCAATCCTCCCCCGGCCAGCGGATGTCGGGCGCGCGAAGGCTGTCCTGCGCCGCGACGCTCTGCGCCGTGCGGATCGCGGGTGCCTGACCAAGATCGGGCACCGCCGCGCATGCCGACAGCAGCGACAGGGCGCCCACCGGGATCAGGAAGCGTTGGGGGGGAAACAGGCGACTCACCGACATGACAAACCGTACCATCCAGTATGAGAATTGCCCTTGCCGCTGTTGCGAGGCCTTGTCAACAAAATTGCCATACTCTATGGTACGGTTTAATGACAAGTCTCGAAACCCCTCCTCCCCCCAGCCGAAGGGAAGCGCGCCGCCTGGACCGGCGGGACGCCATCCTTATGGTTGCGCAGCGTTATTTCCTGGAACATGGTTTTGCAGGAACGACCATGTCGGGCATCGCCGCGGCTTTGGGCGGGTCCAAGGGGACGTTGTGGAGCCACTTCCCGTCCAAGGAAGCGCTGTTCTCCGCCGTTCTTGATCGCGCCACCCGCAGCTTTCAGGCGGAACTGACGCAAATCCTCAACCCCTGCGGCGAAGTGACGGCGACATTGCTGCGCGCCTGCAACAGCCTGATTGAAAAACTCACCTCGCCCGACGCCATCGCCCTGCATCGCCTGATCGTGGCGGAGGGGGGACGTTTCCCCGAAATGCGCCAGATATTCTTCGATCTGGCGCCCTTGCGCGTGCGCCATATGTTCAGCACCTTTCTGCAAGGTGCGATGGCGCGTGGCCAGTTGCGCGCGGCCGATCCGTTCGACGCCGCCCGCGCGCTGATTGCGCTGGTCATGTCGGGCAGCCACCAGCAAATGATGATGGGGCAGCTGGCTCAGACATCATCGGCGCAAACCGCCGCCGACGCCGATTTCGCCGTCACCACCTTCCTGCGCGCCTACGCCCCCGATAGCGCACCGTCCCCTGCCGGGCAGAGCGCATAACCCCGTCCTTTCACGGTGCGCAGCAGCGGCCAGTCATAGCCCCGGTCGATCTTGGCACGCAGGCGCGACATATGCACCTCCACACTGTTGGTGCCGGGATCAAATTCCAGCCGCCACACCGCGCGCAACAGCGCGTCGCGGCTGACCGCCTCCCCCGGTCGCCGCGCCAGGTGGAGCAGCAGCGCATATTCGCGCGCCAGCAGCGGGATCGCCCGCCCGGCCCGTTCGACCTGCCGATCGACCAGATGGAACAGCAGGTCGCCCACCCGCAATCGGGGCTGGTCGTCGCGCGCCAGCCGGATGATCCGCGCGACCGCTTCCCCTTCATGCATCCACGGACCGACCACATCCTGCGCGCCACCCTCCAGCGCGCGGGCGCGGGCGGCGGGATCGTCCACCCCCTGCCAGAGGATCGTCGCATCGCTGATGCTGACGCGCGGTGGATCGCTGCCTGGTCCCTGCATCGCCAGATCAAAGCCGCGTGCGCTCAGCGCCCGTGCCAACGGAGCGAAATCACTGCCCAATCCGTGACATTCGACCCGTCTGCCCACCCGTCATCCACCATCTGCTGACCCGCTGCATCCGACCGCCGACGCCGGGTAAAAACAAGCCAATCCCTATCCATTATGGATGGATCGCAGCGCATCCTCACACCCTGACCGGATCAGCGGGCTGCTGCTGCGCGCGCCCCTTTCCCAATGGGCCAGCCGCGCCGCGCCCGTCAGCCGCGTGCCGATCGCATCCCACGCCGTCCGCCGCATCGCGTCAGCCGGATGGTGTGCAGCAAAATCCTGCGCCAGGTCCATCGCATTGCCCGTGTCGGACCCCACCGCCAGCTCCAGCAGCAATTGCGCACTGGCCACGGTCATGCACTGGGCGATCGTGCCACCAACCGTGTCGAACCGATATTGCCGCCGCCAGCCCTGATCGGGCGCGCTGGCCAATATGTTGAGCGAGACCGACAGGGAATCGGGTGGCAATTGCGCATGAATGTCGCGATTGGCGCGGTAGAGCAGCATCCGCCCCTGCGACAAATGGCTGCGTTCAACGAAGCGCAGCGCCACCGCCTCTCCCGCCGCGCCCGCGACATCGCCGTCATATTCATAATAATCCGACACATAGCCCGGCCCCAGATAACCGATGGTCAGGAAATCAAAGCCATGGTCGTGCGGCACATGGTAGAGGAAGGGGGCCGGGCCGCTCATCCGCACCACATGGTCGCGCTCGGCCGGCCAGAAGGCAGCGCGCAGCACATATTTGCCCTTGGGCGGGCACAGCAGCATGACCTGCGCCGAATAGGGATTGGCCTGCCGCTGCCCGGCGCAGCGCGTCTTGAGTTCGGCAATCGCGAAATCCGCCAGAAAATTCCGGTTGCGCGACAAGGCCCGCAGCATCGGCGCGGCAGCGGCCAGCCCCTCCTCGCAGCCGGGGTCGAAGGCCGGACTTTCGCACCAGTCGATCAACGCATCCAGGTCGATCACCTGGTCATCGGTCGCAGGATCGATCAGGCGGGGCATGGCACGCCCCCGATCTGCGCCAGCGTCCGCACCGCCAGCGCGCGTACATCCGCGTCGCGTTCCTCATGTGCCATGGCGCGCAACGCTGGCAGCGCCCGCCCGGTATCGAGCGCCAGATATTCGCGCATCACCGCCCAGCGCTGCGCGGGGAGCGGCGTATCGAGCGCGTCGTCAAATTGCGCCGCCGCGTCGGCACGCCGCTGCGCCCGCAGCAGTGACAACAGCATCAGCGCGCGGGCATGGCCCTCATCCGCCTCCGCCCGCGCCACCAGCGCTCCGGTCACAGCATCATGGGTGCGGGAACAGACCGGCCCGTCCGGCGCAACCTGCGCGCGCAACAGCATTAGCGGTCCGTCGCCCGGCACTATGCGCAGCGTCTCGTGCCGCTCGTCCAGTTCCAGCACATCGCCCACCGCGCAATGCCGCTGCCCGGTCGGCACCGCCCGCTCCCGCTCCAGCCGGAAGCCGTCGCCGTACAACGCCCGGTTGAGCGGGCGGCACAGCATATGGCGGCCGGAAAAATGCACCCGTGCCCCCGCTTGCTCGACCGGGTCGATCACCGTCGCCGACAGCCAGATCCGCTCCGTCCGCGCCAGCACCAGATGCCGGGCCGCGCCGCTGCGGCTGGCGCGAAAGGCGGGCAGGTGCATGGGATCGGTGGCCAGCGCCGCACAGCCCTGCGCCAGCAGATCGGCAAACCAGCCTATATCGCGCAGCAACGGTCGGATCAGCGCCAGCGCGCGATCGGGCGGGGCATCTTGCGCCTCCGCGACGGCCTGGCCCAGCGCCGCCAAATTCATGGCATATCGATGATCGCGATCACGACGTCCATCAGGCTGATGTCCAGCACATCGCCATCCTGCAACCCGAACAGGCTGGCTCCGCCGGGCAGGTCGGCAATATCGTCAATGGTCAGTTGCGGCACGGTCTGCGGCATGAAGATCCTCCTTCTGTGGGTCGCAAGGGGGGAGGCTATGGCGCGCGCCTGCACCGGGCCAATTAAATGAAATTAATCGTGGCTAAGGGTCTGGCTCAAAATGCGCCTTCGGCGCATCCGCACCGGCCCTCACCCCCACCCGACCGCCCACAGAGTGTATCCTGAATGGG
>NZ_CAVK010000058.1 GCF_000382885.1 Sphingobium indicum BiD32
GGTCGTGTCCCACGGGGTTCTCTAATCGCCACTGTCAACAGCTGACCTCTTTGCGGTTCGTCACGCGCGCTGGGCTCCAGGGTTCTCTCCGCGGTCGTCGCGCTGGACGCCGCATGTTAGCGTTCAAAGTAGGGTGAATCTAAGTGGTGTGCGCGGTCCGTGCCGCACTCGCGGGAACGATCTCACCCTCGCTAAGCGTCCCAGCGGGACGCGTTCTGTCGCGCTTGAGTTCAGCGTATTGCTTCGGATTTGGATCAGGCCATGGCCGCCTCCCGGAAGGTCGTGTTGGTACGCCACATTGCGTGCAATGTTACCGCCAGCTTCCTGGCCAGGGCGACTTTCGCTTTGCGAGGCCCGGTTCGGCCTGCGATCGCCTGTGCCCACTCACGCAGGCGAGGGCCGCCAAGCTTTCGAGACAAGATCGCATTTGCTGCTTCGTACAGGCATTTTCGAGCGAACCTGTCACCGCTTTTCGAGATGCGCCCGTTCCGGCTGATTTCGCCAGATTCGTAGCGCCTTGGCGTCAGACCGAGATAAGCGCCCGCGCTGGAAGATCGGTTGAAGCGTTCGGCGTCGTCGAATGCTGCAGTTACCGCCATCGCGGTGATCGGTCCGACTCCCGGCGCTGTCATCAAAAGACGTACCGTACCATGCTGTTTGGCTACCGCCCGGATTTTGCCATCGAGAGCGGCAATACGGGCTAGAATTTCACTCCGGGCGTGCATCAACGCTTCAAAGATAGGTATGAGCTCCGGTGCGACTGCCAGCTCGCCTGTGATGATCTCCGTCGCACGGCGTTTGAAGCCCCCAACCCGTTTTCCGAACATCACGCCAAACGTTTTCAGCAACCCTCTGATCTCATTTTCAAGCTTCACACGCATGCCAACCAGCGTATCGCGCGCTGTCAGCATCGCCCGGTTAACATAGGCCTCATGACTCTTTATCCGGGCAGCCTTGAACCAACCTGTGCGGACAATCTGAGCCAAGCCGCGAGCATCATGTCTGTCGGTTTTATTTGGCATCATTTTGAGGACCGCATTAGCGTGACGCGCATCCAGGCAAATGATCGGGACACGCCGCTTCGTCAGCGCGTTCCAGAGCCAGACGGCAAGGGGACCTGTCTCCATTCCCACCCGTTCGACATCCGCGGCGCGCTTCGCTAGCCAGTCGGCTATCGCGTCAGGGCAGGTCGGCACCTTCGCCTCCGCGAGAATCTCACCTTCCGCCCCAACCAGGCAAATCGCCGTCTCCTCCTGTGACACATCCAGTGCTGCAAAAACTCCCATAACGTCCTCCACGTTCGACTCCGGCCGAGCGCCGAAGCGGCAATGACATCCTACCGCAACAAAGCGGAGGTCGAGTGTGGCGATTACGTTAAGTGGTGT
>NZ_CAVK010000057.1 GCF_000382885.1 Sphingobium indicum BiD32
GAGCCGTTGCAGGCGGGGATGATCCTGTCCAACGAGCCGGGCTATTACAAGACCGGCGAATATGGCATCCGCATCGAAAATCTGGTGCTGGTGGAGGAACGCGCCGTACCGGGCGCGGAAAAGCCGATGCAGGGCTTTGAAACGCTGACCTTCGCCCCGATCGACCGTCATCTGATCGCGCTCGACCTGCTCAGCGCCGACGAACGGGCGTGGGTGGACGCCTATCATGCCCAGGTCTTGTCGGTGGTCGGGCCGCAGTTGGATGGCGACGCACGGGCGTGGCTGGAAAGCGCCTGCGCGCCGCTTTAGTCTTTCGGGCTATCGGGCGCAGGCGCGGGCGGCGCGGTTTCGCGCGCCTGCGCTTTGCGGCGGCGCAGATTATTGCGCAACGCCTGCGCCAGCCGCTCTTTGCGATCATCCTGTTCGCTAGTCATGGCGATGCCTTAAGCAAAATGTGACATCGGCCGCAACCCGCCTTGACAAGGGCGGCGCGCGCAGCCATAGGCCCGGCTCCGCAGGCCGAACTGGCCCGCGGACTTGAAATAGTGCTGCCGTAGCTCAGTGGTAGAGCGCATCCTTGGTAAGGCTGAGGTCGTGAGTTCAATCCTCACCGGCAGCACCATTTCTCCCCCCGACATAGCCGTGAATCAACCCGCTCCTGCGGGCCTTTGCAATCCGTCAATCCGGCGGCGGCGCACTCGATTCGCCAATCAGCAGCGGCAGGTCGACCTGCAACAGCCTCTCGGTCGGCCTGTTGGCAATGATATCGAACAGGCAGCGCGTGGCCATCTGTGCCATCTCCCCCATCGGCCGCTGCACCGTCGTCAGCGCCGGGACGATCATCCGGGCCAACAGGTTGCCGTCAAAGCCGATGACGGTCAGATCGCGCGGCACCATAAGGCCGCGCGCCACGGCGACCTTGATCACCCCGGCTGCCATGATGTCATTGGCTGCAAAGATCGCGGTCGGCATCGGATCAAGCGATAGCAATCGCTCTGCGGCCGCCACGCCCGATTCAAAGCCATAATCGCCAGCCTCTTCGCCTACCAGCGTCCCGCCAGCAGCGTTCATCGCCGACAGGAAGCCCGCGCGCCGTTCCTGCGCCGACAGCATGGTCGGCGGCCCCGACAGAAGCGCAACGCGCCTGTGGCCCAGCGCGACGATATGCTCCGCCACCCGCGCGGCTGCACCGCGTTCGTCGGACACCAGCATGGCGTCGAATCCCGCAAGGCTGGCGGACGAAAGCGCTACCGCCGGAATGCTGACGTCCTGAAGGGCATCGGCCAGTCCCGGAACGCCCGATACCGGGGCCAGGATGACGACGCCATCGACACGGGACCGCCGCACGAAATCCAGCACATCCTCGATCGACCCGTCATCGCCGGTCGGCGTCGCATGAACGATGACCTCATAGCCCTGCGCGGTGGCCTCATGCGCCATGCCGCGCTGGACGTCGCCAAGCACCAGCACATTCCTGTCATTATGGATCATGCCAATCAGGTAGGACCGCCCGGTCGCCAGCCCGCGCGCCCGCGCGCTGGGCCGGAAACCCAGCGCATCGATAGCGTCCAGGATTGTCGCGCGGGTTTGGGCGTTGACCTTGGGCGATCCGTTGATGACGCGGGACACGGTGCGAATGGAAACATGCGCCCGCGCGGCCACGTCCCCGATCGTGACATCGGCCCCGATCGCCCAATTCCCCTGTTTTGTCATGCACCAGCCATAGCCTGTCTGCCGATGCAGGCAAGATCAGGCTGGCTGGCGTCAGCGTGTTACATTGATCCCGATCCACAGCGTGCGCGGCGTGCCCAGGTCCATCGACCCGCCCGCATTGCGGGTCACAACGGTTGCGTCGAACAGATTTTCGCCCCGCGCCACCAATGTCACGCCATGGCCCACAGGCAGGCGCGCAATGGCATCAACCGTCAGTGCGTCGGGCAGGACATCGCTTTGCAGGTCATCCTCATATTGCTTGGCGACATAGCGCAGCGTGGTGGACAGGGTCGGTCCCTGCGCCGGGCTGTAGGCAATGGTCGCGCTGGCGGCATGGCGCGGGCTTTGCGCCGGGGTCAGACCGTCAAAGGCTGCGCCGGGCGCGTGAACGCTGCTGTGGCTGTAGGCGTAGGAGGCCGAGAGGCGGACGTCGCCCAGCGCTGCCGCCGCTGTCAATTCGATTCCCTTGGCGACGATGCGGTCGACATTTTGACGCTTGCGCGTGTTCGCGACCAAAGGATCGGTTACATTGGCGATGGCATCGTCCAGCTGGTTGTAGAAGGCGGTGGCGGACAGGGTGACACCGGGTGCCGGGGTCAGATCGATGCCACCCTCTGCGCCTTTGAGCTTTTCCGGGGTCAGTGCAGCATTCGCCTGGGTCGTGATCGGAAAGACCACGAAGGGCCGATAGAGTTCATTGAGCGTCGGCAGTCGAAAGCCGGTATAGGCCGCGCCGCGCACGGCAATGGCGCCGCTCGCCCGGTATAGCGCGCCGACCCGGCCCGACACTTCCCAATCCGAACGGTCGGCAAAGGCGCTGCCGGTCGCCGCGCCGGTGGTGGCGCTCACCTGCCGGTAAAAGCCGTTGCGGATCGACCAGCGATCGGCCCGCACGCCGCCGGTCAACACCAGCTTACCGATCGTCCAGTCATCCTCGACAAAGACGCCGCTGGTCAGCTCATTCCCCCCGGCATGGCGGCGGAAGGTCGCCGGGTTGCTGACGATATTGGCGTTATAAGCATCCTCGAACATGTCGCCGGTGGCAAAGCGGGTATCGACGCCGATACGCAGCAGATGATTGCCGCCCACCGGCGGGCGCAGCTCGATCTTGCCGCCCAGACCGGTGGAAGGCGTGTTGCGCTGGTCGAGCGACCTGCGGAAGGTCGAGGAGGACATGACGATGTTGGAAAAGTTGCGCGCCTGGACATAGGCCAGCGCATCGACCTGCCACGGACCACGATTAATATATCGGATGCTGGCGTCCTGGCCCTGGCTCATACTGTCCGCACCCTCAAAGCGCAGGGTGCGGTTATCCTGGAACAAGGTCGCGCGAAATTGCAGTTCGGCGGTGGCGGAGATGGGCGCAACCGCGCGGAGGTTTGTCGACCAGCCGTCATAAGCGGCAGGCACCGTGGCTGCGACGCGCTGGCTCTTGGGCGTGGTCTGGAACCCGTCGCCCCGATCCCACCGGCCCGACAGCGACACATAGCCGCTGCCAAGGTCGGGGGTCAGGCTGGCGGACAATTCGGTGGAATCGCGGCTGCCGTAAAAGGCGCTCGCACCAAAGGTCGGCAACTGGTCGCGCGTGGCGCTGGCCAGTTCGATCGTGCCCGCGACCGCCCCCGCGCCGAATGCACGGACGCCGCCGCCGCGCGTCACCCGGACGACAGACAGCCGGTCAGGCACCAGCGCACTGAACGGGATATAGCCGAAAAAGGGATCGGCCATCGGCACGCCGTCGAGCAGCACCAGCGTCCGGCTCGACGCATTGCCGCCCAGCGCGCGCAGGGTCGCGCCTTGCGCCGACGGGTTGGCGGATCGGCTGTCGGACCGGCGGAACTGCTGAAATCCCGCCACGTCGCCCAGCACGCTTTCGATCCGGCCCGACGCGCTGTCCTGCACGCGGGCGCGATCGATCACCACCGATCCATAGGCCGGGGTGCCGGGCGGCAGGGGCAGACCTGCACCGGTGACGATGATGGCCGGCGCATCGCCCGCTTCATCCGGCGCCTGTGCCAGCGCGGCCGCGGGAATGGACAAGAACAACAGGGGCAGGACGATAGATTTCATGGCGATCCTCTCGACGCCCCTCTCCTCATTTTCCATCGTCTTTGCAAACGGAAAGGGGCCATATCCCGTGTAGGATATGGCCCCCGCCCCGTGACATTGGTCCTTGGGTCGATCAGGCGGTCAGAAGAACAGGATCGCCCCAGCCGCCAGCGCATCCGAACTGGCCTTGTTGCCATTATGCGCTTTCGACGTCGTATGGACATATTCGCCCAGCAACGTCACCCAGCTGTTGAGGCCATAGCGCAGCTGTCCGACCCAGCTGCCATTCTTGTCGACCAGCAGAGGGTTGGCCAGCGCGTCGGCGGCATTGGCATAGTCCAGATGGCTTTCGCCATAGCTGCCCCCGACCGAGATTTTGCCGAAGGTCGCCAGCCCCTGCAGATAGAAGCCATGGCTGTCGCGCCGATTGCCCAGGCCATCGGTGTCGAACAGGTTGAGCGCGGTGGTGCCCAGCCCCGACGCATCATAATAGGTGCCAACCACCGTGATCGGCCCGAACGTCACCTTCGCGCCCGCGTCCCAGCCCCAGCCCGTATAGTCGGGACCGGCAATCACATTATGTTTCTGGCTGATCCCCGACAGCCACAGCCGCGTCGCGACGCCACCCAGCTTGCCGTCGTAGACGAATTTGGCCTGGAAGCCGGGCTGCTTGTTGGATTCGGCTGGCCCCGTCAGGGAGGAAAGCGGCTCGAAAATGCCGACGCTGGCGGTGAAACCGTTGAAACTGGGCGTGGTATAGGTGATTTGAGGCTGGAAATCGGTGTAGATATAGCCAGTGCCGATCCGCCCCAGCGTCGTGTTGGATGGAGCGACATTGCCCGCAGGCGTGCCCGATGACAGCAAGGTGATGTCATTGAGGATCGCTTCGGAGCCGAACAGGCCGATATCGCGGCCAATCTTCACTTCGCCAAAGCCCGCCCGACCAAAGGTCAGATAGGTCTGGCGAAAGTCGATCCCGGCGGTCTGGAGCGCGCGCGGATTGCCAGGACTGTTTGCCCCGCCCGCCGCTGCATAATTGACCGAGTTGATGCCCGGATACATGCCGAAATGCGCGCCGACATCCCAGCCGCCCTGGTTGGTCATCGCCTCCACCTTCAGGAAACCGGGCAGCAGCCCGTTACGGATCGCCGAACTGTTGCCGCCGACCGTCGCCACGCCGCCCACGACCATGTTGGTGGCGCTGGGTGCCTCCCCATTGTCATGGACGTAGAAGCCATTGACCGAGCCGGAGAATTTGAGCGTGACGTCGCCCATTTGCAGCCCCACGCCGCTGTCGGCCATGCGGACGAGCGGCTTGCCGCCCGACGCATCGGGGGTGACCGGTGGTGCCTGCGCGGCCTCGGCGCTCTGGCCCTTGACCAGGTCCTGATATTCCTCGTCGGTCAGAATACCCTTTTCGTGCAGGCGCTTGAGCAGATCGGCGGTGGTGCCGGCCATGGCGGGTGCAGCGGTGGCGGCGAGCAGCAGCGCGCCCGCCGCGCTCATCAGGCGCAACGTCCTTTTCATATCATCCTCCCGTTCGCAACGCCGGTTTCCCCCCGGCTGAAACAGGAGAGTGGCGCGTGCGGACGGACGGGAAAATTGGACTTAGGTTCTCATCCCTTCGGACAGGACAAGCGCGCGGAACGAGGTCACAATCAGATCAATGGCTGATCAGGCCGACGATCCGCACCAGTTGCGATTCCCGGCGACACCCGGTCTTGTCGTAGATGCTGCGCAGTTGCACCTTCAACGTCTCTGCCGACACGGATCGTGCCGCCGCAATGTCGGCGCGGGACTGGCCGGCCGCGAGCCGGATGGCGATGTCCGCTTCGGCCGGTGTCAGTCTGAATGTCCGCATAAGCAACTGGACATGACGGTCGGTGGGCGCTCCGACCCGCGCGATGACGATGGCGCGCGGGGCAAAGGGCAGCGCCCAGGGGCGGTTAGGCAAGGGGTAACATTCCAGCATGATCCCCACGCCGCCGCTATCATCGCCCAGCGCGACCGGATCAGCGGCGCGGCCGGGCGGGTCGATCGCGGTGCGAATCGCGCGCGTGATGGCGCGGCTTTCATCAGCCCGCTCACTTGTCAGCCAGCCTTCGTTCACCCGGATGCGGCTGGTCGCCAGCAGCGCTTCAGCGCGCGCGGTCATCCCCCCGACCCTACCGGTCGCGTCGAGCAACCAGCAGGCCCGGTCCATCGCCTCGAACGCGCCGGACAATAACGAAAAACCCTGTTGCTCGATCGCGCGCTGGAGCCGCACGGCGGTGCGGGCGTGACCCGCAATCTCGCCGAACAGGTCGCGCTGTTCCTGCGTCGTGCGCCCGTCCTTGCTGTCGCGCAGGAGCGCCAGCCCGATCATCCCCTCGCGCCCCGCTAGCAGGCGGGTCTGGCAGCCATCAAAAATGTCGAAATCCGCACACAGGTCGAGATAGTCGTCCGACCGCAGCGACTGGCGGGCAACGTCATAATGGGCTTCGTGGACGATGGCGGGACTGTCGGCCAGCCCATCGGCGGCTACGCGGAAATTCAGGTCGGGCTGGGACTGGTCGATCGCGGCGGTCTTGGCGATGATGCTGTCATCAATATCGCTGATCCAGTTGAAGCCGCTGGCACCTGGGCCAAAGCCGATCAACTGGCCATGACGCGACCCGGTCGCATTGGCCATCGCCCTGATCGCCCCGTCCCAATTTTGCGGGTCAAGCGCGGCGGACAGAAAAAGGTCTGCCCATTTATCCTCATCCGTGGCGTATGACGCCATCCCCAAAACCCCCACAGTTCCGTGGGCATCCGTTGCGCAATATGCCGGTGAAGTCAAATAGACGGAGAGAATAGCAACTATAATTCTTGTCGAATTGGATCTGGATTAATCCAAATCAGGCTGCCTGCGCCAGCGCCTCTTCCCGCACGGCGCAGAATATCCGGCAGGGCGGAATATTGCGCCATTCCAGTTCGTCGCTGACCCGCCCGAATATCGGGTCGATCAGGCGGCGGACATAGCGCGAATATTGATAGACCAGGAACGCCCCGCCCGGCCGCAACGCGGCGCGTGTTTCGGCGCAGATCGCTGCGCCCACGCCATCGGACAGCGTCGAAAAGGGGATACCGGACAATATATAGTCGGCCTGGGAATGACCCGCTTCCCGAATGAAGCGGCGCACATCGGCGGCCGATCCATGCACCACCTTGAGCCGGGGATCGTCGAACTGCGCCTCCAGATAGGCAACGAAATCCAGGTTCAGATCAATCGCCAGCAGGGTCGCGTCAGGATGCAGCCGGTCAAGTATCGCCTGGGTAAAAGTCCCCACCCCCGGTCCATATTCGACGAACAGATGCGTATTGTGCCAATCGACCCGATCCAGCATCCGGTTCACGAGCGCGGCTGACGAGGGCATGACCGACCCGATCATGCCGGGATGCTTGACGAACTGGCGAAAAAACATGCCCCATTGCTGGAAGAACCGGCCCGCGCCTGGATTGGCGCCCGGAATGTTTTTCTTTTTCAAGGGTATGGAGGCCATCACTATCCGTCTGTCTATAGTCGAAATCGGGCGTCGCAAATATCGGCCCGACTGGCAAGCCGCTTTGCGTGCGCAAGACAAGGAACGCGCAGGCGGCAGATGGTTTCCCTGCCGCCTGCATACGCCCTAGCCCTGATCCCGCTCCCGCCCGCGCAACATGCCCGGCGCGACGAAGCCGATCGGATCGACCTGCATCGCCTTCTGCTTCAGCGTCGCCTGGATCTTTTCATATTCATGCTCCATTTCCGGCGTCACCGACGCGCGGGTTTCCTCCAGCGCCGCCTCAAAATGGGCCATCGTCACCTTGTCGACCGACAGCGACTGGCGCAGCGCGAACAGGCCCGCCCGCCGCGCCAGATCCTCCAGATCCGCGCCGGTGAAGCGCTCCGTTCGCTGCGCCAGCGATGCCAGATCGACATCATCGGCCAGCGGCATCTTGCCGGTATGGATCGACAGGATGCGCTGACGCCCCGCCTGATCGGGCACCGGCACATAGATAAGCTCATCGAACCGTCCCGGCCGCAGCAGCGCAGGATCGATCAAAGTCGGCCGGTTGGTCGCGCCAATGACGACCACCGACTGCAACTCCTCCAGCCCGTCCATCTCGGCCAATATGGTGTTCACCACCCGCTCGGTCACTTGCGGTTCGCCCATACCGTTGCCGCGCGCGGGAACCAGACTGTCCAGTTCGTCGATGAAGATGACCGTCGGCGCCACCTGCCGCGCGCGGGCGAACAGTCGGGCAATCTGCTGCTCGCTCTCGCCATACCATTTGGACAGCAGATCGCTCGATTTGGTGGCGATGAAATTGGCCTGCGCCTCTCGCGCGACCGCCTTGGCCAGCAATGTCTTGCCGGTGCCGGGCGGGCCATAGAGCAGGAAACCCTTGGCAGGCCGGATACCGATGCGGCGAAAGGCGTCGGGGTCCTTGAGCGGCAGCTCGACCCCTTCTTTCAGCCGCATCTGCGCCTCGTCCAGCCCGCCGATATCCGACCAACTGACATTGGGCGCCTGCACCATCACCTCGCGCATCGCCGACGGCTGGACCCGCTTGATCGCGGCCATGAAATCATCGCGCGTAACCGACAATTCCTCCAGCACGTCGGGCGGGATCGTGCCATCCTCCAGATTGAGCCGCGGCATGAAACGACGCACCGTCTCGATCGCCGCCTCGCGGGTGAGCGCGGCGAGGTCCGCGCCGACAAAGCCATAGGTCATGCGCGCCAGTTCAGACAGATCAACCGTATCGCCTAGCGGCATCCCCCGCGTATGGATGCCCAATATCTCGCGCCGCCCGCGCTCGTCGGGCACGCCCACCACGATCTCCCGGTCGAAGCGGCCGGGACGCCGCAGCGCCTCGTCAATCGCTTCGGGCCGGTTGGTGGCCGCAATAACGACCAGATTGGTGCGTGGCTCCAACCCGTCCATCAGCGTCAGCAGTTGCGCGACCAGCCGTTTTTCCGTCTCGCCGGTCACCTGCCCCCGCTTGGGCGCGATCGAATCAATCTCGTCGATAAACAGGATCGATGGCGCAGCCTTGGCCGCCGCCTCGAATATCTCGCGCAACTGCTTTTCGGACTCGCCATAGGCAGACCCGACAATCTCCGGCCCGTTGATCAGGAAGAATTCGGCTTCCGATTCATTGGCGACCGCACGCGCCAGCCGGGTCTTGCCCGTCCCCGGCGGGCCATGGAGCAAGACGCCGCGCGGCGGATCGACGCCTAGCCGCTGGAACAGTTCGGGATAGCGCAGCGGCAGCTCGACCATCTCGCGCAATTGGTCGATCGTGTCGGCCATGCCGCCGACATCGTCATAGGTCACGTCGGCGCGACGGGCCTCCTTTGGCTCCTCATATTCAGGGCGCAGTTCGACCTCGGTCTCGGCGTCGATATGGACGATGCCCTTGGGCACGGTCGACACCACCACCAGCCGGATTTCCTGCAAGGCATAGGCTGGCGCGGCCAGCATCTGGCGCAACTGTGGCGGCATGTCGCCGGGTGGCACCTGCTGCTGCCCCGATGTCGCGACCACATCGCCGGCCGTCAACGGGCGTTGAAAGAAGACCCGCTTCAACGCTTCGGGATGGCCCTGAAGCCGCAGATTATTTTGTGCAGGTGCGAACACCACCCGCTGGGCAGCGCGCGAATCCAGTCTGTCGATATGCACGAAGTCGCCGGAGCCGACCCCGGCATTGGCGCGCTGCAACCCGTCCAGGCGCAGCACGTCCAGCCCTTCATCCTCCTTGTAGGGGCGCACCACCCGCGCGGCGGTCGATCGCTTGCCGACGATCTCGATGACATCGCCTTCGGTCAGGCTCAATTCCGCCATAACCGCCAATGGCAGCCGCGCCAGCCCGCGCCCCGCATCTTCGGGCCGCGCATTGGCGACCTGAATCCGGCGTCCCGTGCTGTCCTCTTGCGCCATTATGCTGTCCTATCCTTGTCGCTTCCGTAACGAGATAGGAAACGCCGGAGCCAGAAAAAGGGGGCAAGTCCGAAACGATCTGCACAAAAAAAGGGCCGACCCGAAGGCCAGCCCGAAAAGTTTTAGGAGAGGATGCCTGAAAGGCACCCCCTATGTGCAACGCGGCAGAAATTATTGCAAGTGCGAAAAGAAAAGAGGAGTTGCAGAAAATGCATCTTGCCATTTCGCAGATTTTACTGCTCAGTACGGTCAGGATGCTTGGGACCGGCTGGCACTGCGATCGACAAAAAGACATGACGCGACGCAGCGCACCGGCTTCGGATTAGTGATTATAGATGCGCAGATTGCCGCCACTTACGGCCCTGGAGGCCTTTGTTCAGGTTGCGCGCCTTGGCTCGGTCAAGGCGGCGGCAGAGGAACTCGCGCTTTCGACCCCTGCGCTCAGTCGCCGTGTTCAGGCGCTCGAACGCTTCATCGGTCGCCCCCTGTTCGACCGCAAACATCAGGCACTGGAAATCAATGCCGAGGGGCAAAGGCTGCTCGACGATATCGCGCCTGCCCTCGATTCGCTCGCGCAGGCGCTGGAAAATATCCAGAGCGGCGGCAATCAACTGCGCTTGCGGCTGGCGGTGATGCCGCTGTTCGCGACCCAGCGGCTGTTCCCCCATCTGGGCGCGCTGCGGGCGCTGCACCCGCAACTGCATATCGACATCGAAACCACACCCCATGCCGTCGCGCGGCTTGGCGAAGGGCTGGATGCCGCGATCGTGCTGGCCAAGGATATCGACGCGGCGCTCTATGCCCATGAGTTGGACCATGACGAAGTCTATGTCATCGGTGCCCGCTCTCTGCTCGAATCGCCCAATGCGCTGACTTCGCCGGGGGAACTGGCCCAGCATACCGTGCTGCTCCACCGCGACATGGCGCTGGCGTTCGACGCATGGAAGGAAGCGGTCGGCCTGCCCGACCTGCAACCGCTGGCGATCGACAATTATGATTCGGGCCAGTTGATGCTGGAAGCCGCAGCCCAAGGGCTGGGCGTCGCCTTCATGCACGCCAGCCATTTCAAGGAAGCGGCCGATAACCGGCTGGCCCGCCTCTTCCCGATCCGCGTCGAAAGCCCCTATCGCTATTATTTCGTCTGCCGCCCGCGCGCGCTCCAGACCCGCGCCGTGCGCATCTTCCGCGACTGGCTGGTCGCGGCCGATATTTGAGAATGGGCTTCGCCCATTCGCGCCGCGCCGACCTTCAAAATGCCAACAGGGATTTTCTCTGTAACCGCCCTTAACCTTATTTCGCGACTGCCGTTATAGCCATCATGACTGGGGCCATTTCACCTTCCGCTAGCCCGCAGCATGGGCTGACCGACCGCTTGGCACGATGGGCGAAAGGCCTGTCGGGCAAGCCCGATGACGAGGGTAGCGCGGAAGAACAGCGTCCTCGTTCCGGTTCCGCATCCAACCGCGAGGTAACCCGTCGTCGCCGCCTTTACGAAGAGATTGGCGACTTTCTGTTCGCTCATGATCTGGATCTGACGCCCATCAATTTCAGCGTCGCGCTCGATTATCTGACCGGCGCGAACATCGGCGTGGAAAAGGCGATCAAGGCGGTGCTGATGGAGCGCGGCAAGATCACCAATGGCTGGATCGAATCGGTCGCTGCCGATCAACGCACCGATGAGGTCACCCCCGATTCGCTTGCCACGATGCTGGACAAGGTCGAGGAAAATCTGACCCAGTTCACCGGCCTGATGCACGAATCGCGCAATTCGGCGAAGGATTATGGTGCCGCGTTGCAGGAACAGGCCAAGGGGCTGGCCGAGGGCAATGATGCCGAACCAGTGCTGGCACGCCTTGTGGGCCTGACCCGGTCGATGGTCGAAAAGACCCGGCTGGTCGAAACCCAGTTGCGGGACAATCAGAAGCAGACGCAGGCGCTCAAATCCAGCCTCGAAAACGCCCGTCGCGCTGCCGAACATGATCATCTGACGGGGCTGCCCAACCGCCGCGCCTTTGAAGGCGTGCTGCGCGAGGAAGTGAAGCTGGCGCAGGACAATGGCGAAATGCTCTCGGTCGCCTTTTGCGACATCGATCATTTCAAGCATGTCAACGACACGCATGGCCATGACACCGGCGACCGGGTGCTGAAATTCGTCGCCGGGCTGTTGGCCAAGGCGTCGAACGACCATTGCCACGTCGCCCGCCATGGCGGCGAGGAATTCGTCATGCTGTTCCGGGGCAAGACCGCTGCCGAAGCATGTGAAGCCGTCGACGCCGTGCGCGAGGATCTGGCCACCCGCAGCCTCGTTAACCGCACCAATGGCGAGCGGATGGAACGGGTCAGTTTTTCCGCAGGCGTGGCCAATGTGCTGGCCTATGACGACCCGCGCACCGCATTGAAAGCCGCCGACCGCGCCCTCTATCTGGCCAAGGAACATGGTCGGAACCGTGTCTATCTGGCTGCGGAAATCGATTGAGAAAGGGAAGCGCGCAGCTTCCCTTAAAAATCGGGCTTCTCATAATGGGGCGGCGGGGTGATGACCTCCATTCGTTCCGACAGGAGCGGTCGGAAGGACGGACGGGATTTGAAACCCGCATACCAGCGCCGCACCGGCTCATGCCCCTGCCAGTCGATGCCGCCCAGATAATCCGCCACCGACAGATGCGCCGCCGCGGCAATATCCGCCAGACTAAGCGTGCCGCCCGCCATCCAGCTGCGATGG
Organism: Sphingobium indicum BiD32; assembly: GCF_000382885.1. Taxonomy (GTDB): domain Bacteria; phylum Pseudomonadota; class Alphaproteobacteria; order Sphingomonadales; family Sphingomonadaceae; genus Sphingobium; species Sphingobium japonicum_C. The sequence goes on from NZ_CAVK010000057.1 coordinate 12,433, forward strand.
TCCAGCAGATAGTCCATATAATCCATATGAACATTCGCCCGCTTCATCGCCTCGCGCAGGATGCGCGCGTCGGGTGGGGCGCGCTCGATCAGGCGTTTCTTCATCCGCTCGTGCAATAGCGGGCCGACCACGTCGCCATAGAAATTCTGGTCGAAAAAGGCGGTCAACCGCCGCACTTCCGCCCGGCCAGCCGCCGTGCCGGAGATCAGCGGGAATTTTTCCACCGTCTCCTCGAAATATTCGCAAATCGCCTGGCTGTCGATCAGGGTGATGCCCTTCTCCTCGTCCTCCATCACCGGCGTGGTGCCGGCTGGGTTCAGATCGAGAAATTCGTCGCGCATCGCCCAGGGCGATTCGCGCACCAGATCATAGCCAACGCCCTTCTCCCCCAGCAGCAGGCGGACCTTGCGAGAGAAAGGGCAGAGCGGAAATTGATAGAGAAGCCACATAGGCGATTCCTGTTAGGCGTGCCTGCGCGCGGGGGAAAGCGGCAAAATGCGAGACGGCAGATCAAGAGGATCGGTCATATCGACCAAAAGGATGATGATAAACGGCATGAACAGCGCTTCCGGTCGTCGCCTCTGGACGATAGAAGGCCATTCAAACAACGGTTTCGTTACGGAAAGGATGCCCAATGTCTGACGATTTCTTCCCAGTGCCGGACGATTGGGCCAAAAATGCACTGATGGACCGCGCCGCCCGCGCTGCCGACTATGCCCGTTCGATCGACGATGCCGACGCCTACTGGCTGGAACAGGCGCAGCGGCTCGACTGGATCACGCCCCCTACCCGCGCGAACGAAAGCAGCTTTGCCGAGGCGGATTTTGGCGTCAAATGGTTTGCCGATGGCATACTTAACGTCAGCGCCAACTGCATCGACCGCCATCTGCCGACGCGCGGCGATCAGACCGCGATCATCTGGGAACCCGATTCGCCCGACGCGCAGCCCCGCCACTACAGCTACGCCCAGGTGCATGAGCAAGTGTGCCGCTTCGCCAATGTGCTGAAAGCGGCGGGCGCGCGCAAAGGCGACCGCATCACCCTCTATCTGCCGATGATCCCCGAAGCCGCCTTCGCCCTGCTTGCCTGCGCACGAATTGGCGCGGTTCACAGCGTCGTGTTCGGCGGCTTCTCGCCCGAAGCGCTGGCCGGGCGCATTATCGATTGCGATTCCACGCTGGTCGTGACCGCCGACGAAGGTTGCCGCGCCGGCAAGGCGGTGCCGCTCAAGGCCAATGTCGATGCCGCGCTCAAGGATTGCCCTAGTGTCAAAACCGTGATCGTCGTGCAGGCGACCGGCGGCGCGGTGACGATGGCGCCGGGCCGCGACCTGTGGCTGCATGAGGAAGCGGCCAAGGTGTCCGCCGACTGCCCGCCCGAACCGATGAACGCCGAAGATCCGCTGTTCATCCTCTACACGTCGGGATCGACCGGCAAGCCCAAGGGCGTGCTGCACACAACCGGCGGCTATCTGCTCTGGGCGTCGCTGACCCACGAACTCTGCTTCGACTATCGGCCCGGTGACATTTACTGGTGCGCCGCCGACATCGGCTGGGTCACCGGCCACAGCTATATCGTCTATGGCCCGCTGGCGAACGGCGCGACGACTTTGATGTATGAAGGCGTGCCCAATTACCCGACGCCCGCCCGCATCTGGGAAGTGGTCGACCGGCATCAGGTCCAGACCATCTTCACCGCCCCCACCGCGCTGCGTGCGCTGATGAAGGAGGGTGACGAATTCGTCCATTCGACCAGCCGCAAATCGCTGCGCCTGCTCGGCACCGTGGGCGAACCGATCAACCCGGAAGCCTGGCGCTGGTATCACAGCGTTGTCGGCGAAGGGCGCTGCCCGATCATCGACACCTGGTGGCAGACGGAGACAGGCGCGGCGATGATCGCCCCGACACCGGGCGCGACCGACCTCAAGCCCGGCTCCGCCACCCTGCCGATGCCCGGCGTGGTGCCGCAGATCGTGGATGCGGAAGGGCATGTGCTGGAGGGCGCGACCGAGGGCAACCTGATCATCGCCCAAAGCTGGCCGGGCCAGATGCGCACCGTCTGGGGCGATCATGACCGCTTCTTCCAGACCTATTTCACCACCTTCCCCGGCAAATATACCACCGGCGACGGCGCACGCCGCGACGCCGACGGCTATTACTGGATCACGGGGCGCGTGGACGACGTCATCAACGTGTCGGGCCACCGCATGGGTACGGCGGAGGTCGAAAGCGCGCTGGTGCTGCATGAGAGCGTGGCCGAAGCCGCCGTCGTCGGCTTCCCCCACGACATCAAGGGGCAGGGCATCTACGCCTATGTGACGCTCAACGCGCATGAAGAACCTAGTGACGAGTTGCGCAAGACTCTGGTCAAATGGGTCCGCACCGAAATCGGACCGATCGCCACGCCGGATGCGATCCAGTTCGCGCCGGGCCTGCCCAAGACCCGGTCGGGCAAGATCATGCGCCGCATCCTCCGTAAAATTGCGGAGGGCGAAGTATCCGCGCAGGCGCTAGGAGATACCAGCACGCTGGCCGATCCGTCGGTGGTCGACAATCTGGTCGCGAACCGGCAGGGTTGACGCACAAGCCCAAGGAGTTTTCGTGGACCGCTATACATCCATCGCCCGCGCCCTGCACTGGATCATGGCGGTCCTGATCATCGTCAATCTGATACTCGGCATCGGCCATGACGCGCTGCCCAAGGACTGGGCGGTGATGCCGGTTCACAAGTCGATCGGGCTGACGGTTCTGGCGCTCACGCTGGCGCGGCTGGGCTGGCGACTGGGCCACCGCCCGCCGCCGCTCCCGGTCGCCATGCCCGGCTGGGAGAAAGCGGCAGCGCACGCCACCCATTTTATCTTCTATGCCTTCATGATCCTGGTGCCGCTGACCGGCTGGATCATGACATCGGCCGGCACGCGCCCGCTCAACTGGTTCTTCCTGTTCGACGTCCCCAAATTCGCGGTGACCAAGGAGGACGTCCTCGTCGGCATCTCCGGCGAAGGTCACGAACTTATGGGTTTCGCCTGGGCCGCGCTCATCATCGTCCACGTCGCCGCCGCACTGCGCCATCATCTGGTGCTGAAGGACAATGTGCTGCGGCGGATGCTGTGAGTTGAAATTCAGGAGCGTTTAGGTTATATGGACTGAAGCAAAAGACGCATTTTCGTCCTTCGTTACAGAACCCCCGTCATTGCCGTGACGGGGGTTCACTCGTTCAGGAAGCGAGTTGCCGCCCGCCTCCTGCCCGTCGCACACCTTATTTGGAGCGCGAAACCTCCACGATCTTGAGGATCAAGGTCGCAAAGGCGATCATCACCCCAAGGGCAATGCACGCATCAGCAAAAGACAATTTTCTACTCCTTTCCTTACGCGGCGAAATCACCGCGCCTACGGAGTAGCGTGTCGATCAGGCGTTCGCCACACTCTCTTCCCTAAACCATCTCGCCCGTCAGCAACCGTGGCAGCGCGCCCGACTGCCCGCGCGCCTCGGCCATGAACCGCCCCTTGAGCAGTGAGGTCCGCTGCACCGCCGCCAGCCCCGCGCGCCGCGCCAAGGCTGGCAAACGCCCCGGCACGTCGAACAGCCGCACCAGCCCGTCCATCGCCACGCTGACCGACAGCGAATCGAGGCTGCGCCAGCGCTGGTAGCGCGCCAGCAACTGCGCATCGCCCGGATCAAGGCCCAGCCTCTTGCCCTCCACCAGCACCTCGACCAGCGCGGCGACATCGCGGAAGCCCAGGTTCAAGCCCTGCCCTGCAATCGGATGGATGGCGTGGGCGCTGTCGCCCACCAGCGCCAGCCGCGTGTCGGTGATCCGTGCGGCATGGTGGAAGCCCAAAGGATAGGAGGATCGCGGCCCGGCCAGAGCGATCTCGCCCAGGAAACCGCCAATCCGCTTCTGTGCTTCGGCCAGCCAGGCGCGCTCGGACAATTTGAGCATCGCGGGTGCCTGCTCCGTGGGAACGGTCCACACGATCGCCGATCGCGTACCCGGCAGCATCGGCAGCAGCGCGAACGGACCACCGACATAGAAAATCTCATAGGCCGTATTGGCGTGCGGCACCTCATGGTCGATCGCGCTGACCATGGCAGTATGCTTATATTGCCAGCGGGTCGTATTGATACCCGCCGCCTCGCGCGTCGGGCTGTTGCGCCCCTCTGCCGCCACCAGCAGCGCGCCCCGGATCGTCGCACCGCTCGCCAGCGTCAGCGTCACGCCATCGGCATTGCGATCGACATGGATAGCGCGATCAGGCTGGAAGCGGGTGAGATGGGTCGCCCCTTCTGCCGCCTGCGCCAGCGCAATCCGTAGGTCGCGATTGGGGATCATCGTCCCCATCACGCCATCATCGGCGTCCGGTACGAAATCGAGAGCGCCCGGCTCCAGCCCGTCGCTCACCCAGATACGGTCGATCGGGCAGCCCTTCCCTTCCAGAAAGGGCGCGACCCCGATGGCCGAGAGCATCGCGAAACTGGTCGAGCTGATCGCCGACACACGGCCGTCAAAGCCGGTGGCAGTGGTATCCACCGGATCGGCGGGGTCGATCACGGCACAGCGCACGCCATGGCCGGAAAGGGCGATGCCAAGGGTCAGGCCGACGAGGCCGCCACCCAATATCACGACGTCGAAGCGTTCCATGCGGGACTATCTAGGCGCTTGGCGTGCGATTGGGAAGCAGCGGCGCGCGCGCTACGCCCGAAAGGACAGGGTACGACGCCAAACAAAAATCCGTTCGGGCTGAGCTTGTCGAAGCCCTGCTCTTCTTGCGCAAGAAGGACGACCCTTCGACAGGCTCAGGGCGAACGGAGGTGGGTGAAATCCGCCGGTCAAACCGTGCGCACCCAGCCCGCCGGATCGGCCACCGTCCCGCGCTGAATGCCGGTCAGTTCGGCACGCAGGGTTTCGGTGACGATACCGCCATCGCCATTGCCGATGGTGAAGTCACCATCCACGCTCTTGACCGTGCCGATCGCGGTGACGACCGCCGCCGTACCACAGGCGAACGCCTCGCGCAGCTTGCCGCTGGCCGCATCGGCGCGCCATTGGGCAAAACTGTAGGGTTCTTCGCGCACTTCATGCCCCTTGGCGCGGGCGAGCGTGATGATGGAGTTGCGGGTGATGCCGGGCAGGATGGTGCCGCCCAGCGGCGGCGTGACGATCGATCCGTCGTCCATGACGAAAAAGACGTTCATACCGCCCAGTTCCTCGACCCATTTATTCTCCGCCGCGTCCAGAAACACGACTTGGTCGCAACCATGGCCGATCGCTTCCTTCTGCGCGACCAGCGACGCTGCATAATTGCCGCCGCATTTGGCAGCGCCCGTGCCGCCGCGCGCCGCGCGGGTGAAATGTTCGGACACCCACAGGGTCACCGCCTTCTTGCCGCCCTTGAAATAGGCACCGGCGGGTGAGGCGATGACGCAGAAAATATATTCGTTGGACGGGCGCACCCCCAGGAAATTCTCACTCGCGAACAGGAAGGGGCGCAGATAGAGGCTACCTTCCCCGCCCGGAATCCAGTCAGCGTCGATCTGCACCAGAGCCTCGACCGCCTCCAGAAATATGTCCTGCGGCAGTGCAGGCATCGCCATGCGTTCAGCCGATTCGGCGAAACGACGGGCATTTTCCTCCGGGCGGAACATGGCGATGCTGCCATCTTCCAGCCGATATGCCTTCATCCCTTCAAAGATTTCCTGCGCATAATGAAGCACGGCGCAGGCCGGGTCGATCTGGAACGGCTCGCGCGGGCCGACTGCATGGCTGTGCCAGCCCTCCCCCTCAGTGTAGCGGATCGTCACCATATGATCGGTGAAAATACGCCCGAAACCGGGGTCCGCCAGCAATACCGCACGCTCGTCCGCCGACACAGCCTTGGGGCTTGGGGTGACGGTAAAGCGCGATGTCTGCTCGACGTCCATAGTCTGTCTCCTTGGGTTGGACGGCGAGCCTATGTCACAAATAGGCGCGCAAAACAACGTCAACTATGCTGACCCATTGAGCCATTGTGCCCATGCTGGCCTCTTGGCGCTCCCCTGTCCGCCCGCTATCGCCTGCCAATGCACTTTTTTTCCGACAATGCGACCCCGGTTTGCCCGCAGGTGATGGCGGCGATGGCAGCCGCCGACCGCGCCGACCATGGCTATGATGGCGATCAATGGAGCGCCCGGCTGGATGGCGCTTTCTCGGCTCTGTTCGACACGCAAGTCCGCGCGCTGTGGATCGCAACCGGCACGGCGGCCAACAGCATCGCGCTCGCAACGCTCTGCCCACCCTATGGCGGGGTAATCTGTCATGAAGAAGCGCATATCGTCGTCGACGAATGCGGCGCGCCCGGCTTCTTCACCCATGGTGCCAGCCTGATGACGCTGCCCGGCGAGGGCGCCAAGCTCTCGCCCGATGCCGTCAGCGACCGGTTGGCGATCATCCGCCCAGACGTCCATCAGGTGCCAGCCCGCGCGATCAGCATCACCAACGCCACCGAATATGGCCGCGTCTATGCGCCTGATGAGGTCGCGGCGCTGGGCGACATCGCCCGCATCCGTGGGCTGGGCTTCCACATGGACGGCGCGCGCTTCGCCAATGCAGTGGCGCATCTGGGCTGCACACCCGCCGATCTGACCTGGCGCGCCGGGGTCGATGCGCTCAGCTTTGGCTGCGTCAAAAATGGCGGGATGATCGGCGAAGCCTTGCTGTTCTTCGGGCCGGAAGCGGACGCCCGCGCCGCCGAGGCCGCCCGCTGGCGCAAACGGTCGGGGCATCTCTTCTCCAAGGGCCGCTATCTCGCAGCACAAATATTGGCGATGGTCGAGGATGATCTGTGGCTAACCAACGCCCGCGCCGCCAATCAGGCCGCGCAGGCGCTCGCGCAGGCCGTGGCGGATCGTCTGCTCCACCCCGTTCAAGCCAATGAGTTGTTCATCCGCCTCACCGCGCAAGAGGCGGCGACACTGCGGGCGCAGGATTTCGATTTCTACGACTGGGGCGAAGGGGCTGTGCGGCTGGTCACCAACTGGTCGCAGGACGCTGCTGGCGTCGCACCGCTCGCCGCCGCGCTGCGGGCGCTCGACCATGGCTGAACCCGCCGCAAAGGGCGGCATCCTTTTCCCCTTCATCCTCGTCACCCTGATCTGGAGTTCGACCTGGATCGTCATTCGCGATCAGATTGGCAGCGTCCCGGCCAGCTGGTCGGTCTGCTACCGTTTCGCGCTGGCGGGGGTTGCCATGGCCGCCTTTTGCCGGATGCGCGGCGTGTCGCTGCGGATCGGCGGCGCGGGGCTGATTTTTGCGGCGCTGCTGGGGACGGCGCAATTCGTCCTCAACTTCAACTTCGTCTATCGCGCAGAACTCACCCTGACATCGGGCGTCGTCGCGGTGATCTACGCCATGCTGCTGATTCCCAACTCCATCCTGTCCTTCCTGATCTTCCGCCAGCCGGTCGGCCGCGCCTTCATCGCCGGATCGGCGGTGGCGATGACCGGCATCGCGCTGATGCTGACCCACGAATATCGCGCCGCCAGCATCGCGCCGGGCGACGTGCTGGTGGGTGTCGGCTTCGCTGTCGCCGGATTATTAAGCGCGTCAGCCGCCAATATCATGCAGGGGATGGAGATTGCCCGCCGCCTGCCGATGATCGCGGTGCTCGCCTGGGCGATGCTGATCGGCGCGGGGATCAACGCGGCCTATGCGTTGGTCACGGTTGGCCCGCCGGTCACCGAATGGCGCGCGGGCTATTGGCTGGGCGTCGCGTGGCTGGGCCTGGCCGGGTCGGTCGTCACCTTCCCGCTCTATTTTCGCCTGATCCAACGCATGGGCGCGGGTCGCGCCGCCTATACCAGCGTCCTGATCCCGATCATCGCGATGCTGATTTCCACGCTGGTAGAGGGTTATCGCTGGACAGAACTTGCTGCCGGTGGTGCCTTGCTGGCCATCGCGGGTATGGCCATCGCGCTGCGGGCGAAGGCGGGGTAGCCCCGCCTTCGCGTCCGTTCAGCCGCGCAACACGCCACCCAGCTTCTGCGCCGCCTTCACGATCGCCGCGCTGGTCGCGTCCAGCTCTTCCTGGGTGAAGCTCTTCTCACCCGGCTGGAGCGTGACCTCGATGGCCAGCGACTTGCTGCCCTCCTCCACGCCCGGCCCGGTAAAGACATCGAACAGGCGCACATCGACGATCGCCTTCTTGTCCGCCCCCCTGATCGCCCGGACCAGCGCATCGGCTTCCACCGAGTCAGCCACGACAAAGGCAAAATCGCGCTTTACAGCCTGCAAGGCGGGCGGCGCATAGGGGGCGCGCATGAAGCCGGACTTGCGCTTGCCCGGTATCGCGTCGAGGAAAATCTCGCCCGCCACCACCGTGCCGCTCAGCCCGAACTGCTTGGCCAGGCCCGGATGCAGTACGCCATATTCAGCCAGCACGGCCTTCGGCCCCAACCGCAACGTGCCCGACTGGCCGGGATGATAGGCCGCCGACGCTTCCCCGAAGCTCTGGAGATTGGCAACCGGCGCGCCCGCCGCCGCCAGCAGCGCCATGATGTCAGCCTTGGCATCATAGGCCGTGAAGGACTGCGCCTTGCCGCCCTGCCAGCTGCGCGCCGCCTTTTCGCCTGCCAGCACGAAGCCAACGGTCGCCCGCTCACCCTGCCTGAAATAGCGCCGCCCCAGCTCGAACAGCCGCACCGACGCAGCCCCCCGATCCATGTTGCGGCGGCTGGCCGACAGCAGGCCGGGAAGCAACGACGGCCGCATGACTTTCAGATCCTCCGAGATCGGATTGGCCAGCGTCCAGTCGCCCCCGCCAACGGAAGCGGCTTCCTTCTCCGACAGGAAAGACCAGTTGATCGCCTCGGCAAGGCCGCGCGCCGCCGCCGTCCGGCGCACCCGGCGCTCGACCAGCTGCTCTGCCGTCGCGGTCGGACGGGCAACGCCGGGCATACGCGGCAGCGGGGTGGAAGGCACATGCTCCAGCCCGACGATTCGTACCACTTCCTCGACAATGTCGGGCCATCCATCGACGTCACGCCGCCAGCTTGGCACGGTGATCGACCAGGTGCCGGGCACGATCACCGGTACGCCATCTTCATAATCGGTGCGGTTTTCCTGTCCGCCGACGACAAAGCCAAGGCTTTGCAATATGCGCTTCTGCTCGTCCGCCGCCACATAGACGCCCGCCAGCGTCAGGCACTGGTCGGGGGTATAGTCCACAACCTTGGGCGTCACCGGCGGCGCGCCCGCGCGGGTCGCCTCGCTTGGGCTACCGCCGCACAGATGCGTCACCAGGCTGGTGGCGATCGACAGGCCATCGTCCAGAAAAGCCGGATCGACCCCGCGCTCAAACCGGCCGCGCGCGTCGGACGTCAAGGTCAGCTTCTGCCCCGTCATCGCGATCCGTTCGGGCGTGAAATAGGCGCATTCGATCAGCACATCGGTCGTGCCGTCCTGCGCCCCCGAATGTTCGCCGCCCATGATGCCGCCAATGTCATGCACAGCTTCATCGTCGGCGATGACAGTCATCGTATCATCGACGGCGTAGGTCTTGCCGTTGAGCGCGACGACCTGTTCGCCCGCCCTGCCCTTGCGCGCCACCAGTCCACCCTTCAAACTCGCCATGTCATAGACATGCAGCGGACGGCCGAGGTCGATCATGATATAGTTGGTGATGTCGACCAGTGTGCTGATCGGCTTCTGCCCGATCGCTTTCAGACGCTTGGCCATCCAGTCGGGCGACTGGCCGTTGGTGACCCCGCGCACGGTACGCGCGAAGAAGGCCGGACAGCCCTCCACATCGTCGGTCCGCACGTCCGGTCCCGGACCCACGCCCGCAATTTCCGGCACGATGATGGCGTTCAGCGTCCCCAGACCCGCCGCCGCCAGATCGCGCGCAATGCCGCGCACGCCCATGCAATCCTGCCGGTTGGGCGTGATCGACACGTCGATGACCGGATCGTTCAGCCCTGCCCAGTCGGCATAGACCCGCCCCACCGGCGCGGCTGCATCCAGTTCGATGATCCCGTCATGATCGTCGCCCAGCTCCAGCTCGCGGGTCGAACACATCATGCCGTTGGATTCGACGCCGCGAATGGCGGTCTTTTTCAGCACCATGCCGTTGGCGGGCACCACCGCGCCTTCGGTCCCGAACACGCCGACCAGCCCCGCGCGCGCGTTGGGCGCGCCACACACGACCTGAAGCGGCGTGCCGTCGCCATGATCGACGGTCAGTATCTGCAACTTGTCGGCCTGCGGATGCGGATCGGCGGTCAGCACCTTCGCGATCTTGAACCCGCCAAGCTTTTCCGCCGGATTTTCGACGCCTTCGACCTCCAGCCCGATGGCGTTCAGCGTCTTGAGGATAGTCGACAAATCTGCATCGGTCTTGAGATGCGTCTTGAGCCAGCTCAGCGTGAACTTCATGCGCCCACTCCCCCGCTCAGCGTCGGCACGTCGAGCGCCGAAAAACCATAATGTTTGAGCCAGCGCAGATCGCCGTCGAAAAAGGCCCGCAAGTCGTTCATCCCATATTTGAGCATGGCGAGCCGGTCGACCCCGGTGCCAAAGGCAAAACCCTGCCACTCATCCGGGTCCAGCCCGCACGCCTCGATCACGCGGCGATTGACCATGCCGCTGCCCAGCACCTCCAGCCAGCCGCCGTCCGCCACATCGCCGTCCCCGCCGATCACCCGCTGGCCGTTCACCAGCGTATAGCCGACATCGACCTCGACAGAGGGTTCGGTGAAGGGGAAATAGCTCGGCCGCAGCCGCAGGACGATATCTTCACGCTCGAAAAAAGCCTTCAGGAAGGTTTCCAGCGTCCATTTCAGGTGGCCCAGCGTGATCCCCTTGTCGATCACCAGCCCTTCGATCTGGTGGAACATCGGCGTATGGGTGGCGTCGCTGTCACTGCGATAGACGCGGCCCGGCGCAATGATGCGGATCGGCGGCGGCGTCGTCATCATTGTGCGGATCTGCACCGGCGAGGTATGGGTGCGCAGCAGCATCCGCTTCTGCCCCTCTTCATCGGGGAAGTAGAATGTGTCGTGCATCGCGCGCGCCGGGTGCGTCTCTGGAATGTTGAGCGCGGTGAAATTATGCCAGTCGTCCTCAATCTCCGGCCCTGTGGCGACCGAGAAGCCCAGGTCCGCGAATATCTCCGCCAGTTCGTCCATCACCTGTGAAACCGGATGAACGGACCCTTGCGGCCCCAGATCGGCGGGCAGCGTCATGTCGATTGTTTCCGACGCCAGCCGGGCATCCAGCGCCGCCTGCTCCAGCGCCGCCTTCTTCGCGGTGATGGCGGCAGTGACGGATTCGCGCAGGTCCTGGATCGGCGGCCCTTTGTCTAGCCGCTCGTCCGGCGACATGCCGCCCAGCGTCTTGAGCAGGCCGGTTACCACCCCATTCTTGCCCAGCGCGCCTACACGCAGCGCTTCCACCGCGTCCAGCGTGTCGGCGGAGGCGATGTCGGCGATCAGCCCGGCTTTCAGATTGGCAATTTCACTCATTCACTGTCATTCCTGAGAAGCGGAAATATAGCCGCGCCTTAGCGAGGCACGCCGCGCAATGGAAGGCTCAAGCCCGCGCGCCCAGCAATGCGCCGCCAAAGCCGATGAACATCATGCCGGTCGCCCGGTTGAACAGGCGCTGGCGGTTCACCGGCTCCAGCCAGCGGGCCAGTTTGATCCCGCCCAGCGCATAGACGCTGTACCAGACGCTTTCGATCACCACGAAACTGACCACCAAAATCGCCAGCTGCGCCCCGAACGGGCGGCCCGTATCGATGAACTGCGGAAACAGCGCGGCGGCAAAAATGATCAGCTTCGGATTGGACAGGCCAGTAAGCAGCCCGGTCGCATAAAGCGCATGGTGCGAGCGCGCGGGAACGGCGACGGCGGCACTGCCAACCGGCGCGCGCCACGCCTTGATCCCCAGCCAGACCAGATAGGCGACGCCGGCATAGCGCAGCACGTCGAACAGGCGCGGCGATGCCTTGAGCAACGCCCCCAGCCCCAGCGCCGACGCGATCAGGCACAGCAGCACCGCGCTCATCAACCCCGCCATAGTCGCCAGCGCGCGGCGCGGGCCATGGGCAATGCTCTGCGTCATTACATGCAGCATGTTCGGCCCCGGCGTGGCGGAGATCAGGAACACGGCGGTCACATAAAGCCACCAGAGATGCAGCGACATGGGATTGGGTCCTTTGGATCAGCGGCCGACCCCAAAATCCGTTCGGGCTGAGCCTGTCGAAGCCCGCGCCTGAGCGTAGCGAAGGCACCTCACTCCGTTCGGTGATGCCCTTCGACTTCGCTCAGGGCGAACGGGGAGATAGGAGTCGCAACAAACAAAAAGGGCGCCGGAAGCATCTGCCCCGGCGCCCTTTTGACGATCTTGCGATCGGCAGGCCTTATGCTGCGGGCAGCGCAGCCTTGGCCTGGGCGATGATGGCGCTGAACGCCTCGCCTTCGTGCATCGCAATGTCAGCCAGAACCTTGCGGTCCAGCTGCACGCCGGCGAGCTTGAGGCCGTGCATGAATTGCGAATAGGTCAGGCCTTCAGCGCGGACACCCGCGTTGATGCGCTGGATCCACAGGCCACGGAAGCTGCGCTTCTTGACCTTGCGATCGCGATACGCATACTGGCCAGCCTTTTCGACAGCCTGACGAGCGACGCGGATGGTATTCTTGCGACGGCCATAATAGCCCTTCGCCTGTACCAGAAGCCGCTTATGCTTGGCGCGGGTGGTTACACCCCGTTTGACGCGTGCCATTGTCCCTTACTCCTTACTTGAGGCCGTAGGGTGCCCAGAGGCGGACGTGAGCCACGTCGGCATCGGACAGCACGGAAGTACCACGGTTCTGGCGAATATATTTGGCGTTGTGGCTGATCAGACGGTGACGCTTGCCAGCGACGCCGTGCTTGACCTTGCCGGAAGCGGTGAACTTGAAGCGCTTCTTCACACCGCTCTTGGTCTTGAGCTTGGGCATTTTCGTCTCCTTTGCGTAGCGCGACGATTGCAGACAGCCCCGGCAGCCCTAGTTAGCCGGGCGGTCCCACTGAATATCGCGAAGGGCGCGCATAGGCGGCTGCTGCCGGAAAGGCAAGCGATTCGCGGAATTTCAATGATGGTGGCTATGATCCGTCACGGCCGCCATCGCCTCCAGCACATCTTCCAGCCGCGCCGGATCGCCAAGCGCCAGTACATGGCCGTCGCTGTCGGCCGTCAGCGGCTCGCCATGCCAGTCGCACATCAGCCCGCCCGCGCCCTCGACAACCGGCACCAACGCCGCGAAATCATAGGCTTGTAGCCCCGATTCGATCACGATATCGAGAAAGCCCGACGCCAGCAGACCGTAATTATAGCAATCCCCGCCATAGACCGGTCCCTGACGCGGCGATCCGCCCGATACCGCCGCGACCAGCGCCATATAATGCGGCACGTCGCCGTCATCGAACAGATGCGGGCTGGTCGTCGCTATCCCTGCGCCCTCGATCGCGCGACAGGCACGGGTGCGGACCGGCTGGCCGTTGAAGGTCGTGGGCTGGCCCGCCATCCCGGCCCAGCGTTCCTTCGCGATCGGCTGGTCGATGATGCCGATCGTCGGCCAGCCACCCTGCGTCAGCGCGATCAGCGTGCCGAAGATCGGCCGCCCGGCGATGAAGCTGCGCGTGCCGTCGATCGGATCGAGAATCCACACCCGTTCGGCATCCTCGCGCACCGACCCATATTCCTCGCCGATGATGCCGTCGCCCGGACGCTCTTTCTCCAATATCGCCCGGATCGCCGCCTCAGCCGCGCGATCGGCTTCCGTCACGGGCGACTTGTCCGCCTTATATTCCATGTCATAGCGGGCGCGAAAAAAGGGGCGGACCGCCGCGCCAGCGGCGTCGGCAAGGCGGTTGGCAAGGGTCAGGTCATCGCGGGTGGTCATCCCCTTCGCCTAGCGACTGCGCGGCCTTTGCGCTAGACTGCGCCTCTATGGAGAAGGAGGGAAAAATGCCCGGCTCGCCTGTAATCCCATGCCTGCGCTATACCAACGCCCCCGCTGCGATCGACTTTCTGTGCGACGCCTTCGGTTTCGTGCGCCACGCCGTCTATGCCGATGATGCCGACCCCGACATCATCCACCACGCCCAACTGGTGCTGGGTGCCGGCATGATCATGCTGGGCAGCGTGCAGGACATGGCCGCCGAATCGCTCTACACCTGGTCCACCGCGCGCGACCTGGGCGGAGTCACAGGATGCGTCTATATCGTCGTCCCCGATGTCGACGCCCATTGCCTCCACGCCCGCAATGAAGGCGCGGTCGTGGTCGATGAACCCCATGACAATCACGGCTATCCGGGGCGCGGCTACAGCACGCTCGACCCCGAAGGCAATGTCTGGAGCTTTGGCAGCTATGATCCCTGGGCCGCTTAAGCCTTCGGCAACCTCGCCGCGCTAAGACTGGCGGCGAAGGAGACGCCCATGGCGCTGATCGGCTGGTTCCTGAGTTTTGTCGGCCTGTTTGTGGGCCTTGCCCTGCGGCAGGACATGCCGGTCGATGGTGCCGCCACTTTATCCAACCTGCTGATCGCGCTGGCGGTGTTGGCCTGCCCGATGGCTTGGCAGGGCAAACCACTGGGCATATCGCGCGGCCAGCGCGTCGTCGCCGCGCTGATCATGATCCTGTCCGTGCCGCTGGTGTTGCTACCGGCGGCCTGAACACTCAATCAAACAGGCTCGATACCGAGCTTTCATCCGCAATCCGCTTGATCGCCTCGCCCAGCAGCGGGGCGATCGGCAAATGGCGGATATGCGCGGCATTGTTGACCGCATCGGTGCCCTGGATCGAATCGGTGATGACCAGTTCCAGCAGGTCCGACGCCTCGACCCGCGCCACCGCGCCGCCCGACAGCACGCCATGGCTGACATAGGCGACGACTTCCTCGGCCCCGGCGGCCTTCAGCGCGCTGGCCGCGTTGCACAGCGTGCCCGCCGAATCGACGATATCGTCGATCAGCACGCAGAAGCGGCCCGACACGTCGCCGATGATGTTCATCACTTCGGATTCGCCCGCGCGCTCACGGCGCTTGTCGACGATGGCGAGCGGCGCGTTGTCGAGCCGCTTGGCCAGCGCACGGGCGCGCACCACGCCGCCGACGTCGGGCGACACGACCATGATGTTACGGTCGCCAAAGCGCGCCTGGATGTCCGCCGACATCACCGGCGCACCGAACAGATTGTCGGTCGGAATGTCAAAGAAACCCTGGATCTGCCCCGCGTGCAGATCGACCGACAGGACGCGGTCGGCGCCCGCCTTGGTGATCAGATTGGCAACCAGCTTGGCACTGATCGGGGTGCGCGGGCCGGGTTTGCGGTCCTGCCGGGCATAGCCGAAATAGGGGACGACGGCGGTGATTCGCTTGGCCGACGCGCGCTTGAGCGCATCGATCATGATCAGCAATTCCATCAGATTATCGTTGGTGGGATAGCTGGTCGACTGGATCACGAACACATCCTCGCCCCGGACATTTTCGTGGATTTCCACGAACACTTCCTCATCGGCAAAGCGGCGGACGCTGGCGTCGGTCAGGGGGATTTCGATATAGTCGGCGATGGCGGCCGCGAGCGGCTTGTTGGAATTGCCGGTCATGAGCTTCATGGCCAAGTCCCCCTGCTATTTGGCGGCGTGACGAATTGATGACGCTGCGTGAAAACGCCGCCCCTTTAGCCGCGTCCGTTCCTGCTGGAAAGGCGCTTTTGCGCCCGCCGTCAAAATGCTCTAACGGCCGCGTCCATGACCGACAAACTTGTGATCGCCCTCGCCCAGATGACCCAATCGGTGGGCGACCTTGCCGCCAATGCCGACGCGATGCTGGCGTGGCGGGACCGGGCCAGCGGCGCGGACCTGATCGTCTATCCCGAATTGCAGCTGATCGGCTATCCGCCCGAAGATCTGGTGCTGAAACCCGCGCTGGTCGAGCGCGCGAATCAGGAGCTGGACCGGCTGGCGCAGGCGACCGCTGACGGCGGCCCGGCGATGCTGGTCGGCACCGTGGTCGCCGCGCATGGCGTCCTGTTCAACGTCGTGGCGCTGCTGGAGGGCGGTGCGGTGACGCAGATCCGCCAGAAGCGCGAATTGCCCAATTATGGCACGTTCGATGAAAAGCGCCTCTTCGCCCCCGGCCCGCTGCCAGCGCCAATCGACTTTCGCGGCGTAAAGATCGGCGTGCCGATCTGCGAGGATATCTGGTTCCCCTTCGTCACCGCGCATCTGAAAAGCGAGGGGGCCGAAATCCTGATCAGTCCCAATGGCAGCCCCTATGAGGTCGACAAGGATGACCGGCGCCAGACCATGGTGGCCGGGACGCGAGTGCGCGAAACCGGCCTGCCGCTCATCTATCTCAACCGCGTCGGCGGACAGGATGAGCTGGTGTTCGACGGCGCATCCTTCGTGATGAACGCCGATTTCGCCATCGCGGCGCAATTGCCCGATTGGGAGGAAGCGCTGGTGCTGACCCAATGGGAGAAATGGGATGGCCAGTGGGTCTGCCTGCCCGGCGACTGCCACGTCCCCGACGAGCGGCCCGCCGACATCTATAATGCGATGCTCCTGGGACTGCGCGACTATGTGAACCGCAACCGCTTTCCCGGTGTGGTGCTGGGGCTGTCGGGCGGGATCGATTCGGCGCTGTCGGCCGCCGTTGCGGTCGATGCGCTGGGCGCGGACCGGGTCTGGTGCGTGATGATGCCCTCGCGCTTCACCAGTCAGGACAGCCTGGACGATGCCGTCGAATGTGCGCGGCTGCTGGGCGTTCGTTACGACACGATTCCCATCGAACCGGCGGTCGGCGCGTTCGACACGATGCTCAGCGATGTGTTTGCCGAGCGCCAGCGCGACCTGACCGAGGAAAATATCCAGTCGCGTATCCGCGGGCTGACCCTGATGGCGCTCTCCAACAAATTCGGCCACATGCTGCTCACCACCGGTAACAAGAGCGAGATGTCGGTCGGCTATGCCACCATCTATGGCGACATGGCGGGCGGCTATTCGGTGCTGAAGGACGCCTACAAGACCACGGTGTTCGACCTCTGCCGCTGGCGGAACGAGAATGTCCCGTCGCTGGGCTTGGGCTTTGGTCCCATCGGCGCGGTCATGCCCGAACGGGTCATCACCAAGCCGCCCAGCGCTGAACTGCGCGAGGACCAGCGCGACGACGACAGCCTGCCGCCCTATGAGGTGCTGGACCCGATCCTCTATGGCCTGGTCGAGGAAGAGCTATCGGTCGAGCAACTGGTCGCGCGCGGGTTCGAGCGCGACACGGTCGCGCGGATCGAACGGCTGCTCTATGTCGCGGAATATAAGCGCCGCCAGTCGCCGCCCGGCGTGAAACTGGGCAGCCGCAATTTCGGCCGCGACCGCCGCTATCCGATCACCAATGCGTTCAGAACATTATAATGTTTCCGTTCGCCCTGAGCGGAGGCGAATACACCTCGCTTCGCTCGGTGGAACCCTTCGACTTCGCTCAGGGCGAACGGATTTAGGATTAACCCATGACCGTCATCACCCGTTTCGCCCCCTCGCCGACCGGCCACCTCCATGTCGGCAATATCCGCGCAGCACTGCATAACTGGCTGTGGGCGCAAAAGAGCGGTGGGCAGTTCCTGCTGCGGCTCGACGATACCGACCTGGAACGCTCGCGCTCCGAATATGCCGATGCGATCCGCGCCGACCTGCAATGGCTGGGCCTCCATTGGGACGCGGAAGCCAAGCAGTCCGAACGCTTCGCCCTCTACGAAGCGCGGTTTGAAGCGCTCAGGGCGTCGGGTCATGTCTATCCGGCCTATGAGACACAACAGGAACTGGAGCTACGCCGCAAGGTCTTGCTGGGGCGCGGCCTGCCGCCGGTTTATGATCGTGCCGCGCTGGCGCTGACCCCGGACCAGATCGCTGCTTACGAAGCCGAAGGCCGTCGCCCCCACTGGCGCTTCAAGCTGGATCACGACCAGCCCATCGCCTGGACCGACCTCATCCGCGGCGACCAGCGCTTCGACCCGAAATTGCTGTCCGATCCGGTCATCCGCCGCGCCGATGGCAGCTGGCTCTACATGCTCCCGTCGGTCATTGATGATGTCGACATGGGCGTCACCCACGTCCTGCGCGGGGAGGATCATGTGTCCAACACCGCGACCCAGATCCAGATGTTTACCGCACTCGGCGCCCCGCTCCCGGCCTTTGCCCATGAAGCGCTGCTGACCGGAAGCGAGGGCAAGCTGTCCAAGCGGCTGGGGTCGCTGGGCGTCGCCCATTTCCGCGAGATCGGGCTGGAACCCATGGCGATCGCGTCGCTTTTGGCGCGCCTGGGGAGCAGCCAGCCGATCGAGCCGTTCGCCACCATGCAGCCGCTGATCGACAGTTTCGACTTCGTCCATTTCGGCCGCGCGCCCGCCCGCTTCGACGAAGGCGAACTCGCAACGCTCAACCAGAAGATCGTGCATCTTCTGCCCTATGACGCTGTCGCCACCCGACTGCCCGATGGCATGGACGCCCCGGCATGGGACGCCATCCGCCCCAATCTGGAGACGGTCGCCGGTGCCGCCGACTGGTGGCGGATCGTCACCGGCCCCGTGGATGCGCCCGCTGGGCAAGCAGAGGATCGCGACTTCCTGATCGCAGCCCACCGCCTGCTCACCGATTTGCCCTTTGACGCAGGCATATGGCGCGCGCTCACCGAAGCGCTCAAGGGTGAGACGGGACGCAAAGGGAAGATGCTGTTCCTGCCGCTACGGCGCGCGCTGACGGGGCTGGACCATGGCCCGGACATGGGCCTGCTGCTGCCCCTGATCGGCCGCGACGCGGCGCTAACGCGACTTAAATCTGCCGCATAGTCTCCAGCGCTTTCCCAACCCCGGCAATGCCTTCGGGCGCGGCGGCAAAGCCCATATGGGTGCAGTCAACCTCGATCGCAGCATCCCGTTCACCGCTGCGGCCCTTGGCACAGTCGGGCAGGATCACGCCGTCGCGGCGCGACCACAGCGCCACGGTCGGCACCGGCGGCTTGGTTTCCCGCGCGCAGGGAAAGGGCGGGCGGTCGACCGGGCTGCCCGATACGAGTTGATAGAGCCGCCAGGCATGGTTGGCGCGCGGGTCGCCGGAAAAGGGCGTGCCCAGCGTCACCACGCCGCCGACCTTGGCCGCCGCCAGCTTGGCATATTCGCGCGCATACAGGCCGCCCAGACTCCAGCCGACCAGCGTTACCGGCCCGCCCGTCGATCGCCGAATCTCGTCCACCCGGCGGTCGATCGCCTCCAGACTGTCCGCCTTCGGCCCGTAATTGCGCCCCATGCCCCAATGATGCGCATCGAACCCGGCCTCGTTCAGGATCGCGCGCATCGGCTCCATCCGCGCGTCCGACGCCAGCAGGCCGGGGATCAACAGCACAGAGCGACCGTCACCACGCATCTGCCGGGCCAGCGCACCGGCCTGCGCCCGCGTCCGTGCCAGATCGAAGGGAAGTGCCATGTTGCCGACCAGATGCTGGACTGACGGCCGCGCGACGGCGCGCGGGCCGGACGCGAGGCGATCCTTCCAGAATGCGGTAACGGCGGCATAAGGTGGCACGACGACAAAATCCCTTTGGCCGGAAGGCAAAGATGACAGTGTCGTGACAAACGCAGCCCGCGTCCATCGGTTTCATCGCAGCAGAGAAACTGTTTATCGCAATATCGGATCAGGGTGCCAGTGGCGACGTCTGCGCGACCGGTGCGCCCTCTGCGCTGCGCAACACACGCGGCTCCAATATGGCGGCTGTCTCGATCAGGTCGAGCGCGCGGCGCGCCTCCAGATAGCGGCGGGCCAGTTGCACCCAGCGATCAGCGACCGCATGGCCGGGCAGTCGCTCGACCTCCGCCAGCGCGGCATTCACCCGCCCGCCATCGAGATAATGGATCGCCCGGTCAAACCCGGCCTGCGGGCGGGGCGAAGGGGTCGATGCACGGCGGATCGTCACCAGTTCGCGCGCCTCATGCTCCAGCGCACTCCACCAGCTCGCATCGGCAGGCGGCGTCGTTGCCCGGTCGCCAATATCGATCAGCCCGCCGCGCAGGTCAGCCAGCGTGACCGGCTCGCGCGCGGCATTGATGATGGTCGCGACCGCGCGCGGCTGGGCCTGGCCAAAGCGCAACCGCAACTGCCCCTCGACATATCCGAGCGGCGCTCCGCTATCGAGCGCGCGGCGGGCGGCAAAGGCGACCAGCAGCCCTTCGGCCCGCGCGGCATTGCCCGACGCAGCCTGCGCCTCCACGGTTATCCGGGTCAGCCGCTCTTCCAACTGCACCACCCGCGAGTCGAGCATCTGCGCGGCGTCAGTGGTGAGCGGACGCTGCGCCAGAGTGGGTGTGGCATTGCCGCCCAGCAGCGGGGCCACACTGGCCGCCTGCGGCTGCGGATCGCCCCAGCGGCGCTGGATCTGCGGCCAGGCCCAGACGGTGACGGCGACCCCAACGGCAAAGGCCAGGAGGATCAGGATCAGCAGCGGCACCATGCTACGTCGCCGCGCAGAAGGCGGGACCGGGGTCATGCTGCCAAAGCCGTCCTCGTCGCTCATGCTGCCCCTTTCGCCGTTCATCGCCCCGATCCTTCGCACAAACGAAGGACAAGGGCCAGCATGTCGTCATCGCGCGGCTGGTC
This sequence comes from Sphingobium indicum BiD32, assembly GCF_000382885.1. Taxonomy (GTDB): domain Bacteria; phylum Pseudomonadota; class Alphaproteobacteria; order Sphingomonadales; family Sphingomonadaceae; genus Sphingobium; species Sphingobium japonicum_C. Next base: position 33,094 of record NZ_CAVK010000057.1, read on the forward strand.
CGGCGCGGTGGCGCTAGCCCAGCCCGCGCCGCACGCCGCCAATGCCGCCGCGCTAATGGCGACAACATGCAATCCGGCCCGCACAGCCGTCGGCACATGCGCCGCCAGCCGCTCCCCCGCACGGGGCGAATGGACCAGCAGCACCGATCCCGGCACCGCAGCGCGCAACAATGCCGGGTCAGGCGGCAGGCTGGCCATGCTATACACCGCGATCCGCGTGATATTGAGCGATCCGGCGGCTATCGGTGCCACCGTCGTCCCCGCCAGATGCAGCACAGCGCGATGACCGTCGGCCGCGATCCGCGCCGCAATGGCGCTGGCGTCCCCATCGCCCGCCACGACGCGGTCAAAGCCCTGCGCCCGCAAGGCCGCCGCCGTCGCTTCCCCCACCGCATAAGCGGGCAGAGCACGATAGGCGGCCAGCGCCGGACCCGTCAGCCGCGCCGCATGGGCGCTGGTCATCAACAGCGCGTCGAAATCTGCTGCCACCGGCGGTGTCCAGTCCAGCGCCTGCGGCGCAAACAGTGGATGCGTCACCGCCTCCAGCCCCAGCCGCGCCACCGCCTGCGCCGTCCTGCCCGCTCCCGGTTCGGGCCGCAGGATCAGAACCCGCCTCACGCCTCGAACAGGGACCGCAGCGCCGGACTTGCCCGATCCAGCAGCGCACGACCCATAGCCTGTGCGGCGTCCTGGTCCTGCCGGTCGATCCGCGCTTCCTCGCTGACCGTTTCCTGCCCGTCGGGGCTGATAATCTCGGCGCGCAGATGCAGTCGCGCACCATCGACAAGCGCCAGCGCCGCGATCGGCGAATGGCAGGTGCCGCCCAGACCCATCAGCACCGCGCGCTCGGCCATGACGCAATCGAACGTGTCGGTGTCGTTGATCGCCGCCAATGCCGCCAGCACAGCGTCGTTACCAACCAGCGCTTCAATTCCCACTGCACCCTGCGAGGGCGCTGGCAGCATCGTGTCGATCGGAATGGTCACGCCGACATCGCCCTGCCCCAGCCGGTCCAGACCAGCCGCCGCCAGCAGGGTTGCGTGGACATCCCCCGCCGCCAGCTTGGCAAGGCGTGTCGCAACATTGCCCCGGAACAGCGTAATCGTCGCGTCGGGCCGCAACCGCGTCACCTGCGCAGCACGGCGCGGCGAGCTGGTGCCCACCACGGGATTGGCGGGCAGCGCATCGAAACTGTCCACCCCTACCAGCTTGTCACGCACATCGGCGCGCGGCAGCATAGCGGCGATACGGATCGCGGCGGGGCGCAGCGTCTCCACATCCTTCATGCTGTGGACCGCAAAATCTATCTCGCCCTCGGCCAGCGCCCGGTCCAGTTCCTTGGTCCACAGCGCCTTGCCGCCAATATCAGCCAGCGCCCGGTCCTGTATCCGGTCGCCGCTGGTCTGGACGGTGACGATCGTCACGGCGCTATCAGGCCAGCCATGGACATCGCACAAAGCGCGGGCGGTCATGCGGGCCTGGGCCAGCGCAAGGGGCGAGCCCCTGGTGCCGAGGCGCAACGGTCGTTCGGACAAAATCATATGCGGCTTGCTCTAATGACCACGGGCATTAGATGGAAGCGACAATGACAATCATCCTCGGCCTGGAATCGAGCTGCGATGAAACCGCAGCGGCGCTGGTGACGGCCGACGGTCGGATCCTGGCGCACCGCCTCGCCACGCAGGAGGACGCGCACCGCCCCTATGGCGGCGTCGTCCCCGAAATCGCCGCCCGCGCCCATGTCGAGGCGCTCAGCCCCCTGATCGAAGCGGCGCTGGCGGACGCGGAAATGACGCTGGATCAGGTCGATGTGATAGCCGCGACCGCCGGGCCGGGACTGATCGGCGGGGTCATGGTCGGGCTGGTGACCGGCAAGGCGCTGGCCCATGCGGCGGGCAAACCGTTGATTGCGGTCAACCATCTGGAGGGGCACGCCCTCTCGCCGCGCCTGTCCGACCGGACATTGCAATTTCCCTATATGCTGCTGCTGGTGTCGGGCGGCCATTGCCAGATATTGCTGGTGCGCGGCCCTGGCGACTATGCGCGCCTCGCCACCACGATAGACGATGCAGCGGGCGAAGCCTTCGACAAGACCGCCAAATTGCTGGGGCTGGGCTATCCCGGCGGCCCGCAGGTGGAGAAGGCGGCGGCGCAGGGCAATCCCAGGGCTGTCCCTCTGCCCCGCCCGCTGATCGGCACGGCGGAACCGCATTTTTCCTTCGCGGGCCTCAAAAGCGCGGTGATGCGCGCGGTCCAGTCCGGCCAATATTCAACGCAGGACATTGCCGCCAGCTTCCAGCAGGCGGTGATCGACTGCCTGATCGACCGCACCCGCCGCGCACTGGCGCAGGCCGACGGCATCACCGCGCTGGTTGTGGCCGGTGGCGTCGCGGCCAATGGCGCGATTCGCAGCGCGCTCGAAAAGCTGGCGGCGGATCACGACTTGCCCTTCGTCGCGCCGCCGCTGTGGCTGTGCACCGATAATGCCGCGATGATCGCCTGGGCAGGGGCGGAGCGCTTTGCCGTGGGACTGATCGACGACCTGACCTTCCCCGCCCGGCCGCGCTGGCCGCTGGATCCGGCGGCGGAAAAGGCACGCGGAGCGGGAGTGAAGGCATGAAAGCGGGAGTCATCGGGGCTGGCGCATGGGGCACCGCGCTGGCGCAGCTGCTGGCCGCTGACGGGCAGGTCGTGGCACTGTGGGCGCTGGAGGCCGATGTGGTCGATGCGATCAATGCCACGCAGCAAAATCCGCTTTATCTGCCCGGCATCAAGCTGGCCCCGTCGATCCGCGCGACCAGCGCTATGGCCGATCTTGGCGATTGCGACATGCTGCTGGTGGTCAGCCCGGCGCAGCATCTGCGCAGCGTCGTCCGCCAGGCTCCCGCCGGTGTGCCGCTGATCCTGTGTTCCAAAGGGATAGAGGCGGGCACCGGCCTGCTGATGGGGGAAGTGGCGCGGGCAGCGCAGCCGACATCGCCCATCGCCGTCCTGTCCGGCCCGACCTTCGCCCATGAAGTGGCCAAGGGATTGCCGACCGCGATCACATTGGCGTGCGAGGATGCGGTGCTGGGCGCGCAACTGGCGGCGCGGATCGCCCGCCCGGCATTCCGCCCCTATCTGTCCGACGATGTAACCGGCGCAGAAATCGGTGGCGCGGTCAAGAATGTGCTGGCGATCGCGTGCGGCGTCGCGGACGGCGCGGGGCTAGGCCTCAATGCCCGCGCGGCGCTGATCAGCCGGGGCTTTGCCGAAATGACGCGCTTTGGCCTGGCGCGCGGTGCGCGGGCGGAAACGCTCGGCGGGCTATCGGGGCTGGGCGATCTGGTGCTGACCTGTTCATCCACCAATTCGCGCAATTTTTCGCTGGGCAAAGGTTTGGGCGAAGGGCGCAGCGCCGCTGAACTCCTGTCCAACCGCCGCACCGTCGCTGAAGGCGCATTTACCGCCCCGGTGCTGCGCGATGCCGCGCGCGCGGCGGGGGTGGAAATGCCGGTGGTCGAAGCCGTCTGCGCTTTGCTGGCCGATGCCGCGCCGCTCGGGACCGTGATCGACGCGCTGCTCGCGCGTCCGTTGCGGCCCGAATAAGCCGTCGCGCGTCCGCACCATCATGGCTACATTCCAGTCATCAGACGGGACGACAGAGGGGAGTCGATTGGCCGCGCAGGTTCCTGCGTCGAAGGACGAGGATGACATCGCCGCCCTGGCCAAGGGCGGGCGGACCAATGTGTTCGGCTTCCTCCTTCGCCTGGCTGCACGGCTACCCTTCCTGTTCATCGCGGGCCGGGTCTATGGTGCGGAAACATTGGGTCGCTTCGCCTATGCCGTGCTGGTGGTGGAATTTGTCGCGCAACTCGCCACGCTGGGGCTGAAACGCGGGCTGGCCGGTGCGCTCAGCCAGACCGAACGGCCCCACGCGCATGTCGTCACCGACGCGATGCTGGTGACGATGATCGCCGCGCTGCTGGGTGCGGGGTTGCTGGTCGCCTTTCCGCAGGCGATGTTCCCCAATAGCGGCATCAACGGTCTCGACCGGCTGCTGGCGCTGATCGTCATTGCGGTCGCCGGGTCGGACGTGGCGCTGGCCGCCTGCGCCTACAAGTTCGACGTCGGCGCAACGGTGCGGGCGCGGTCGATCATCGAACCCTGGGCGATCAGCATCTGCGCGTTCGCCTTTGCCTTTTATTCGACCCGCGACGGACTGATCCTGTCCTATGCGGTGTCGATGATCGCTGCCTTCATCGCCTCTATCATCCCGATGGCGCGCCATTATGGCCTGCCGGTGGGATGGCGGCCTGATGCCGGGCGGCTGTGGCGTCTGGCGCGGCGCAACCTGCCGCTGGCGGCCGCCGACGGGGTGGAATGGGGATCGCGGCGGCTGGACATGGCGATATTGGGCCTGTTCGTCAGCCCGGCGGTGATCGGCATCTATTATATCGCCCAGCAGGTTGCCTCGCTGCCGCAAAAACTCAAGACCAGCTTCGACCCGATATTGGGTCCGGTCATCACCCGCAATCTGGCCGAGGGCAATATGGCCGCGATCGCCCGGCAGGTCAGCCAGGTCGGCTTCTGGATCATCGCCGCGCAGGCAGGCATTGCGCTGGCGCTGGGAATACCGGGCGAAGCGGTGATGGGGCTGGTCGGCCCGCATTTCGTCGGCGGCACCGGCGCGCTTGCCTTCCTGTTGATGGCCGAAGTGATCGCCGCCACCGCTGTCGTCAGCGAATCCGCGCTGGTCTATATCGCCCGCCACCGCAACCTGATGATCTCGCTCGTCATGATCGGTTGCCAGGCCGCTTTCAGCTTCGCGCTGATCCTGCTCGCCCGTCAACTCGACCTGCCGGTGATGGCCGTCGCCGCCGCCCCGGCGCTCGCCCTGTGCATGGCGCTGGCGGTCGGCGCCTTCGTCAAGGCGAGGCTGCTCGCCCGGCTGCTCAACGCGCCGGTCAACGCCTGGCGCTGGCCGTTGCTGAGCGCAGCGGGCGTCGCCTGCATCGTCGGTGCCGCCTTCGTCGCCCTGCCGCCGCGGCTCGAATGGGTCGAACTGGTCGTCGGCGTCTGGGCGATATTGGGCGCTTATGGCGTGGTCATCTGGCGTTGGGGCTTTGGCCCGGATGACCGCACCCTGTTCCGCAAGCAGAAGGCGGACTGATCAGGCGAATAGCCGATCGCGGATCACACCCAGATCATCCTCCGGCCGTGCGCCCCAGTGCGAGATCACCTCTGCCGCTGCTGCTGCGCCCAATGCCAGGCAGTCGGCCACGCTGCGCCCGTCAATATGGGCGGCGAGGAAACCGGCGGCGAACAAGTCGCCAGCACCCGTCGTGTCGATAATCTGCGCGACTGGCGCTGCGGGCGCTTCGTAACGCACGCCATCGACGATCGCGACCGCGCCCTTTTCGCTGCGGGTCGATACCAGCACCGGCACCTTGGCCGCGAAACGGGCCAGCGCCGCATCGAAATCATCGACCTGCGCCAGCGACTGGATTTCGCCCTCATTGGAAAAGAGGATGTCGATCTGGCCATTGTCGATCAGGTCGAGGAAGTCTGCGCGGTGGCGGTCGATCACGAAATTGTCGGACAGGGTGAAGGCAACCTTGCGCCCGGCCCCCCGCGCCGCGTCGATCGCCGCCCGCATTGCCGCGCGCGGCTGCTCCGGGTCCCACAAATAGCCTTCCAGATAGAGGATGCCGGCCGAACGGATCATGTCGAGGTCGAGTGCGGCTGCGGGCAGGAATTGCGATGCACCCAGAAAGGTGTTCATCGTCCGCTGTGCGTCGGGTGTGACCAGGATCAGGCAGCGAGCGGTCGGCACGTCGCCCGTCATGGCGGGGGTGTCGAAGCGGATGCCGAGCGCGCGCACGTCATGGCTGAACACCGCGCCGAGCTGGTCGTCATTGACCTGCCCTATGAAACCGCATGTCTTGCCCAGCGCGGCGAGGCCCGCCAGCGTGTTGGCGGCCGATCCGCCGCTGATTTCCTTGGCCTGCGGCATGTCGGCATAGAGGGTTTCGGCCATGGCGGCGTCGATCAGCTGCATCCCGCCCTTGGTCAGCGCATGTTCGGCGAGGAAGGCGTCATCGCTGCGCGCGAGGACATCGACAATGGCGTTGCCGATGGCGACGACGTCGAGCGTCGGGGCCGAAACTGGAGCGGAAGCGGTCACGCAAAATCCTTATGGTGCGGGAAAGACAGGCCGCCGTCTCTATCGGCGCGCGCGCAGCCATGCAACAGCGGGCGATTGACGGGTGCAGCCACAGGCCGGATAATGGTTCGATGGTCCTGACCGCCGCACTGCGCGCCTTCCCTCTGATTTTCCACGCTGCCGCCCGGCGGTTGCTGGTCAAGACATTGCTGCTGACACTTTTGGTCTTTGCCCTGCTGGCGGTGGGCCTGTGGGCCGGATTCCATGCATTGCGCCTCCATTATGGCTGGGGCGGTGGCGGCCTGGCGGAGGCGGCGGCGACCGCGCTGATCGTCATCGCGGCAGGCTGGCTGTTGTTCCGCGCGACCGCTATGGCGGTGATGGGCCTGTTCGCCGACGACATTATCGCGGCGGTCGAGGCGGATCGCTACCCGGATGCAGCGGCGGATGCGCGCCCCGTCGGGCTGGCGCGCAGTATCCGTTACGCGCTGGCGTCGGTGGCCCGCACGCTGGGCTGGAACCTGCTGGCGCTGCCCGCTTACATCGCGCTGCTGGTGACGGGGGTGGGGACGATCGGGCTTTTTCTGGCGCTCAACGCCTATCTTCTGGGCCGCGATCTGGCCGACATGGTCGAGCCGCGCCATCCGGGTCATCCGCCGATCCCGCGTGGCAGCCGGTGGCTTCTGGGTCTCGCTTCGGCGCTTCTCTTCCTCATCCCGCTGGTCAACCTGCTTGCGCCGATCTGGAGCGCGGCTATGGCGGTCCACATGCTGCACGGCGTCAGAAGGAAGCCTGTATGAACGCCCCCCGCCTTGCCCTGATCGCGCTGCTGGCGCTGCCGCTCGCCGCCTGTGGCGCGGGCGGCGTGGTACCGCAGACCGGCTACGCGCCGCCGCCCGCCGGTCCTCCGGCCAGCGCCTTTGGCAAGCCCGGCCCGCTGATGGGCGCGGACGCACGCGCGCTGACCCAGATGTTCGGCACGCCCCGGCTCGACATTCGCGAAACCACGGTGCGCAAGCTGCAATTTGCCAATGGCCGCTGCGTCCTCGACACCTATCTCTACGCCCCGGCGCGCGGCAAGGAGCCGGTGGTGACCCATGTGGATGCGCGTTCGCCCGCTGGCAGCGACGTCGATCCGGCAGCCTGCGCGACCGCGTTGCGGGCGCGTTAGACCGACAGCCGCCCGATCGCCCATATTGCCGCCTCAGCCACCACCGGATCGTCATCGCCCGCCAGCGCCTGCAACCGGCCCAGCAAGCGCGCGTCGCCGCTATTGCCCGCCGCGATCGCCGCATTCCGCACCATGCGGTTGCGGCCGATGCGTTTGATCGGGGAGCCGGAGAAGATTTCGCGAAAGGCGGCGTCGTCCAGCGCCAGCAGGTCGGCGATGGCGGGTGCGGCGAGTTCGGCGCGGCCGACGAAGGCTTTGTTGGCCGCCGCCGACTCGGCAAATTTATTCCAGGGGCAGACCGCCAGGCAATCGTCGCAGCCATAGATGCGGTTGCCGATGCCTTCGCGCAACTCGTGCGGGATCGGCCCCTTATGCTCGATCGTCAGATAGGAAATGCAGCGGCGCGCATCGACGACATAGGGGGACGGGAAAGCATCCGTCGGGCAGGCAGTCTGGCAGGCGGTACAACTGCCGCAATGGTCGATCTCCGGCGCGTCGGGTTGCAGCGCGATTTCAGTGTAGATCGCGCCCAGAAACAGCCAGCTGCCATGCTGGCGGCTGACCAGATTGCTATGCTTGCCCTGCCAGCCCAGCCCGGCCCCCTGCGCCAGCGGCTTTTCCATGACCGGGGCGGTATCGACGAAAACCTTGAGCGCGCCCGGCTGCTGCTCGACCAGCCAGCGGGCCAGCGCCTTCAACCCCTTCTTGACGACATCATGATAGTCTTTGCCCTGCGCATAGACCGAGATGCGCGCGCGGTCGCCCACGTCCGCCAGCGCCAACGGATCGCGCCCCGGCGCATAGCTCATCCCCAGCATCACGACGCTGCGCACATCAGGCCACAGGTCGCGCGGCGATCCGCGTTGCCCGGCGCGTTCGGCCATCCACAGCATGTCGCCATGATGGCCCGCGTCCAGCCATTCGCCCAGCCGCTGCCCGGCCTGCGGCGCGACATCGGCGGGCGCGATGGCGCAGACGGCGAAGCCGAGCGCAGCGGCCTGCGCCTTCAGGCGGGTTTCCAAGCTTTCCATTTGCGTTGGCATGGGGTGACACTATCAGGAGCGGATGAACGGCGACACTCCGGCCCCGCCCCTCCGCTATGCGCTCGAAGGCCATGGCCTTGTCAAGACATTCGGCAGCTTCCGCGCGGTCGATGGCGTCGATATCGCCGTGCCTGCGGGGGCCATCTATGGCGTGCTTGGCCCCAATGGCGCAGGCAAGACCACGCTGCTGCGCACATTGTTGGGCATTATCGACCCGGATGAAGGGACGCGATCGCTGCTGGGGGATGCCGCGCCGCTGCGCATGGCGCGGCAGGTGGGCTATCTGCCGGAAGAACGCGGACTCTATCCGTCGATGAAGGCGTTTGAGGCGATCGCCTTCATGGGCGCACTGCGCGGATTGCCGCTGAAACAAGGGCGCGAACGGGCGCGGGCGATGCTGGAGGGGCATGGCATGGGCGGCGCGATCGACAAGCCGATCCGCCAGTTGTCCAAGGGCATGGCCCAGACGGTGCAATTGTTCGGCACGATCATCCACGAACCCCGGCTGATCGTGCTGGACGAACCATTTTCCGGACTGGACGCGATCAATCAGGAGAAGCTGGAGGCGCTGATCCGGGAGCAGGCGCGGCGGGGCGTCACCATCCTTTTTTCCACCCATGTCATCGCCCATGCCGAACGCTTGTGTGAACGCATCGCCATCGTCGCGGGCGGACGCATCAGGTTCGAGGGGACGGTGGCCGATGCGCGCGACCAGTTGCGCCCGCAGGTACGGCTGCGCACCAGGGCGAGCGACGGGGCGTGGCGGCGCGCGCTACCCGGCGATACGGTGGTGGAGGACGGTGCGTGGCATTTCGCCCTGCCCGACGACGGTATAGAGCCGCTGCTGCGCGCGCTGCTGGACGGCCATGCGGGGATTGAGAGCCTGTCGATCGAGCGGCCCGGCCTGCACGACGCCTTTGTCGCCATTGCAGGCGAAGCGACCGCACGGCAGATGGACGACGCGCAGGCACGGGAGCAGGAGGCATGAGGGAAATGCTGCGCGCCGCTCTGGTCATCGCCCGGCGGGATTTCACCGCGGTGGTGCTGTCGCGCACCTTCATCCTGTTCCTGCTCGGACCATTGCTGCCGATCCTGATCGGCATGGCCTTTGGCGGGCTGGGCGAGAAAATCTCCAGCACCGACCTGCGCCCGGTGGTCGGCATTGCCATGCCCGCGAGCGAGGCGGCGCGGCTAGAGCGTGCGCACCAGCGCCTGACCGAACGGATGGGAGAACAGGCGCTGGTCCGGTTGCGGCGCGTGCCGCTGGCCCCTGCACCGCGCGAACAGCTGGCGCGGGCCGATTCGGCGGTGGTGGCGATCCTTTCGGGTTCGGTGGCGCACCCGATCCTGACCGGCAAGCCCGATGATCTCGACAAGATGCAGGGCGATCTCAGCCTGATCGCCAGCGCGGCGCAGGCGGAAAATACGCTGCGGCTGGTGCAGGTGGAGCGGCAGGAGGTCGCCACCAGCCTGGGCGCGCAGGCGCAGGCGCGACTGTTGATCGGGCGGGTGGCGCAGGTGGTCATGTTCTTCCTGACGATCCTGCTGGCGGGCATGATCCTGTCCAATCTGGTAGAAGAAAAAACTAACAAGATCATCGAGATATTGGCCGCTGCCGTGCCGATAGACGCGATTTTTCTGGGCAAGTTGATGGCGATGCTGGCGATGAGCTTTGTCGGCATCGCCTTCTGGGGCGGGACGGCGTTCGCCATCTTCCTGGCGCTGCATGGAAGCGCGGCGGGCCTGCCTGCGCCAGCGGTCGGCTGGCCGATCTTCCTGATCCTTGCCGTCTTTTATTTCGCGATGGCCTACACGCTGCTGGGATCGCTTTTCCTGGGAATCGGCGCGCAAGCTGCGACGGTGCGGGAGGTGCAGACGCTGAACATGCCGGTGACGATGGGGCAGATGCTGATCTTCTTTTTTGCGAGCTACGCCGTCGACCATATGGGATCGCCCGCGGAGGTTGCCGCGACGATATTCCCGTTCAGTTCGCCCTTCGCCATGATCGCGCGGGCGGCGCAGGATGACGCGCTATGGCCGCATCTGCTGGCGCTGCTGTGGCAGGCGGCGTTCGTGGCGCTGATCATCCGCGTTGGTGTGCTGCTGTTCCGCCGCCATGTCATGCAGTCGGGCGGGCGCTGGTGGAAAAATCTGTTCAGGAACACGACAGGTTGACGGGTGTTGAAGGACATCATGAACCGGCGACTTTTCCTGAGCGGCGTGACGACCGGCGCGGTGGCGCTGGGCTGGTGGCGGCTGGGCCTTGACCGGGCGGAAGCCGCCTATCCCTTTACCCTGAGCGACGCGGAATGGCGCAAGCGGTTGTCACCGCTCGCCTATAATGTGCTGCGTAAACAGGCGACCGAGCATCCCTTCACCAGTCCGCTCAACAAGGAGCGTCGGGCGGGCGTCTTTGCCTGCGCCGGGTGCGGGCAAAAATTGTTCAGTTCCAAAACCAAGTTTGATAGTGGCACGGGCTGGCCCAGCTTCTATGCGCCGCTGCCCAGGGCGGTCGGTACCAGCCGCGACTTCGATCTGGGTTATCCCCGCACCGAAGTCCATTGCGCACGCTGTGGCGGGCATCTGGGTCATGTGTTCGATGACGGACCCAGGCCCACGGGGCTGCGCTATTGCATGAACGGGGTGGCGCTCAGCTTCGTGGCGGCCTGATCCGATAGATTTTCAGCGGGCCTCTGCTGGGCAATTGTTCCAGCCAATCCGGCGTCGCGCCGCGCGCCAGTTGGGCGGCGAGGCCGTTGCGATTGGCTTCGCCATAGAGGCGATATTCGTTGAGGCCGTCGCAGGTCACGACGTAACGGGCGCCGGTCGCTTCGATCACGGAACGGGCCTGATCGGGCGCATACACAAAGCCTCCGATCACGGCCGTGATGCCTGCGGCGTTGCGATGATGGGCGGTGCCAATGACGCTGTGGCGGGTCTGGACGAGAATGTCGGGGCCAAGGTCGAGCGGTGCGAACAGGGTGGCGGGCGGCAGCCCACGGAGCGTAGCCAGCAGGTTGGCCGCGCGACAATTCGCGCTGGCTTTCTTCGCAGGTTCGGGCGTGGCAGCGTTCGCAACCCAGAGCGCACACAGGCCCGCCGGGGTCAGCAACACCAGCGCGACCGATCCGAATATCCGCACGATGGCGCTGGCGGACGCCTGCACCCGGCGGAACAAGGCGATCAACAGCCAGGCAGTGCCGGGCAGCGCCAGCACATGCGCCACCGACACGGCGCGCATCACCATGATTGCAACCAGCATGGCTCCGGTCAGTAGCAACGCCAGCGTCAGCCAGCGCATCCGCGCCGGACCGCCTGCACTGCGCGCGGCCAGCAGGGTCGCGATCAGGCCCAGCAGCGTGGGCAGCAGGATCACGCCCGCCATCGACAGACTCTGTTCCCAGATCGGGCGCCCTTCCATCACCTGCAAATACCAGAGCTTGTAGGCGAGCGGTCCCAGCGCGGCGAAGGGATCGCCTGACAGGCATGGCCCGCCGGTCAGCGTGAAGGTCACCAGCGCCGCGCCGCCGCCTGTGGCGGCGATCAGGAAACGACGCGGCGGGCTGAACGGGCCGATCAGGCGCGCAGCCAGAAGCGTTGCAGCGGCCAATGCTACCAGTGGCCAGACATAAACGAAGGACAGCGCATCGCAGTGGCGCGCCAGCACCGCAGCGGGACCACGCAACAGCATGAGCGGCAGGAGAGCGGACGCGCCAAGGGCGACAGTGAAACCGACATAGCGCGGCGTTTCGGCCCGGTCGATCCAGTGGCGCAGGGCAAAGACGGCGGCAAACAGGGCAGCATAGGGCAGGCCTTCGCTCGAAATCTGGAGCCAGAGCGCCAGCACCAGCCCCGCAACGATGCCACCGCGCAACGGGCGGGGGTCCATCGCGCCGCACAGCGCCAGCGTGGCCGCCATGATCTGCCAGCCATGATGGTCGATCCGCAGCGGCGTGAACTGGACGAGAATGGACGGTGCAGTCAGCAGCAATGCGACAGCCAGCAGCGCAATCCCTGCCCCGGCAATCCGTTTCGCTGCAATGAACAAGGCTGTCGTCAGCCCGGCCAGCAGCAGTAGCGGCACAATGGCGCAAGCGACCAGCTCTGCCGTCGCCATGCCCAGCAGCGGGCGCAGCAGCAGGATCAGTCCTGCGATCGGCATATCGACGATCCGCGACCAGTGCATCGGGCCGCCTGTGGGCGGGTTCACCCGATGCTGGCTCACATCCCAGAAGGCCTGCCCGCCGATCCAGTCGCGCACCTGCGCCAGCCGCATCGCATCATCGGGGTCGCGAAAGCCGAGCGTCGAAAAATCGCCCCGGAACAGCCATAGCATCGCCGCGCTGCATAGCAGCCAGGCGAGAAGCGCCAGCAGCGCCGCCCGCTTGCCGTCAGACGCGGGCAAAGACGCCATATTTGCGGATCGCATAGACGGTGAGGAAGCTGACCGGGACGGACAGCAATTTGGCGATCGTCGGCGCAACGCCGACCATGCTCAGCCCGCCGACCATGGCCAGCGTGATACCCATGCCCAGCAGTGCGCTCGCCACAAATCCGGCGCGCTGCGCATGGGTCGGGCCGGTCCCGGTATCGAATACGAAGCGGATGCTGATGGTCCAGTGGACGGCGAGGCCGATGGCATAGCCGCCGAACGCCGCCAGCATCGGGGCCGCGCCGAAATGGTCCAGCATCAGGAACAGGGCCATGTCGCTGGACAGCGCGCAGATGCTGGCCAGCAGATAGCGGGCGAACATCAGTCGCGCGACCAGCGCCATCAGGACGCGCACCGGATCAGGCAGCCTTCAGGCGGGACGGGACGGCGCGGGTGCTGGCAAGGGCGGCCTGCGCATCGGCGTCCTGGCCCTCTTCGCCCGCCTCATGATATTCGGCATCCTCATTGACCGACCAGACGTCATGGACGCGCGCGCCCGCAACGATATTGCGGACGGTCAGCATCGCCGTCATCATCGCATGGTCCTGATTATTATAGCGGTGCATCCCGTTGCGCCCGACCATGTGCAGCGTGGGATAGCGGGCCTCCAGTTCGGTGCGCATCGCCAGCACATTGGCGGCATAGGCGTCGTCATAGACCGGATAGGCCTTTTCCTGTCGCACCACCGCGCCGCCCACGACATCGGCGGGGTTGCACAGGCCCAGCAACGCCATTTCCTGCGTCGCCAGCGCGACCAGATCGGCGTCGGACGAGGCCCAGAGGCCATCGCCTTCAAAACAGAAATATTCCAGGCCCACGCAGGCCAGCGTCGGGTCCGGCACCATTTCGGGCGACCAGCTGCGGAAATTCTGGATGCGGCCGACCTGCACCTTGCTGTCGTGGATATAGATCCAGTTGTCGGGGAAAATATCTTCCCCCTTCACCATCAGGGCGACGGTCAGGAAGTCGCGATATTTCAGGTCCATGGCTTCGGGCAGGGTCGCGGGCAGCGGATGGATGCGGCCCGCCAGCTCGCGCATCGGCGCGGACGATATGACATGGCCTGCATTGATGATGACCTCACCCTCCGGCCCCTGCGCCACCAGCCGCCAGCGATCGGTCCCCTGATCCTGCTCCAGCCGTTTGAAACTGTGCGCCATCAGCACCTGATTGCCGCCATCGACCACATGGTCGCGCGCCTTTTCCCACATCATGCCGGGTCCAAGCCGGGGATAGCGGAAGCTTTCCAGCAGCGTCTTGGTCGCCATGCCGTCATTGGGTTTTTTGTTCAGGCCAAGCGAGCGCTTCAGCCCGTCGGTGACAGCGCCCCAGAGCGACAGCCCCTTGATCCGCTGCGCTGCCCAGTCCGCCGACATTTCATCGCACGGCATCCCCCACACTTTTTCGGTGTAGGTTTTGAAGAAGATGGAGAAAAGCTTGTGGCCGAAGGCGTTGACGGTCCAGTCCTGAAAAGAGCGGACATGGCGGTTGGGCAGCAGCTTCGCCTTGGCAAAGCTGGCCATGCAGAGCGTCGAGCGCCAGATGCCGAGGTTCCACAGCGCCTCGAACGCGCGGAGGGGGTAGCTGTAGAATTTGCCCTCATAATAGATGCGGCTCATCCGGGGACGCTGGATGAAGTCGTCGGGCAATATCTCGTTCCACAGGTCGACCACCTGTTGCGATTTGGAGAAGAAGCGATGCCCGCCAATGTCGAAGCGGAAGCCGTCCAGTTCGACCGTCCGGCTGATGCCGCCGACATAGACCGGGTCTTTCTCGATCACCGTGACGCTATAGCCCTGCCTGGTCAGCAGATAGGCTGCAGTCAGGCCCGCCGGGCCAGCGCCGATGATGGCGACGTCCACGCTTTGGTCGGTACGCGGCATGACAGGCAATTCCCCCGGATGGTCTTTCGTGGGTTCGGGAGTGAAGGAAATATTCTAAGGACTGGTTAACGCGCGGTAAGGATCGCACACGAAACAAGCCGCATGACAAAGGGCCGTCCCGCGATGCGGAACGGCCCCCTGCAGTCCCCTTCGTGAGGGGAACTCGCGAAGATCGTCAGCCCTGGCGCTGGGCCATGGCGTTGAGATCGCTGCGTGCACCGGTCAATGCTTCACCAAAGCAATTGCGATAATCGTCGCTGATCGGGATGATCGAGCCGTTGACGAAACCGCAGACCTGCTTGGCGGCGCGGGTGACGCGATAGTCGGCGCGACGCAGACCGGCCGCGCTGGCGAGGTTGAGGTCCGCCACCGATACGGCGATCGAGCGGGTTTCCGTGCCCGAACGACCATCAACGATCACGTCCATATTGTCATTGCCCGCACTCGCCACACCCGGCAGCGCAAGGGCCATCGTGGCGGCCAGCGCCACCAGCGTCTTTGCAGTCATCCTGTTTCTCCTGTCGAACATTTTTCTGTTCTTTTGCCCAACACCTGACTTGGGCACCGGGTCCACATCTAAATAGGCTTGACCGGATAAAATGAAAAGAGGCCAGTTGGCAAAAAGTGGCGGAAAACCGTTATTTTGCGGGTGCGAAGGGATTTGCTTCGCACTTGTGTCAGGATCGCTTCCTATTCAGCCCACTGCACAACGCTCGCCATCCTCCCCTTGCAGGGGAGGTGGATGGCCGCAGGCCAGACGGAGGGGTGTTACGCTATCGATAGCTAGACACCCCTCCGTCATCGCTTCGCGCTGACACCTCCCCTGCAAGGGGAGGATGCCTTAATCGATTGCCTCCGTGAGTTCGCTCTCTTGCCTTCCAACAAGACCCTTAATGCCGGAAGTGGCGCATCCCGGTGAACACCATGGCAAGGCCCGCTTCGTCGGCTGCTGCGATGACTTCGTCGTCGCGGATCGATCCGCCCGGCTGGATCACCGCCGTAGCGCCAGCCTCTACTGCTGCCAGCAGGCCGTCGGCAAAGGGGAAGAAGGCGTCGGAAGCGACGGCCGAACCGATGGTGCGCGGCTCGCTCCAGCCAGCCTTTTCGGCGGCATCCTTAGCCTTCCACGCGGCGATGCGTGCGGATTCCAGGCGGTTCATCTGGCCTGCGCCGACCCCTGCGGTGCTGCCGCCCTTGGCATAGACGATGGCGTTGGACTTCACATGCTTGGCGACGGTCCAGGCGAACAGGCAGTCGGCCAGTTCCTGTTCCGTCGGTTCGCGCTTCGTCATGACTTTCAGCGCATCGCGGCTGATCCGGCCATTGTCGCGGCTCTGCACCAGCACGCCACCCGCGATCGTCTTGAGCTGGAGACCGGGGCGCGCGGGATCGGGCAGATCGCCGGTCAGCAGCAGGCGGAGATTCTTTTTCTTGGCAAAGATGGCACGCGCCGCATCATCGGCGTCGGGCGCGGCGACGACTTCGGTGAAGATGCCGCTGATCGCTTCGGCGGTCGGGCCATCGAGCGGGCGGTTGACCGCGATGATGCCGCCAAAGGCCGACACGCTGTCGCAGGCAAACGCGGCTTCATACGCCTCGATCAGGGTCGCGCCGGTCGCCACGCCGCAGGGGTTGGCGTGCTTGACGATCACCACGGTCGGCGGGCCGTCGCGAAATTCGCTGACCAGCTCCAGCGCGGCGTCGGCGTCGTTATAATTATTGTAGCTCAGTTCCTTGCCCTGGATCTGACGCGCCTGCGCGATGCCGTTCGCCGTCGGGCCAGTGGGCAGATAGAGGGCGGCGGACTGGTGCGGGTTTTCGCCGTAGCGCAGCGTGGTGCCAAGCGTGCTGGCGACGGCCAGCGTTTCGGGGAACATCACGCCCTGATCGGCGAAGGCAAACCAGCTGGCGATCATCGAATCATAGGCAGCGGTCGCGGCATAGGCCTTGGCAGCCAGCATCCGGCGGAAGTCGTAGCTGGTCGCCCCACCCTTCTCGTCCATTTCCGCGATCAGCCGGGCATAGTCGGCCGGATCGGTGACGATCGCCACGCTCTCATGATTCTTGGCCGCGGAGCGCACCATCGACGGGCCGCCAATGTCGATATTCTCGATAATCTCCTCGCGCTCCGCGCCCTTGGCCACGGTCGCGGCGAAGGGGTAGAGATTGACCACGACCAGGTCGATCGCGCCGATCTCATGCTCGTCCATCGACGCGACATGATCCGGGTTGTTCCGCACCGCGAGCAAACCGCCATGCACCTTGGGATGCAGCGTCTTGACCCGGCCATCCATCATTTCGGGGAAGCCGGTGAGGTCGGAAATGTCCATGACAGTGAGGCCCGCGTCGCGCAGCGCCTTGGCCGTGCCGCCGGTCGATACCAGTTCCACCCCATGCTTCCCCAGCGCCTGCCCCAGTTCGATAAGGCCAGCCTTGTCCGACACGGACAATAGGGCGCGCTTGATGGGATAATCGGTCATAAGAGAGGCTTTCTGGTTGCAGGACGGCTTTGCGCCGGTCCCTTAAGGGCTGACGGCGGAAAAATACAGCCCCGGAAGGGGATGACTGCGAAAGCCGGTTAAGGCCGCACCCTCACCCCACCCGCTTGAACAGCCAGCCGATGCTCGATCCGCCGGGCAGCGCTTCGCTGGTCACGACCATCTGCTTGGTCGGATGCGGCCTTCCGTCGCCGTCGACCCACAGGCTGTCCTCGACCGTGAGGACACCAGTGCCGGTGCGGAATTGCCAAAGGGCACCCATGTCGATGCGCAGCAGCGCGCCCTGATTGTCGGCGGTCAGGGTGGGTTCGACGCCCGGCGCGAGGTGGAAGCGCAGCAGGGCGGGGAGTTTGGCGGGCTTGCGGCGGCGTTCGGCCGGCGTCAGCATATCCTCGCCGCGAATTTCCTTGCCGTCGCCGCTGACCAGCAACAGGCGGCGGTGGACATAGCCGATGCGGCGGACATAGCCGTCATGGGACAGATCGACCCGGCTGCCATTGTCCAGTTCCTGCCGGTTCAGCTCCACTTCGGTCACACCCCGGCCCAGCGTGCCGTCGGGCATCAGCGCGGTGCTGTTGCAATCGTCCAGCACCAGCGTGCTGTGCGCAGCCGTTGTACGCAGACCCTGCGCCAGATCGCGGGGTATCCAAGCCCCTTCCAGCCCTGCGCCGCCGCAATTGACGATCAGGCGGCGCGCGCCGTCGCTAATCTCGATCGCGCCGGTGGAGGCGCAGCCTGCATCGGCGAGCCGCGCGACCGGCGGCGGGGCGGCGTCGATCTGCACCACGGTGCCGCCCGCCGCGATCCGCTGATAGCCCCAGTCGCGCGCCTGCCGCAGCGGCCGGGCACGCATCCGACTGGCCGCGACGACGGCGTTGACGATCACGGGATCGATCGCGCCCGCACCCTGCCAGCTGCCAAGACCGCCATCCCCATGGGTCAGGCCCAGCAGCGCGGGGACGATGCGGGTCAGGCCGTCATTGAGGAAGGCCGGGGCGGCTTCGCGGCGCACATCATAGACCGCGCGCAGCATCGCCAGCGCCATCACCGCTTCCACCTGCGCCAGCGGCGAGCGGGAGACGATGCCGCCATCGGGGTAGAAGCCGCTGTCGATCGCGCGCTTGAGACCCGCTTCGCCGAACAATTTGCGCGCCCCTCCGCCGGGCATCAGCATCGAGGCCGCGACGATCGCGCTCCAACCGATCAGGCGGGGCAGGCCCATCGGCGCCTTGTCAGCGATACGATCGAGATGACGGGCGGTGCGAGCAATGCAGTTGAGAACCAGCGAACGATAGACCAGATCGCTGGACGAGAGGATCAGCGGCGCATGGGCGGTCCAGAAGAACAGCCGCCAGCCCGCATTGTCGGCGCGCCAGGCCGGTTCGCTGGGCGTTTCAGCATGGGCGGCGAGCCATTTGCGCATGACGCTTTCGGCAATCGGCGCGGCCTGTTCGCGGCTGGCGGCACTGGCCAGATCGCGCAGCCAGCGGAAGCTGTGCAGATAGTCGGCAAAGGCGGGGTCGAGGTCGATCCGGGCGAAATCGAGTGTGTCGATGATCTGTTTCTTGCCGCGAAACAGGAAATAGCCCGCACGGATCGCCTGCCCCGCGCGCGTGTCACCGGGCAATTCATCGTCGGGGACGGCCAGCAGCTTGAGCGGATATTTGCCGCGCAGCTTGCGGCCGTGGATCGGCGTTTTCCAGCTGAGCAGATAGAAATGATTGGCGATTTTCTGCGCCAGCGACAGCCCCTTGTCATCCGCGACGCGGATGAGACGCTTGCCCTGTTCGATGCCGTCGTCGCTACTCTCTGGAGTGGCGGGTTCGGGCGTCTTGCGGGCGGACATGCGCCGGACCTCGTTCACCCGCCCCGCAGCTTCCGGATATTGTCGGCATAGGCCGTCGGCCCGCCGCGGAAGGTGGCGGTGCCAGCGACCAGCACGTCGGCCCCGGCGGCGATCGCCTTGGGCGCGGTGGTGAAATCAATGCCGCCATCGACCTGCAAGCGGATGTCGCGGCCGCTCTTGTCGATCATCTTGCGAATGGCCTCAATCTTGCGCAGCTGGTTTTCGATGAAGCTCTGGCCGCCAAAGCCGGGGTTGACGCTCATGACGAGGATGAGGTCGACATCGTCGATCAGATAATCGAGCATCTTGGCCGGGGTGCCTGGGTTCAGCACCACGCCCGCCTGCACGCCCAGCGACTTGATATATTGGATCGAGCGGTGAATGTGCGGCCCGGCTTCGGGATGGACGGTCAATATGTCCGCGCCCGCCTGTGCAAAGGCGTCGAGATACTGGTCCACCGGCGAGATCATCAGATGGACGTCGAACGTCTTTTTCGTGTGCGGGCGCAACGCCTTGACCACCGCCGGTCCGATGGTGATGTTCGGCACGAAATGGCCGTCCATCACGTCGATATGGATCCAGTCGCAGCCCGCTTCGTCAATGGCGCGCACCTCCTCACCCAGACGGGCGAAGTCGGCGGAGAGGATGGAGGGCGAGATCAAGATCGAGGGTGTCATTAACCGTTCGCCTTAGCCATGCCTCCGTCCAAGGGCAACGGGTGATTTGGTGGTCGGGTCTGGAACCGACCCAAACCCTTATAACATCACGAAAATCGTTGGATCGAGCCGTTTGGAAGGCGCTGCGCCGTGGGGGAGCATTTGTTTGACGCCGTGCAGGCCGATCACCTCTTGGGCCTCGTTCAGTACGGGCGCGGCAATCAACCGCATGGCACATTGCCCCATGCCGTCGGCCTGATGAATATCGACGTCCACGGTGAAGCCGCGCTTGTGGCGAATGGCATAGGCGCGCAGCCGCTGCATGGCTTCGCGCGAGTCCGGGGCATAGAGCGATACCGACAGGGCGCGGGGCACCAATATATGCCGCTCCAGCCCGAAAATATCATAGACGCCGGCGGTCCAGGTCAGGCTGTCATCGCTCAGGTCGCAATGCCACAGGCCCAGCCCCCGCTCCGCCAACGCCGCATCGTTGCGCGCCAGCGACGGGTCCAGCATCACAGGGGCGAGATGCTCACGCAGGTCGTAGAGCGGCCAGCTATGGTGCAGGGGCAAAGGTTCGATCGGACGCACGGCGCACCTTAAAGACGAGGGATGATCATCTTAAGTGCTTCATGGTTAAGGCTTAGTTTGAAAATGTGCAATCGCACATTCGGTCGCACCAGCCCTCACCCGCACCCGGCCACGCCAGCGGCTGCATCTTATGGGGGTGAGGGCTGGCGCGGTTGAAATGCGCTCTTTCGCGCATTTCAAAGGATCAGTTTGATGCCTTGGCAAGGCGTGCGATAAAAAATCCGTCCGCGCCACCCTGAGTCGCCAATGTGTCGGGCAGCGTGCGCAGCCAGCCTTGCGGCGTGGGGGTCATGCCGTCGGGCAGTTCATCGGCCTGCGCCGCCACGAGCGCGAAGTCCGGGCGCTGGCCAAGGAAGCGGGCGATCTGCTCCTCCCCCTCCGCCTGTTCCAGCGAGCAGGTGGCGTAGAGCAGCTTGCCGCCGGGTTTCAGCCAGTCGGCAGCGCGGGCGAGCAGTTCGGCTTGAAGCTCGGCCAGTTCGGCAATCTGGCGCGGGCCGATACGGTGCAGCACGTCGGGATGGCGGCGATAGATGCCGGTCGCGGTGCAGGGTGCGTCCAGCAGGATAGCATCGACCGGTTCGTCCGGCTGCCACTGGCGCAGGTCCGCCTGCACGACGTCGGCAGGCAGTCCGGTGCGGGCGAGATTTTCGGTCAGCCGCTCCAGCCGCTTTTTCGACTGGTCGATCGCGGTGACGCGCCATCCGGCGGCGGCCAGCTGCATCGTCTTGCCGCCGGGCGCGGCGCACAGGTCCAGCACATGGCGGCCATCCCCTGTCCCCAGCAGGCGCGCCGGGCAGGAGGCGGCGACATCCTGCACCCACCATGCCCCATCGCAAAAGCCGGGCAGGTCGGGAATATTGGCGCCATCGGGCAAGCGGACATGGCCGGGCGCCAGGCTGGTGCCGCCCAACTGCGCCGCCCAGTCGGCGGTGGCTGCGGGATCGCGCAGGCTCACGTCCACAGGCGGGCGGATGGCATAGGCGCGCGCGGCCGCCTCCACCATCGTCGCACCCCATTGCGCGGCCCAGCGATCGGCGACGGCGGGCGGCAGGGTCGGCGGATCGGGCAGCACCGGCGCGCTGCGCGTCACCGTGCCGAACACGCCATGGACCAGCTTGCGCGGCCCTCCATCGACCAGCGGCAGCGCGGTCGCGATCGCGGCGTGGGGCGCGGTGCCCAGTACCAGCACCTGCACCAGCGCGATGCGCAGCACCATGCGCGCCTTGGCATCATCGGGCAGCGGCAAGCGGGTCGCCCCGTCGATCAGCGCATCGAGATCGGGCAGATGGCGCAGCACTTCGGCGGCAATGGCATGGACCAGCGCCCGGTCGGCCCGGTCGGCCAGCCCCTGACAGGCGCCATGCAGCGCGATTTCAAGCGGATCGCCGCGCCGCAGCACAGCGTCGAGCAATTTGAGAGCGGAACGACGCGCAGGCAGGCCGGGGACGTCAGCGGGGCGGGGAGATTGAGCCATGGGGCAGCGCCTAGGCCATTTTGCAGGGATAAGAAAGCTTGCCTCCCCTACATACCCTTGCGCTTGGGCCTGTTGCCGCCCAAATGACGGGTTGTGGACAAGGGCGCTGCCATGGCGCTCCGCAATCGAAAGGCGGCTTGATGGGACATTATAACGGCAAGCGCCCCGCGCATGTGCAGCCGCCTGCCCATCTTTCCAAAAGCCCGCCTGTGCCGCAGCCAGACCCGATCGACAACCCGCCCCAGCAGCAGGAAGAGCTTAGCCCGGTCCGCTACGGCGATTGGGAGCGCAAGGGTTTAGCGATTGATTTCTGAGGCGTAGCGCTTTCGACTCGCCGCCTATATTGCACAATTTCCGATGTCCCGTGCCACCGCCGCGAGCGATGGTGCCCGCCGCTCTGGCCTATCCGTCCCCGCCTGCGCAGGACAGGGGCAATAAGGAGAATGGGGCGTGGGCGTACATCTGGTTGCGGATATGAGTGGAAAAGCGGTTTCGGATTATGCGCCCGAGGATGCGGCGTTGCTGTGCGCGATCGGGCGGCTGGTCTGCGCCTGGACGATGCTGGAACAAAGCCTGGAAACCAAGATCGGGCTGATGCGCGAGAAGATGGGCGACATCCGCACAGTGGGCGCACGCACCCGCCCGTCCATGGCCAAGTTGATGACCGAATTGCGCACGATGGTGGCGATGCGCGACCGGCGCAACGCCAGCGCATTGACGGAAATCGCCGCGATAGAACGCGACATGCAGCGCATCGACCGCTTCCGCGCACTCATCATCCAGGGCTTTCACCAGCCCCAGCCGGGCGGATTTATTTGTCGCGATCAACGCAATATCCATCAATTTGTCACATTCGAGCAACTTGATCACGAAATATGCGATCTGGAAACGGTCGCGAACCGCTTGCTTGCAGTATAGGGTGCATCGCACACTGCAAATTCTCTCGGCGCGCTTGACCTTTTTCGCATGTGCGGCAAATCATATATGGCCGCGGGGGCCGGGGTTAAGGGGAGTCCAACTTGAATAAGCCGATTCGCAAAGCTGTTTTTCCTGTCGCGGGGCTGGGCACGCGCTTTTTGCCCGCGACCAAGTCGGTGCCCAAGGAATTGCTGCCGGTGGTCGACCGCCCGTTGATCCAATATGCGGTGGACGAGGCACGCGAGGCAGGCATCGAGCAGATGATCTTCGTCACCGGGCGCGGCAAAGGCGCGATCGAGGATTATTTCGACATCGCCTTTGAATGCGAGACGTTGCAGCGCGAACGCGGCAAGGATCTGTCGGCGCTGGAAGGCACCCGCCTTGCACCGGGCAATGCAGTGTTCCTGCGTCAGCAGGAATCGCTGGGTCTGGGCCACGCCATATGGTGCGCGCGCGACATTATCGGTGACGAACCGTTCGCGATCCTGCTGCCCGACGAATTTATGAAGGGCGTGCCGGGCAATGGCTGCATGAAGCAGATGGTCGATGCCTATGAGAAGGTTGGCGGCAATCTGGTCTGCGCGCTCGAAATCCCGATGGAACAGACGCCCAGCTATGGCGTGATTGATCCGGGCGTCCGCGATGGCGTGCTGACGGAGGTGAAGGGGCTGGTCGAAAAGCCCGCCGCCGGGACCGCGCCGTCCAATCTGATCCTGCCGGGCCGCTATATCCTGCAACCCGATGTCATGAAAATATTGGAAACGCAGGAAAAGGGCGCCGGCGGGGAAATCCAGCTGACCGACGCGATGGCCGCGCTGATCGGCAAGCAGCCTTTCCACGGCGTCACCTTCGATGGTCGCCGGTTCGATTGCGGGTCAAAGGCCGGCTATATCGAGGCCAATCTGGCGCTGGCGCTGGAGCGGGACGATCTGCGCGACCATATCCGGGCGTTTGCGACCGAAGAACTGGCGCGCGGCTGATAAAAAAAGGGGCGGTTTCCACCGCCCCTTTTTGTAAAACGCATCGTGCCGATCAGAACGGCACTTCGTCGTCCAGATCATTGTCGAAATTGGGGCTGCCCGCGCTGCCACGGCCGCCCGATGCGCCGCCGCCCGACGAACGCCCGCCGCCAAAGCCGCCGCCACTGCTGCCGCCGCCAAAATCATCATAGCCGCCTGACGATGCGCCCCAGTCGCTCACGCCCTGCTGCGACCGCCCGCCGCCACTGCCCTGACCGCCGCCACCGGGCGCGCCGTCGAGCATGGTCAGGACTGCGCCCGGACCCTGGACCATCACTTCGGTCGAATAACGGTCATTGCCGCTCTGATCCTGCCATTTGCGGGTGCGCAACTGGCCTTCGATATAGATTTTGGAGCCTTTGCGCAGGAAACGCTCGGCCACGCCGACCAGCCCTTCGCCGCCGATGACAACAGTGTGCCATTCGGTACGCTCCTTCTTCTCGCCGGTATTGCGATCCTTCCAGCTTTCGGACGTGGCGATGCGCAAATTGCATATCTTGCCGCCGTTCTGGAAGCTCTTGACCTCCGGGTCGGCGCCCAGATTGCCGACCAGAATGACCTTGTTGACCGAGCCTGCCATGATTCCTCCGAAACGCGTTAAGCGGCCCCTTATAGTCCTGCTGCGGTCGCGGTCCAGTAGGTCAGACCCGCTGCAACATATGCGAGCAGAAACAGGTATCCCAGCATGAACAAGGGCCATTTCCAGCCATTGGTTTCGCGCCGGGTCACCGCGATGGTCGAGATGCACTGGGGGGCGAAGATGAACCATGCCAGAAACGCCAGCGCGGTGGGCAACGGCCACTGGTCCTTCAACCGGTCGCCAAGGCTGCGTTCCAGCAGCGCCTCGTCATCGCCCGCGTCGATCGAATAGACGGTGGCGAGCGCCGACACCGCGACTTCGCGCGCCGCCATCGCCGGGATCAGGGCGAGCGAGATGTCGCGGTTGAAGCCGATCGGCTCCAGCACGACATTGAGGCCACCGGCGATTCGCCCGGCGATCGAATAATCAACCTGGCTGACCGCGCTGCCTTCGGGCGGCTTGGGATAGGAGAGCAGCACCCACAGGATGACGGTCGAGGTGAAGATGATGGTGCCGGCGCGCTTGAGGAAAATGATCGCGCGCTGCCACAGGCCGAGCAATATATCCTGCGGCCGGGGCCATTGATATTTGGGCATTTCCATCAGGAAGCCGCCGCTGGCTCCCTTGGTCACGGTCAGGCGCAGGATCAGCGCCACCAGCATCGCGCCGATGATGCCCGCGACATAAAGGCAGAAGAGGACGAAGCCCTGCAGGCCAATGCCGGGGCCAATATCGCGCGCGGGGATGAAGGCGCCGATGATGACGGCATAGACCGGCAGCCGCGCCGAACAGGTCATCAGCGGCGCGATGAGGATCGTCGTCAGCCGGTCCTTGGGATCGGCGATCGTCCGCGTCGCCATGATACCGGGAATGGCGCAGGCGAAGGAGGAGAGCAAGGGAATGAAGGCGCGGCCCGACAGGCCGACCTTGGCCATGATACCATCCATCAGGAAGGCAGCACGGACCATATAGCCGGTCGCCTCCAGCATCAGGATGAAGAAGAAGAGGATGAGGATCTGCGGCAGGAACACCACCACCGATCCGACGCCATTGATGACGCCATCGACCAGGAAGGAACGCAGCATCCCGTCGGGCAGCGCGTCGCGCACGGCAGAGGCTGCGGCTTCGGCCAGCCCTTCGATCATGGCGATCGGCGCTTCGGACCAGGCATAGACCGCCTGGAACATGACGAACAGCAGGCCGAGCAGCAGAGCCAAGCCGAACACGGGATGGAGCGCCACCCGATCAACCGCTGCGGTCAGGCGGCGCGAGGGGGTTTCGCGCACGATGGCGGCGCGGGCGATGCGGCGGGCTTCGCCGCGCACTGCGTCGAAATCGCGCTCCGGCGGCAGGGGTCTGGCCTCCGGTGCAGCGCTGCCCAGCAGACCGCCCAATTCCTCGCGCAGATGGTCGAGGCCGCGCTTGCGCACCGCGACGGTCGCGATCACCGGCACGCCCAGTTCGCGCGACAGTACGGCCGCGTCCAGTTCCAGCCCGTCGCGGGTCGCCAGATCGACCATGTTGAGCGCGACGATCGTTGGCAGGCCGAGCGCGATCAGTTCCAGCGCGAATCGCAGATGATTGTCGAGATTGGAGGCATCGACCACGATCACCAGCGCGTCGGGCCGCCTTTCGCCCGCCTGCCGGCCCATCACGACGTCGCGCGTGACCTGCTCGTCGGGACTGGCAGCGTTCAGGCTGTAGGTGCCGGGCAGGTCGACCAGCTCGACCGGGCGACCGTCGGCCAGCGCCAGCCGCCCCGCCTTGCGCTCCACCGTGACGCCGGGATAATTGCCCAGCTTCTGGCGCGCGCCGGTCAGCGCATTGAACAGCGCGCTCTTGCCCGCATTGGGATTGCCGACCAGTGCGACCAGCGGCAACGCGCTCATGCGGTCACATCCGGTCCGGTGCGGACGGTGACGGCGGCGGCGTGATTGCGGCGCATGGCGATGGTCATGCGACCCACCTTGCAGGCGATCGGTCCCTTGCCCCACAGGCCGCCATGGTGCAGCGCCTCGACGCTCGCCCCCTCGCACAGGCCAAATTCGCGCAGCCGCTGCCCCTCCGACGGAGACAGGACGGACCAGTCGATCAGGTCAACAAAGGCGGGCTGGCGCAGCGGCAGATCAGTCAGGCGCACGGGGACAGATACTCACAGGATAATTGCTGCGAGTGACTATCAATACCGATTAGGAAAGGCCAGAAGGAAATGACCCCCGGCGCGGCAGATCATAGCGCCGGGTAACGCAGCCGCCCGATGAAACGTGCCAGACTGAGCCGTTCACCGCCGCCCACGCCCTTGACCTGCGCCTTGAGCTTCTCGAACCGCATCACGCCCTCGATCCGCCGGGACAGGAAGGCGCGGCTGTCGGCATGGCCCTCACTCTCGTCATCCACGAATACCAGAAGGGTGGCGGCATAGACCCCGGCCAGCGTCATCCGCTTGGTATAATGGGCCAGGTCCGTGGCATTGTCGCCCGCCGCGCGCCACATGACGTCTGCCGCGCGCCAGCCCAGCCGGGTCGCGCGCGCCGCATTGGTCGGCATGGCGAGGATGGCGATGGCCCGGCGCAGCGCTTCGCGGTCGGGCGCAAGCAGGTCGAGCCGTGCCTCCACCAGCGCGCTGATCCTGCGCCGGATCGATAGCGTCGCCAGCGTTTCGGGCGGCAGCGCGTCAAGCATCCGGGCGTCGATGCTGGCGAACCAGGCGTCGATCATGTCGACCGGTCCATCGGCAAAGGCAAGGGCAGCAATGTCTGCATCGACGCCCTTTTCCGCCGCCGCCATCGCGACCGCGTCCTTGCGCCAGCCGTCAAAGGCCGCATGGCGCGCCAGCACGGGTGCCAGCAGGGCGCGGATCTCGTCGAGGGTCATGTCCTGAATGTCGCTCATGACGCCAATCTAGGCACGCGAGGGCAGCCGCACAAGCACCAGCGCGGCGGCCACGGCCATCGTGCCCACCATATCGGTGATGCTCAGCCATTCGCCAAACAGCATCCAGCCCAGCACCGCCGACACCGCCGGTTGCAACAGCAGGCTCAGCCCCAGCACCAGCGGGGTGAACCAGCCAATCGCATAGGTGAGCAGCCCCTGCCCGATCAACTGGCTGGTCAGCGCCAGCACGACCAGCGGAGTCCAGTCGCCGGGCATGATCCGCTCGCCCAGCCACAGCGCGCACAACAAGAGCGGCGGCGCGCTGACGGCGCTGGAGATCGCCAGCACCGACCAGCTGTCCAGCCGCCCGCGCACATCCTGCACGATCAGCAGATAGCCGGTATAGAGCGCGCCCGCGAGCAGGGAGAGCAGGTCGCCATGGAGATAGCGCGGCGAGAGTTCATAGCTACCCCCCATCATCACCGCCGCACCCGTTGCCGCCAGTGTGAGGGCGACTGCCTGCATCCGCTTTAGCCGTTGGCGCAGCACGACCAGACCCCAGATCGGCAGCATCAGCCCGCTCATATTGCCGAATATGGTGGCGTTGGTGACGTTGGTGTAGAGGATGCCGATATGCCAGGCGGCCAGATCAGCCGCAAAGAACAGCCCCGACCAGACCAGCGCCCCCCATTCGCGCAAGTTCGGCGCGGTGCGGCGCAGCCCCGGCAGGGCGAGGAAGATGAGGAATGGCAGGGCCAGCGTCAACCGCCAGAAGGCCGCCGCGACCGGCCCGACATCGGCCAGACGCACCAGCACCGGCCCCAGCGGCAGGATGAGATTGGCCAATATCAGCGCGGGAAATGCGAGCTTGGGCATGTGCGCGCGGGCAGTAGGGGTTGAACTGGCCATGGCGGCTCCCTAGCTGGCTTTCAGCGTCAAGTCCCGTTGCAATTTGCAACTTTGGTAAAGGGAGATTCCATGTCCAGCCTGTTCAAGCCTGTCCAGATCGGCACCATCGCCGCACCCAACCGCGCCATCATGGCGCCGCTGACCCGTGGCCGCGCCACCCGCGATCATGTGCCGACGCCGATCATGATCGATTATTACCGCCAGCGCGCGAGTGCGGGCCTGATCATCAGCGAAGCGACCGGCATTTCGCGGCAGGGGCTGGGCTGGCCCTATGCCCCGGGCATCTGGTCGGACGAGCAGGTCGCAGCCTGGCAACCGGTGACGCAGGCCGTGCATGACGCGGGCGGGCGGATCATCGTCCAGCTCTGGCATATGGGGCGGCAGGTCCATTCGAGCGTAACCGGGGAGCAGCCGGTATCATCCAGCGCCACCGCTACGGTGGGCGACGCGCATACCTATGAGGGCAAGAAGCCGTTCGAGACCGCCCGACCGCTCGCGATCGAGGAAATCCCCGGCCTGATCGACACCTATGTCACCGCCGCGCGCAACGCGATTCGTGCCGGGTTTGACGGGGTGCAGATCCATGCCGCCAACGGCTATCTGATCGACCAGTTCCTGCGCGACAACGCCAATTTCCGCACCGACCAATATGGCGGCAGCATCGAAAACCGCGTCCGGTTGCTGGCGGAAGTGACGCAGGCAGTGG
Organism: Sphingobium indicum BiD32; assembly: GCF_000382885.1. Lineage (GTDB taxonomy): Bacteria > Pseudomonadota > Alphaproteobacteria > Sphingomonadales > Sphingomonadaceae > Sphingobium > Sphingobium japonicum_C. The sequence continues at coordinate 61,839 of NZ_CAVK010000057.1, forward strand.
CCGATGCGATTGGCCCGGACAAGGTGTCGGTACGCCTGTCGCCCAATGGCAATTCGCAGGGCGTGGACGATAGCAACCCCGGGCCGCTCTTCGCCCATGCGGCGCACGTCCTGAACGCGATCGGCATCGCCTCGCTGGAATTGCGCGAACCGGGACCGGACGGATCGTTCGGCGCGACCGACGTGCCGCGCCAGTCGCCGCTGATCCGCCAGCATTTCAAGGGGCCGCTGATCCTGAACAGCGATTATGACAAGGACCGGGCGCAGGCCGACCTGGACAGCGGTCTGGCCGACGCGATCAGCTTTGGCCGCCCCTTCATGGCCAATCCCGATCTGGTGGAGCGGCTGGGCAGTGACGCGCCACTGAACCCGATCAAGGGCATGGAGACATGGTATGGTCCGGGCGAAGATGGCTATACCAACTATCCGGCGCTGGCGCAGGAACGCGCCACGGCGTAACCAGATCAACCCGTCGTCCCCGCGCAGGCGGGGACCCAATGTGCCGCCGCCAGTTCAGTCGCGTAACGAAACATGGGTTCCCGCCTTCGCGGGAATGACGGGTGTTTTCAGAGCTTCCGGGCGTTCTACTTACGATCCTTCCCTTGGCAGGGGGAGGATTTTTGCTTTCCTACGCCCCGAACCGTTCGCGCAGGGCCAGCATCGCGATGGCCGCCTTGGCCGCTTCGCCGCCCTTGTCCTTTTCGGTCGGCTTGGCGCGGGTCAGTGCCTGCGCTTCATTTTCGACCGTCAATATGCCGTTGCCGATCGCAATCGCGTCCATGCTGAGCGCCATCAGACCGCGCGCGCTTTCATTCGACACGACTTCAAAATGATAGGTTTCGCCGCGGATCACCACGCCGATCGCGACGAACCCGTCATAGCGGCCGCTTTCGGCCGCCAATGCGATCGCGCCGGGGATTTCCAGCGCTCCGGGCACCGTCACCACCTCATATTTATGCCCCGCATCGTCGAGCGCGGCCTTGGCCCCCTCGATCAGCAGGTCGTTGAGATGGTCGTAGAAGCGCGCTTCGACGATCAGGAATTTGGCCATGATATATCCTTTACAGCTCGATCGGACGCTGCCCAACCACGGCCAGGTCATAGCCGTCAAGCGCGATAAGGCTGTGATGGCTGTTGGTCAGCAGGACCATGTCATGCACGCCCAGTTCAGACAAAATCTGCGCGCCCGCGCCATAGTTGCGCAATTCGTCCATGTCGCCCTGCACGATCCCGGCATGATGTTGCAGCATCCGCGTCAGCATGTCCGGCTCGTCGCCGCGCAGGACGACGATGATGCCCGCGCCTTCCTGACCGATGATTTCCATGCAGCGCGCCAGCAGCCCGGAACGCGGCCCCTGCCGCCCGAACGTGTCCGTCAGCGGCGCCATCTGGTGCATCCGCACCAGCGTGGGCTTGTCGGGATCGACATTGCCCTTTTGCATAACCAGCTGTTCTGTCTGGGTGGCCTTGTTGTAAAAGCTCATCGCCTTCCAGTCGCCGCCCCACTGGCTCTGGAACGTGGTTTCGGCTCGGCGTTCGACGATATGGTCGTGGCGGCGGCGATAGGCGATCAGGTCGCGGATCGTGCCGATCTTCATCTTGTGCTTGGCCGCAAAGGGAATGAGGTCGTCGAGGCGCGCCATCGTGCCGTCGTCCTTCATCACTTCGCAAATGACGCCCGACGGGTTGAGGCCCGCCAGCCGCGCCACGTCCACCGCCGCTTCGGTATGGCCGGTACGCACCAGCACGCCGCCATCCTTGGCCACCAGCGGGAACACATGGCCCGGCGTTACGATGTCCGCCTGCCCCTTCGACCCGTCGATCGCGACGGAGATGGTGCGGGCGCGGTCGGCCGCGCTGATCCCGGTGGTCACCCCTTCGCGCGCCTCGATCGAAACGGTGAAGGCGGTTTCGTGGCGGGTGCCGTTGTTGCGGCTCATGAGGCCGAGGCCCAGTTCGTCGACCCGCGCCTTGGTCAGCGCCAGGCAGATCAGGCCACGGCCATGGGTGGCCATGAAATTGATCGCATCGGGGGTCGCCATCTGCGCCGGGATGACCAGATCGCCCTCATTTTCGCGATCCTCGTCATCGACCAAGATGAACATGCGGCCGTTGCGGGCTTCGTTGATGATTTCTTCGGGGGATGCGAGCGCCGTGCCGCCCTCACGCTTCAACAGATAGGCTTCCAGCTTGCCCAGCGTATCGGCGGTCGGATTCCAGTCCGCCTCGCCCAGCTTGCGCAGCGAATTGGCGTGCAGGCCCGCCGCGCGGGCAAGGCCGGATCGCGACATGCCGCCATCGGTCACGAGATTGCGGACGGTATCGATAAGGGCAGAGGACATGGCAAACGACTCCTTCCCGAACGCCGGGGTGGAATCGCATATCACATCGCAGTGTGATTAATTCAAGAGGCAATCACATGCTGCGGTTGCGAAGGCTCTGCATCCGATCGAGATAGCGCGCCAACACGTCGATTTCCAGATTGAACGCGCGCCCGGCAGGCAGGCTGTCCAGCGTGGTCGCGACGGCCGTATGGGGGATGATGTTCAGGCCAAAATGCACGCTGCCGTCCGGCTGGTCATCGACGCTGTTCACGGTCAGCGAGATGCCGTCCAGCGTGATGGACCCCTTGGCGGCCAGCGCGGCGGCCAGCGCGGCGGGCGCAGCGATAACCAGCCGGGTCGAATCGCCTTCGGACGTGGCGGATACCAGATGCCCCACGCCATCGACATGGCCGGTGACGATATGTCCGCCCAGTTCGTCCCCGACCTTGAGCGCGCGTTCCAGGTTGAGCCGGCCACCCTGCGCCCACAGGCCCGGCGCGGTGCGCGCGACGGTTTCCGCCGACAGATCGACCGCGAACCAGTCCGCGCCCTTTTCCACCACGGTCAGGCACGCGCCCGAACAGGCAATCGACGCGCCGATCGCGACCGATGTCATGTCATAGGCGCTGCCGATGACCAGCCGCAGGTCGCCGCGTTGCTCCGCCTGGCGGATGGTGCCGATGTCGGTGATGATCCCGGTGAACATATATACTGATCCAAATGTCCGTTCGCCCTGAGCGAAGTCGAAGGGCTGCGCCGAACGCAGTGAGGTGCCTTCGCTTACGCTCAGCCCGAACGGGATGAGTTTGAGGATGATCTAGGCGCTCGACACCGCCTCGTAAACCTCAAGTCTATCGACGCCCAACCCCCGCGCGTCGGTCAGCCGCCAGCGGCCATGGGCATCCGCCAGATCGCATAAACCAATGTCCCCAATCCCCGCCAGCCCCGCGCCGATGAGGATCGGCGCGCGATAGAGCAGCAGGCGATCGACCAGCCCCGCGCGCAGGAAGGCGGCCGCCGTCTCCGCGCCGCCCTCCACCAGCAGATGATCGACCCGGTCCAGCGTCGCAATCTGCTCCGGCGCGCCGATCCGCTCCCACCCGTCGGGCGCGTCGCCCCGGCTGAGCAATATTCGGCGCGGCGATCGATCCTCCAGCCCCGCGATCCGCACGTCCAGCCCCGGCGCGTCCGTGCGCAGCGTGCCGCCGCCCACCAGTATCGCGTCATGCCGCGCCCGCTCCATATGGGCATGGGCACGCGCATCCGGGCCGGTGATCCAGCGGCTGGAGCCATCCGCCAGCGCGATCCGTCCGTCGAGCGAGAGGCCGAGCTTGAGCGTCACATGCGGCCGCCCGCGCGTCTGGCGCAGCACGAATCCGGCCATGGCGCGCGCCGCTTCATCCGCCAGCAGCCCCATTTCGACCACGATCCCGCGCTCACGCAACCAGGCCGCACCCTGTCCGTCGGTGCGCGGATCGGGGTCGCGCAGCGCGATCACCACCCGCGCCACCCCGGCGCGCGCCATCAGATCGGCGCAGCGCGGCCCGCGCGGGGACAAATGAAAGCAGGGTTCGAGCGTCACATAGGCCGTCGCCCCATGTGCCTGTTCCATCGCCTGGCACAACGCCTGCGCCTCGGCATGGGGACGACCGCCCTTCTGGGTCCAGCCGCGTCCCACGACCCGGCCATGCCTGACGATCAGGCAGCCGACATTGGGGTTTGGCGTAGAAAGGCCGCGCCCGCGCCGCGACAGCGCAATGGCGGCGGCCATGAAGCGCCGGTCGGCGGCGGGCGTCGACGTCTCGCTCAGGGCTTGGCGACTTCCGGCTCGGCGGTCGGCTGGGGTTGGGCCTGCGCCTCCGCCTTCACCAGCCGCTGGTCGAGCATGGCGTTGATCTGCTTGACCGCTTCCTTGCGCCGCGCGGTGTTGCGCGCCTCATCCTTGCGCCAGTCGATGCCGAACGCATCGGCGATCTTCTGCATCTCCACCTGATTTTTTTGCAATATGGCGTCGCGCCGGGCCAGGTCCATTTTCTGTTGCAGGATGATCGCGGCATCGCTGCGATTCGCGTCCCAGCTCTGGAAATAGATGATCTTGTTGCGCGTCGGCATGGTGTTGGTGTTCGCGTCGGTGATGAAGGTCCACACGATCACCCAGGTGAACGCCATGGAAACCCCCAGCAACGGCCATTTATGCTGGCGCGGCTGGCGGAAATAGCCCCACAGGTCGCCTAATGCGCTCTTGGGGGAAACGGGACGGGGAAAAATCGCCATGGCGTTCCTATAGTGCAGGCCGCGTCCGGATGCAAAAGGGCGGTGCGTGAACTATCCTCCCCCTTGCGGGGGAGGAATGGCATTACCGCTCCGTCAACGTGAAGCGCACCGTCAATATCTTGGTCGTCGCCACCGGTACGCCGTCGCGGGTTGCCGGGCGGAAACGCCATTTCCGCAGGGCGTGGCGCTGGGTCGCGAGCCAGAAGCTCTCGTCACTCGCCGCAACCCGCGCGATGTCGGTCACCCGCCCTTCGGCATTGATCGTCACCCGGACCGTCACCGTGCCTTCCAGTCCCTGGCGGATCATCGCGCCGGGATAGTCGGGTTGGAACTGCCCAAGTGCACGCGGGTCGATACCGGCATCCACCAGCACCGGCGCGCGGGGCGGATCGAGGGGCGGCAGGATGATGGTCGGGCCGGGATCAATCGCGTCCCCTGTCCCGGCGCCGCCGGTGATGACCGGATCGCCCTGCGCGCCCGGCACGATCGGGTCCGTGACCGTGGGCCGTTGTTGGGTCGGACGGGTCTTGATCGGCTTCTTGACGGTCTGTTCGACCGGTTCAGGCGGCGGCGGATCAGCGAGCGGAATATTCGTCGTCGTCAGCGGCGGCGGCGTGAAAACCGTGTCGATCACCTCCTTGGGGATCAGCAACCACGCCCCGATCACCAGCGCATGAACGGCGATCGCGCCGCCAATCCCGACTGGCGATCCGCTGTTGCGGCGATAACCCGATGGCGCGGGCGCGTCCGGCCTCCGCTCCGTCATGCCGCGTCCCATTGCTGCCTGCATCATGCTCATCCGCATTGACCGACTCCTCTCCAGCCCGTCCGCTGCTGGACGGTACATGAAATGTTACATCATATTTCTATGATATGTTGCAACATCATTTTTTCGGGAGAGGTCGGTGTTTTAACCAGACGCCTAAAACAACGTGTCGACCGCGTGGATGATCAGCCCCACCAGCCCACCCACCAGCGTGCCGTTGATGCGGATATATTGCAGGTCGCGGCCGACCGCGCCCTCCAGCCGGTTGGTGATCGTACCCGCGTCCCAGCCGCGCACCGTGTCGCTGACCAGCCGGACGATCGCATCGCCATAGGTGGCAGTCGCGCCCACCGCCGCACGCCGGACGAAGCGGTTGATGACATGGCGCAGCCGCGCATCCTCCTGCAAGGTGCCGCCCAGCTGGCGCAGCGCCTCGCCCAGTCGCCCGGCCATCGCCTTGCCCGGATCGCGCACCGCGCGCAGCAGCCCGCTGCGCGCCTGTTCCCACAATCCGTCGATCCAACGCTGCATCGCCGGATTGTCGAGAATCTCGTCGCGGATTTGCGCGGCCTTCGCTTGCATCTCGATATCGAATTGCAGGTCGAAGGCCAGCTTCGCCATCCCCTCTTCGGCTTTCAGGCGCAGGCTGTGGCCCGGATCGGCGGCCATTTCCGCCAGCATCTTGCGCAGCCCGTCGATGATCGCATTGGCCAGATTTTCGTCCAGACCCGTCCAGCGCAGCACCTTGCCCGCCTTGTCATGCACCATCTGGCGGATCAGGTGGTCGTTCGCCTCCAGCGTCCGGTCGGCCCAATGGATGATGCCGTCCATCACCGGGGCATGGCGTCCGTCGCGCATCGCCGCCTCGATCGCCTGGCCGACCAGCGGGCCGATATTGATGCCACGCAGCCGCTGGCCGATGGCGCCCTTGACCATGCCGCCCAGCCGTTCCTGGTCCAGCGCCTCCAGCATGTCGGCGATCAAGCGCGACGCGCCCTCGCGCAGCCGCCCGTCGCCCGCCGACGGGCTAGCGAGGAAGCGCCCGGCCGCCGCCGCAACATCCATGCCGCGCATCCGCCGCGCGACGACGGCGGGGGTCAGGAAATTGTCGCGCAGGAAGATGGCCAGCGTCTCGCCGATCCGGTCCTTGTTGCGCGGGATGATTGCGGTATGCGGGATAGGCAGGCCCAGCGGGTGGCGGAACAGGGCGGTCACCGCAAACCAGTCGGCCAGCCCGCCGACCATCGCCGCCTCGGCAAAGGCCTGCACGAAGCCGATGGCGGGGTGGAAATGCGCGGTGCTGCGCGCGGCGATGAACAGCGCCGCCATCGCCAGCAACATGCCCGTTGCAAACAGCCGCATACGCCGCGCGGGATTGGGCTGGCTTTCGCCGATCGGGCGGGAGACGCGGAGCAGCTTCATGGCTCCCCAACGGTTACGCCGCCGTTTCGTTCAGGCAAAGCGTTGTTTTGCCGTCAGCCTTACTCCGCCGGTTGCACATGCCCCGGCACATCCTTGTCGTCGCCCGGCTTGTAGGTCAGCAGACCCCGGCTCAGGCGCGGCCCCACCCAGCTTTCGATGGCGATCGCCAGGCTGAAGGTTGCCGGCACGATCACCAGCGTCAGCACGGTGGACAGGATCAGGCCGCCAATCACGGTGATGCCCATCGGCGCGCGCCAGGCACCATCGCCCGACAGCGACAGCGCCGTCGGCACCATGCCCGCCACCATCGCCACCGTGGTCATGACGATCGGCTGGGCGCGCTTGTGGCCCGCATCCATGATCGCCTCGAACTTGGGGACACCCTTGTCTATCTCCTCCAGCGCGAAGTCGATGACGAGGATGGAGTTTTTGGCGACGATACCCAGCAGCATCAGCAGGCCGATGAACACCGGCATCGACAATGGCTGCCCCGCGACATGCAGCGCCAGCGCCCCGCCCAGCGGTGCCAGCAGCAGCGAACCCAGATTGACGAAGGGCGGCATGATCCGCTTGTAGAGCAGCACCAGCACCGCCAGCACCAGCAATATGCCCGACACAACGGCAACGGCGAAATTCTGGAGCATCTCCATCTGCCACTTGGCATCGCCCGCACTGATCTTTTGCACGCCCGGCACGCGGCCTTCGCTGATCGCCTTCATCAGCGGCAGCGCGTTGAGCTTGGCCATGCCTTCGCTGGTCACGATGCCCGGCGCCAGATCGGCCCCCACGACGATGCGACGAATCTGGTTGTAACGGCGGATCTGGGTCGGTCCTGCGCCAAAGCTGATGTCGGCAACCACCTTCAGCGGCACCGATCCGCCATTGATGGTGGGCACCGGCATATTCTCGATCGTGCCGATATCCTTGCGGCTATCCTCGGCGATCGACACGCGGATCGGAATCTGGCGGTCGGACAGCGAGAATTTCGCGCTATTCTGGTCGATCTCGCCGATCGTCGCGATACGGATCGTCTGGCTCAGTGCAGCCGTGGTCACCCCCATGCTGGCGGCCAGGTCGAGGCGCGGCTTGATGATGATTTCGGGCCGCTGCATGTCGCCCTGCACCCGCGGGGCGCGCAATTCGCGGATCTTGGCCATCTCCGCGACCAGTTGGTTGGCGACGGCGTCCAGCTTTTCCGGGTCGTCGGCCCCGAACATCATGATGATGTCGCGACCAAAGCCCCCGCCCGACTGCGACTGGAAATTGACCCGCGCATCGGCGATGGTCTGGAATTTGGGTGCAACCTTGCGTTCCCAATCGACCGAAGAGATCGGCCGGTCCTTCTTGAGCGTCAGGAAGATGTCGGCATTGGTCGTTTCAATATCGGCAAAGGCGGCCTCGACCACGTCGGCATCGGCGGTCAATATGTCCGCGACCTTGCGGGTGATCGCCGTCGTCTGCGCCAATGTGCTGCCCGGCACCGTTTCGATCTTCACCTGGCTGAAATCGGTGTTGGTGGTCGGCTGGAACGTCATCGGCAGCGTGGCAAAGGCGATGATCGTGGCAACGAAGGCCAGAAAGCCAAAGCCCACGGTCCACATCCGATGGTCAAGGAAAATAGCGGTAAATCGCCGCCACCCCCCGCGTGCACGATGTGCAATAGCCTTGCGCTCGTCCAGCGACCAGCGCAGCACGCTCATATAGCGATCCATCAGCCAGCCTTCGCCATGGCTTTCGGCACCATGGGCTTTCAGGAAATAGGCCGCGATCATCGGCGTGATCAGCCGCGCGACCGCCAGGCTCATCAGCACGGACACAACCACGGTCATGCCGAACTGGATGAAGAACTGCCCGGAAATACCCGGCATCAGCGCCACCGGCAGGAACACCGCGACGATCGCCATGGTGGTCGCCAGCACGGCCAGACCGATCTCGTCGGCCGCATCGATCGACGCCTGATAGGCGCTTTTGCCCATGCGCATGTGGCGCACGATATTCTCGATCTCCACGATCGCGTCATCGACCAGCACGCCTGCCACCAGGCTCAATGCCAGCAGCGAAATGCCATTGAGCGTAAAGCCCATCATGTCCATGAACCAGAAGGATGGAATGGCCGACAGCGGGATCGCCAGCGCCGAAATCATCGTTGCGCGCCAGTCGCGCAGGAACAGGAACACGATGACGACGGCCAGCACCGCCCCCTCGATCATCGCGGCCATCGCCGAATGATATTGCTCCTTGGTGTAATCGACGCTGGTATAGAGCTGCTTGTAGGTGACCTTGGGGTTTTCCTTGCGCAGCTTGTCCAGCTCCACCATCGCTTCGTCATAGACGGTCACGTCGGACGCGCCCTTGGCCTTTTCCAGGCTGAAACTGGTGACCTGACGCCCGTTCATCAGCGCCAGGCTGCGTTGTTCGGCATACATGTCGCGGACATCGGCAATATCGGCCAGCTTGACCGTGCGACCGCCGGTAATGGCGATCTGGGTCGCGCCCAGATCGCGCGCATTGCGGGCGTTGCCCAGCACGCGGATCGACTGTTCCGCCCCGGCAATTTCGGTGCGGCCACCCGCCGCGTTCAGATTGACCTGATTGAGCTGCTGATTGACCTGTGCGGCGGTGATGCCGAACGCCTGCAATTTGGCAGGGTCCAGGATGACGCGGATTTCCCGACTGACCCCGCCGCCGCGATTGACCGCCGCCATGCCGCTGACCGAACGCAACCGCTTGGCGACGGTATTGTCGACATACCAGGACAGTTCCTCCAGCGTCATGTCGGTCGCTTCGGCGCTGAAATAGGCGATCGGTCCGCCATCAATATCGACGCGGGTGACCTGCGGTTCCAATATGCCATCGGGCAGGTCGCTGCGGATCTGGTCGATGGCGTTTTTGACGTCGCTGACGGCCCGGTCGATCGGCGTGCCGATGGTGAACTGGACGTTGCTCAGCGACCGGCCTTCGGACGCGAAAGACGTGATTTCATCGACGCCGCTGATGCCGCGCACCGCCGCCTCGACCCGCTGGGTGACTTGCGTTTCCAGCTCGGTCGGGGCCGCGCCCGGCTGGCTGACGACCACGCTGACCATCGGAAAGCTGATGTCGGGATTATTGTTGATGTCCATGCGGCTGAAACTGACCAGCCCGGCCAGCAGCAGCGCCGCGAACATGACAAGCGGCGTCACCGGATTGCGGATGGCCCAGGCCGACATATTGCGAAAATTCATGAGCTACCGCTTCCTTCGCCGGACGCAATCCGTCCTGTCATTCCGTTGCGCGACCTCCCCACAGAGGAGCTTCGCGCCTTTTACCGGCCGCTGATGGGTTCCGGCTTAACCTTCTGTCCCGGTGCCAGAAATGCACCGGCCGACGTCACGATCTTTTCATTGCCAGTAATGCCGCTGGTCACAGCGACACCCGCATCGGACACCTGACCCACGGTCACGGCGCGCCGTTCGACTTCATTCTTGCCGTTGACGACATAGACATAATTGCCCTTGGGATCGCTCTGCACCGCCGATTCCGGCAGCAACGGCGCGCTGCCCGATCCGCTGGTGATGGTGACGGCGGCAAAACCACCCGGCCGGATCGCTGGCTGATAGGGCAGCGCTATGCGGACAATGCCCTGCCGCGTCTGCGGATCGACGACGGGCGACACCTGCCACACCCGTCCGGCAAACTGCTCCTTGCCACCCACCGGGGTTACCATGGCGCTGTTGCCAGCCCGCAGCGACGGCAAATCACCCTCGGCCACCTGCGCCAGCAGCTCCATCTCGCCATCCTTGGCCATGCGGAACAGCACGCCGCTGCCAGACCCTACAATCTGCCCCGGCTCAACCGCGCGGGTCAGCACCAGCCCGCTGGCGGGCGCGCGAATGTCCAGCCGCCCGGTGCGGGCGCGCTGTTCGGCCAGCTGGGCGATGGCGACATTGACGCGCGCATTGGCCGCATCACGGGTCGCCGTGCGCTGGTCAATATCCGCCGCGCTGATGAAACCGCGCCCGACCAGCGCCTTGGCGCGATCCAGCTGCGCCTGCGCCAGCTTGGCGTCGGCACGGGCGACATCGACCTGCGCGGCGAGCGAATTGACCTGCTGCGCCTGGACCGACCGTTCGATCACCGCCAGCACCTGCCCGGCGCGGACCCAGTCGCCCGGCTGCACCAGCACCCGACTGACCATGCCGCCTTCACCCACGACGCCGACCGGCATGTCGATCCGCGCACCAAGCGATCCAGTGGCGGTCACCGTGCGCGCGACGGTCGACCGGCCCGGACTGCTGACCGAGACGACCGGCACCTGCGCCGTGACCGCAGGCGCAGCGGCATCACCGCCGCGCATCGAAATCCACACCGCACTGCCGACCAGCGCCACGACGATCACCGCCGCGACCAGCCACAGCCGCCGCTTGCGCGCGCGCGCATCCTCGTCGTCGATGACGACCGCTGAGTCGGCCATGACCTGGGTTTCGTAATTCATGCGATTCTGTCTCTCCGGCGCTTCGCCATCCAGCGACTGTGTTATATGAATATAGCACCGCCCTCAACCCCCAATATCATGGGTCAAAGGGGGAGGGCAAAGCGATATTGCGCGATTGTATAAGCCATGGCGGTGGAAATGGCACCGCGATTCGTTGGCGCGAACGGGACCGGCGGCGGCCTGGAACCGGATTCATTTGCCAAAAGCCCCCGATTATGGCGCTATATGCCACGGGTGCGAAGATAGAGGGAGAGGAGCGCGCCGTGGATTTGCTGGGTTGGATCATCATCGGTCTGCTGGCCGGGGCAATTGCAAAGCTGATCATGCCGGGACGCGACCCTGGCGGCTGTATCGTCACCATGCTGCTGGGCATCGCAGGGGCGCTGTTGGCGGGCTTTGTCGGCCGACTCGCGGGCTTTTACGCACCGGGCCAGAGCGCCGGCTTCATCGCCGCGATCCTGGGATCGGTCGCCGTGCTGGCCCTCTATCGCTGGTTCGCCGCGCGGAGGTAGGGTTTGCAAATGCGCGGAAGGGCGCATTTTGAAAAACACAATAAAAAGACCGCGCCCGGTTGGGGCGCGGCCTTTTGGGCGGTCAGTCGTAAGGGGTGCGGTTAGCGCACTGACCCGCGACGGACCAGGTTGACGATCGCCAGCAGGATGATCGCACCGACCAGCGACACCAGGAAGCTGTACAGCGACAGACCTGCATTGTTGATCGAGCCACCGCTGAAAATCATACCGCCGATGAACGCACCGACAATGCCGACGACGATGTTGAGCAGGATACCCTGCTGCGCGTCAGTGCGCATGACCATGCTGGCGAGCCAGCCGATGATGCCGCCGACGATAAGCCACATAATGATGCCCATGATATTCTCCTTGACCACGCCCCCAGCGGGTTGGGTGCTGCGGGATTAACGGTGCAAGGGGCGGTGCGTTCCATGGGCTGAAAATGATTCCGGGCGGGAAACCATCCCCGTCCCGCATCGTTACAGGGGGTTTTTCGCATATCCCGAGCAAAAGGGGCTGCCGGATACTATCCGGCAGCCCCTTTCAAGCTGCGTCACTGGCGCCCGCACAGACAGATCAGTATTTCTGCTGCCGTTCGTAGAGGGATTTATAATATTGGATGCGCGTCACGCGCAGGCCATGCATCCCCGACCGGTCGACCGCCCGCTGCCAGCCGGCAAATTCTTCCAGCGTCAGATTATAGCGCGCGCACGCTTCATCGACGGTCAGCAAACCGCCATTGACGGCGGACACCACCTCGGCCTTGCGCCGCACTACCCAGCGGGTCGTGTCCGGTGGCGGGAGGCTGTCCAGCGTCAGCGGTTCTCCGAGCGGCCCGACGACCTGGGCTGGCCGTATTTTCTGGTTTTCGATCATTACTACCCTCAAAAGCGGCGCTGGCGTTGTCAAATCCAGCAGCGATCCCCTTATGCACATCAGCCCTGAAGAACGGCTAAAGCGCCAAGGTAAACGCCACCTTCATCATCCTTTCCCCACAGCTAAACGGTTCGCGATCAGCGGATTAAAGCTTCCTGCGAGCCGAACGGCTTCGATCATGCCGCCGGAACGTGGCGCGAATATTCCCGCCAGCTCCTGAATCCAGTCTTCCGTTCCGTCCTGCCCCCGCAGGACGCCCGCAACCGCAAGCGCAGTCGGGCTGGCCGCCTGCTGTGCTGCACAGGCAGCCCGCAGAAACGGCCAGACCGGCACACGCGCGCGGCCAAGGGGTCTGGCATTGGCGGGGGTAAGCCCGCCTGTCCGAAGAAAACTCAAATCCATGACCCTGCTTCTACGCGGCAATGGATAAGGGTCGGTAAATGGGCTTTCGCTTTGTCGCATCCCGCGCTGCGGCCCGTCGCATCACGCCCACTGGCATGAAAAGCACAGTGCGCGTATAGGCGCGACCATGCAGCCAGAGTTTCAGCTAGCCCAGCCGCTCGACGCGCGGCGCATTGTCGTTGCCATGTCCGGCGGGGTCGATTCCTCCGTCGTCGCCGCGCTTGCCGCCAAAACCGGCGCGGAAGTGATCGGCGTCACGCTCCAGCTCTACGATCATGGCGCGGCAGTGGGCCGCACGGGCAGCTGCTGCGCGGGGCAGGACATTCGCGACGCGCGCGCCGTCGCCGATCGCATCGGCATCGCCCATTATGTGTTCGATTATGAAAGCCGTTTCCGCGATTCGGTGATCGCCGACTTTGCCGACGAATATATGGCCGGGCGCACCCCCATCCCCTGCGTCAAATGCAATATGGGGGTAAAATTCACCGACCTGTTCCAGATCGCGCGTGACCTGGGCGCCGACTGCCTCGCCACCGGCCATTATGTCCGCCGGGTGGACGGACCGCAGGGCGCCGAACTGCACCGCGCCGCTGATCCTGCGCGCGACCAGAGCTATTTCCTGTTCGCCACCACCCAGGCACAGCTCGATTATCTGCGCTTTCCCTTGGGCGGCCTGCCCAAGCCCATGGTTCGCGAAATCGCCGCCGAACTGGGGCTGGCGGTGGCGTTGAAGCCCGATAGCCAGGACATCTGTTTCGTCCCCGACGGCGATTACGCCAAAATCGTGCGCAAGCTGCGCCCCGACGCGGATGAAGGCGGCGACATCGTCCATATCGATGGCCGGGTGCTGGGCCGCCACAAGGGGATGATCCATTACACCGTGGGCCAGCGCAAGGGACTCGACATTGGCGGCCAGCCCGACCCGCTCTACGTCATCCGCCTCGACGCCCCGGCCAAGCGCGTGATCGTGGGGCCAAAGGCGGCGCTGGCGGTATCGGGCGCGAGCCTGACCGACATCAACTGGCTGGGCCGCGATTTTGCCGGGCCACTGACCGCCAAGGTGCGCTCGATGGCGAAACCCGTGCCTGCGCGGCTGGTGGACGGACAGCTCTTGTTCGACGCCCCCGAATATGGCGTCGCGCCGGGACAGGCCGCGGTGCTCTATGATGGCGACCATGTGCTGGGCGGCGGCTGGATCGCCAGCACGCAAAGCGCGATGGCAGAAGTGGCTTAGTCACATGGGGCGGGCGAAACACATCATCCGGAATTCGACGAGCCGACCGCAGTTTGTTACCTTTGAATTATCGACTGCGCGCTATCGGTTAAATCCGGGCGACGAACTTAGCTTTTACTATGAAACTGACTTCATCCGTCCTGATGAACCCCCGCTCATAACCGACTATGCCGAAGGCGACCATGGCACCGAGATAGTGATTTGGACAAACTTCGGGTCTGAGGAAGGACCGTTTCTGCCTGACGGCGAGGAGGCGGTCACCGACTGGGATTGAGAGATATTCCCTCAATTGAGAGGGGTCATTGCAACATTCATCATCCACCGATTTTTACGTCATCCCCGCGCAGGCGGGGATCCATCTCCGAACCCAAAATCAAGACGATAAGGCGGGAGATGGATTCCCACCTTCGCGGGAATGACGAAGTCGCAATAGTCAGGCCAAGGCTAGAATTGCAACCAGCCCCAGCAATGCCACACCCAGAATAGCGACCAACTTCCAACCGACAGACAAGTCGCTCGTGAAGAAACCGGCTATAATGTCGATCAAAATGGACATCGCATCATATTATGCCATTTTCCATCGCTGACTAGTAGTATCCCCCCAAATCCTTGCCCTCCCCCCCGCGCCCGGCTAAGGCCCGCGCGTCATGACTCGCACCCTCACCTTCGCCATTCCCAAGGGCCGCATCCTCGATGAAGCGCTGCCTTTGCTCGCCAAAGCCGGTATCGAGCCGGAGGCGGAATTTCATGACAAGAAAAGCCGCGCCCTGCGCTTCGCCACCAACCGCCCCGACGTGTCGATCATCCGCGTGCGCGCGTTCGACGTCGCCACCTTCGTTGCCCATGGCGCGGCGCAGATCGGCATCGTCGGGTCCGACGTGGTCGAGGAATTCGACTATTCCGAACTTTACGCGCCCGTGGACCTCGACATCGGCCATTGCCGCCTTTCAGTCGCGCAGCCGGTGGATGCAGGCGACGAGGATCAGGCCGCATTGAGCCATGTCCGCGTCGCCACCAAATATCCCCACTTGACGCGCAAATATTACGAAGCGCGCGGGCTTCAGGCCGAGTGCGTCAAGCTGAACGGCGCGATGGAACTGGCCCCGTCGCTTGGCCTGTCGCGCCGCATCGTCGATCTGGTTTCGTCCGGCGCGACGCTGAAAGCCAATGGCCTCGTCGAAACCGACATCATCATGCCCATCAGCGCCCGCCTGATCGTCAACCGCGCCGCCTTCAAGATGCGCTCGGCCGAACTCGCGCCGATGGTGGAGGCGTTTCGCAAAGCCGTGGGGGTGCGGGATGCCGCTTAGGCTCACCACCACGGCCCCCGATTTCGCCACCGCCTTCACCAATCTGGTGGACGCGCGCCGCGAAGCCGACGAGGATGTTTCGCGCGACGTCACCGCGATCCTGAAAGCCGTGCGTACGGGCGGGGACGCCGCGCTCGCGGACTATACGCAGCGTTTCGACCATCATGACCTGAATGTCACCGGCTGGGCGGTCACACCGGCGGAAACCCGCGCCGCGCTCGACACGCTCTCGACCCCGCTGCGCGACGCGCTCGAACTCGCCGCCGCGCGGATCACCGCCTATCATGAAAAGCAGCGCCCGGTGGACAGCGACGGCGTGGACAGCGCGGGCGTGCGCCTGGGCGCGCGCTGGAGCGCGGTCGATGCCGCCGGTCTCTATGTGCCGGGTGGCCGCGCCGCCTATCCCAGCTCGCTGCTGATGAACGTCATCCCCGCCAAAGTCGCGGGCGTGCAGCGCATCGCCATGGTGACGCCGACGCCGGGTGGCGAAATCAACCCGCTGGTGCTGGCCGCCGCGCAGATCGCGGGGATAGAGGAAATCTGGCGCGTCGGCGGGGCGCAAGCCGTCGCGGCGCTTGCCTATGGCACTGACCGGATCGCCCCGGTGGACGTCATCACCGGTCCCGGCAATGCCTGGGTCGCCGAAGCCAAGCGCCAGCTTTATGGCGTGGTCGGCATCGACATGGTCGCCGGGCCATCCGAAATCGTCGTCGTCGCGGACGCAAAGAATGACCCGGACTGGATCGCCGCCGACCTGTTGAGCCAGTCGGAACATGATCCCACCAGCCAGTCGATCCTGTTCACGAACGACGCTGCCTTCGCCGATGCGGTCGAACGCGCGGTCGAGGGTCGGCTTGGCCAGCTCGCCACGCAGAAGGTCGCCCGCGCCAGCTGGGCCGCCAATGGCGCGATCATCGTCGTGCGCGATTTTGAGGAGGCGATGCCGCTGGTCAACCGCCTGGCCGCCGAACATCTCGAACTGGCGGTGGATGATCCCGATGCGCTGTTCGCCAGCGTGCGTCACGCAGGCTCCGTATTCCTTGGCCGCATGACCCCCGAAGCGGTCGGCGATTATGTCGCCGGTCCCAACCACGTCCTGCCCACCGGCCGCCGTGCGCGCTTTTCGTCGGGCCTCTCCGTGCTGGACTTCATGAAGCGCACCAGCTTCCTCAGCCTGGACGATGCCGCGATCCGCGCGATCGGCCCGGCGGCGGTGGCGCTGGCGGAAGCGGAAGGGCTGCCCGCACACGCTGCGTCAGTGGCGTTGCGCCTCGGCTGACACCGGAGTAGGGGAACGCCATGAACGCACGCTCCAAATCCCGCTCCGCCGCGCGCCTTGCCGCGGTTCAGGCGCTGTATCAGCTCGAAATGGAGGGAACCCCCGTCCACGTCCTGCTGCACGAATTCCATGCCCATCGCCTGGGCGCGACGATCGAGGACGTGACCTACGCCCCGGCGGAGGAGCCGTTTTTCGACGATGTCGTGTCCGGCGTGGACAAGCGCCGCGACGAAATCGACGCGCTGATCGTCGCCCGCCTGTCGAGCGGCTGGAGCCTC